>NZ_JAUTYR010000008.1:0-190730 GCF_041946035.1 Pseudomonas sp. AMR01
GTGCCGAGTGGTGGGGCGGAGCGTTTTTGGTTACTTTTTGCGCTCTTCAAAAAGTGACCCGCTGTAAGAGCGGAACCGATTTCAGCCATTACCGCAGCAACGGATATGTACCCCGACAGCCAGCCATCGCAGACAAACCACACACTCACCTAAAGCACCGGTTCCGCCACCCCCAGCTTCGGCTGGCGATACAGATCCAGCAACACCTGATCCAGCACCGACGAAGCCCCCCACGGCTTCGAATCGTTAAGAATCGCCACCACCACCCAGGTATTGCCATTGTTATCACGACTAAACCCGGCAATCGCTCGAACCGTGTTCAAGGTGCCTGTCTTAACGTGAGCCTCACCGCGCATCGCCGTAGTCTTCAGGCGTTTACGCATGGTGCCGTCAGTCCCGGCAATCGGCAGCGAGCTGATGTACTCAGCGGCATACGGACCCTTCCACGCAGCTTGCAGCATGGCCGCCATCTCACGGGCGCTGACCCGTTCAGCACGCGACAAGCCTGAGCCGTTCTCCATCACCAGGTGTGGCGCGGTGATGCCTTTTTTAGCCAACCATTGACGCACTACACGTTGCGCGGCCTTGGCATCGTCGCCATCGGCGTCGTTGCGAAACTGCGCGCCCAGGCTCAGGAACAGCTGCTGAGCCATGGTGTTGTTACTGAATTTATTGATGTCGCGGATGATTTCCGCCAGGTCCGGCGAAAACGCCCGGGCCAGCACCTTGGCGTTTTTCGGAACCGGCGCCTGGATGTCACGGCCCTGGATGGTGCCACCCAACTCCTGCCAGATCGCGCGCACGGCGCCGGCGGTGTAGGTGGCGTGGTCGAGCAGCGACAGGTAAGTCTGTGAGCTGCAGCCATCGGCCAACTGACCGCTGACGGTCACGGTGACGCTGCCGTCGGCGGCTGTCATGGGGCTGTAGCGCACATCGCCGGTGCATTGCTTGGCGTTGGACACTTTCACCTGATTGTCGATACGGATGCTCGCTATTGGCGGCTCGGCCGACACGATCACCCGGCCGGAATCGTTGCGGGTCACGAAGCGCAGGGCTTTGAGGTTGACCAGCAGCGCATCCGGCTTGACCAGGAACGGCTTGTTCTCGTCGTTGCCGTCGTCATTGAATTCGGGCAATTGCGGTGGGTTGAAGAAGCTGCGGTCCAGCACCAGGTCGCCGGTGACTTGCTTCACGCCGTTGGCGCGCAGGTCGCGCATCAGCAGCCAGAGTTTTTCCATGTTCAGCTTGGGGTCGCCGCCGCCCTTGAGGTACAGGTTGCCGTGCAACACGCCACCGCTGAGCGTGCCGTCGGTGTAGAACTCGGTCTTCCACTGGTGGTTGGGGCCGAGCATTTCCAGGGCTGCGTAGGTGGTGACCAGCTTCATGGTAGAGGCCGGGTTAACCGACACGTCGGCGTTGAACACGGTCGGGGTGCCGGGGCCGGTTAACGGCAGCATCACCAGGGACAGCGAGGTATTGGGTATTTTGGCTTTCTGCAGGGCCTGCTGAACATTGGGCGGCAGGGTGGTATTGATCGGGGCGGCGGTGACGGAAAAGGCCAGTGGCAAAAGAACGCTGGCAAGCAAAAATGGACGCAAAGATTTGATCATAAAGAATAAAACCCTACTGCTGAGAAGGGTGAAAAAGGCGAGGGGTGTGTAAGAAAATCCCTCATTAGTCACGAAAGTGTCGGCATTATGCCCCAAGGTGGATCCAGTTGTAGCTGAACGATAGCTGCTAATGGGCGTTTTTTTTGCCTGCATTGTGCCGCCCGTCCCAGAGAGTCGGGCAATCGTCGCCTTAAACTGCTAAAGTGCCGCCCGTTATTACTTATGAGGATTGTTCCAATGGCGACTAACCGTTCCCAGCGTCTGCGCAAAAAACTGTGCGTTGATGAATTTCAAGAGCTGGGTTTCGAACTGAACCTGGACTTCAAAGAAGGCCTGAGTGAAGAAGCTACCGATGCTTTCCTCGAAGCATTCATCAAAGAAGCCATGGAAGCCAATGAACTGGGCTATGTCGGCGGCGATGACTTCGGTCTGGTTTGCCTGCAGAAGCGTGGCTCGGTCAACGAAGAACAGCGCGCAGCTGTTGAAAGCTGGCTCAAAGGCCGCAGCGAACTGAAAAGCGCTGAAGTCAGCCCACTGCTGGACGTGTGGTATCCGGAAAAGCCGATCAACGCGGCTAAGTGATACTAAAAAAAACGGCGACCTGAGGGTCGCCGTTTTTTTATGCCTTGCGCCAATTCAGAATCAGCAACGTCAACACCCCCGCCACAATCCCCCAAAACGCCGACCCGATGGAAAACAACGTCAAGCCTGACGCAGTGACCATAAAGGTGATCAGCGCCGCTTCCCGTTCCTTCGGCTCATTCATGGCGATGCTCAGGCCATTGATGATTGAGCCAAACAGCGCCAACGCCGCAATCGACAGCACCAGCTCCTTTGGCAGCGCTGCGAACAAGGCCGCCAATGTCGCGCCGAATACTCCGGCAATCCCGTAGAACACCCCGCACCACACCGCAGCGGTGTAGCGCTTGTTGCGGTCTTCATGGGCATGGGGCCCGGTACAGATCGCCGCGCTGATCGCCGCCAGGTTGATGCCGTGGGAGCCAAACGGCGCCAGCACCAGTGAGGCCAGGCCGGTGGTGGTGATCAGCGGCGAGGCCGGCACCGTGTAGCCGTCGCCGCGCAGTACTGCGACGCCGGGCATGTTCTGCGAGGTCATCGCCACCACGAACAGCGGGATGCCGATGCTGATGGTCGCGGCCAGCGAGAAGTGCGGCGTGGTCCAGACCGGCGTCGCGACTTCCAGGTGGAAGCCGCTGAAGTCCAGCAGGCCCATCAGCCCGGAAAGCACGGTGCCGATCACCAGCGCGGCCAACACGGCATAGCGGGGCGACACGCGCTTGATGATCAGGTAGGTGAAAAACATCCCCAATACCAGGCCGATGCGATGCTGCGCAGCGACGAAAATCTCGCTGCCGATCTTGAACAGAATCCCCGCCAGCAATGCGGCTGCCAGTGACGCCGGAATGCGTTTGACCAGTTTTTCAAAGCTGCCGGTCAGGCCGCACAGCGTGACCAGCACCGCGCACGTGATGTAGGCGCCGATGGCCTCGCCGTAACTCACGCCGCCAAGGCTGGTGATGAGCAAGGCCGCGCCGGGTGTCGACCAGGCAATGGTGATCGGCGTGCGATAGCGCAGGGACAAGCCGATGCTGCACACGGCCATGCCGATGGAGATCGCCCAGATCCATGAAGAAATCTGCGCCGTGCTCAAGCCGGCGGCCTGGCCGGCCTGGAACATCAGGACCAGGGAACTGGTGTAGCCGGTCATCATGGCGATAAAGCCGGCGACGACGGCCGACGCAGAAGTGTCGGCCAGTGGGCGCAAAGGCGCTTGAGTGGCGTCGGTCATGGAGAGGTGTTCCTTTTACCTGGGTGTTTGCCGGTGAAGGCGCAGATTCAAGCCTAAACTCAAACGTAACGACTCATTGCAATACAGCCGGGGCCGCAAACAGCCGTACAGTGTGTTGGCGTATGCGGTTGTGTACAATGTGCCCTGTTTTTAGGTGATACTTGCCAGCAACCGTTTGTTGCCGTATTACCGTTAATTCGCCGCCGTTCTCCCGACCCGAGTGCCCATGAACGAACAGTTGCAACCTCTCAAGAAACAACCGCGAGCCGGCAAGGCCGGACGCAGCGGAACCCAGGACGATATCGTCTATGCGCATATCTTCGAGGCAATCCTCGAACAACGCCTGGCACCCGGTACCAAATTGAGTGAAGAGGCACTGGGCGAAATCTTCGGCGTCAGCCGCACCATCATTCGCCGCGCGCTGTCGCGCCTGGCCCATGAAGGCGTGGTGTTGCTGCGGCCCAATCGTGGCGCGGTGGTGGCGAGCCCCAGTGTCGAAGATGCGCGCCAGGTGTTCCTGGCCCGCCGTTTGGTCGAGCGGGCGATCACGGAGTTGGCGGTGCAGCACGCGACAGCCGAACAACTGGCTGAATTGCGTCAGATGGTCAACGACGAGCGTGACAGCTTTTCGCGCGGCGATCGCGGTGCGGGCATCCGCCTCTCCGGCGAGTTCCACCTGAAGCTGGCCGAAGCGGCGAAGAACGCCCCGCTGATCAGCTTCCAGCGCAGCCTGGTGTCGCAGACATCGTTGATCATCGCGCAGTACGAAAGCGGCAACCGCTCGCACTGCTCCTACGATGAACACACGCAGTTGATCGACGCGATCGAGGCACGGGACGCGACGCTGGCGGTGAATTTGATGATGCATCACATGGATCACATCGACAGCAAGCTCAACCTCGATGAGGAAAGCGCGTCGGATGATTTGCATGCGGTGTTTTCGCATTTGTTGCAGACCAAGAAGCCAGGGCGCTCTTCGGTCAAACTCTGATCCCAATCAACAATGTGGGAGCTGGCTTTTGTGGGAGCTGGCTTGCCTGCGATAGCATCCCCTCGGTCTAACTGAAAGACCGAGGTGACTGCATCGCAGGCAAGCCAGCTCCCACAAAAAGCCGCTCCCACATTTGGTTTTGTATGGCGACTGATATTAGCGCTGATGCACCAAATGCCCCGCCGCATACGTCTGCAACACCGTCCGGTCATCCCCCAGCGTCATCAACACAAACAACGTCTCGGCAATGTTGTTCGACTGCTTCAAGCGATAGCTCAACAGCGGCGTGGCGTTGTAATCCAGTACCAAAAAGTCCGCATCCGTACCCGGTTGCAACGTACCAATCTTGTCTTCCAGACGCAGTGCCCGCGCGCCGCCCAGGGTGGCCAGGTACAGCGACTTGAACGGGCTCAAACGCGCACCCTGCAACTGCATCACTTTGTACGCTTCGTTCAAGGTTTGCAGCAGCGAGAAGCTGGTGCCGCCGCCCACATCCGTGCCCAGGCCCACATTCAACTTGTGCTTCTCGGCCATCGGCAGGTTGAACAAACCGCTGCCGAGGAAGAGGTTCGAGGTCGGGCAAAACGCGACCGCCGAACCGGTCTCGGCCAGCCGTGCGCATTCGTCGTCACACAGGTGCACGCCGTGGGCAAACACCGAGCGCTCGCCCAGCAGTTTGTAGTGGTCGTACACGTCCAGGTAGCCTTTGCGTTCCGGGTACAGCTCCTTCACCCACTCGACTTCCTGCTTGTTCTCACTGATGTGAGTCTGCATGTAGAGGTCCGGGTATTCGCCCAGCAGTTGCCCGGCGAGTTCCAGTTGCTGCGGCGTGCTGGTCGGCGCGAAACGCGGCGTGACCGCATAGTGCAGGCGGCCCTTGCCGTGCCAGCGTTCGATCAGCGCCTTGCTTTCCTGGTAGCCGGTTTCGGCGGTGTCGGTGAGGTAGTCCGGCGCGTTGCGGTCCATCATCACTTTGCCGGCGATCATGCGCAGGTCGAGCTTCTCGGCGGCTTCAAAGAACGAATTCACCGACTGCGGGTGCACGCTGCCGAAGACCAGCGCGGTGGTGGTGCCGTTGCGCAGCAGTTCCTTGATGAAAATATCCGCGACTTCTTCGGCATGGGCCTTGTCGGCGAACTGGCTTTCGCAGGGGAAGGTGTAGGTGTTCAGCCAGTCCAGCAACTGTTCGCCATAGGCGCCGACCATGCCGGTTTGCGGCAAGTGGATATGGGTGTCGATCAGGCCGGGAGTGATCAGCGCGTCCTGGTAATGGATGACTTCGATGTCGGCGGGCAGGGTCGGCAGCAAGTCACCGGCATGGCCAACAGCGCTGATCTGGCCGTTCTCGATCACCAGCAGGCCGTCTTCGAAGTATTCGTACGAGGCTTCGATGCCCACTTCAGCGGGGTCGGCGATGCTGTGCAGAATGGCGGCACGGTAGGCTTTGCGAGTCAAAGGCATGGTCGTCTCAATTCAAATGGCTTGGCTGCGGCGCGAAGCCACCAGCAGTTTGGCAATGGGTTCGGCGCTCGCGGTGTGCTGACCGAAATTCGCGTTATAGGTGGCGATGATTTCGCCGGCGATGGAGATAGCAATCTCCACCGGTAATTTGCCCTTCACCTCGGTGAGGCCCATGGGGCAGCGCATGCGTTGCAACTGCGCGGCGTCGAAGCCGCGATCACGCAGGCGGTGTTCGAACTTGACCCGTTTGGTCTTCGAACCGATCAGGCCGAAGTAGGTGAAGTCATCTCGCTTGAGCAGCGCGGCGGTCAGTTCCAGGTCCAGCGCGTGATTGTGGGTCATGACGATGCAGTAACTGCCCACCGGCAGGTCGGCAATTTCGTCGACCGGCTCTTCGCTGACGATTTTACGCACGCCCTGGGGGATGTGCTCCGGGAACTCCTGATCGCGCGAATCAATCCAGCGCACCCGGCACGGCAGGCTGGCCAGCAACGGCACCAGCGCGCGACCAACGTGGCCGGCACCAAACACCGCGATCTGCGCCTGCACCTGGCCCATCGGTTCGAACAGCAGCACTGTCACGCCGCCGCAGCACTGACCCAGGCTGGCGCCGAGGCTGAAGCGCTCCAGATGGGTGTTCTGCTGGCCGCGCACAAGCATGTCCCGGGCGATCTGCATCGCCTTGTATTCCAGGTGCCCGCCGCCGATGGTGTCGAAGGTGTGCGCAGCGCTGATGACCATCTTCGAACCGGCGTTGCGCGGCGTGGAGCCGAGCTCTTCGATGATGGTCACCAGTACGCAGGGTTCGCCGCGGTTTTGCAGGTCGGCGAGGGCGCTGATCCAGTTGTGCATAGTCACCTCAACATTTCTGCTGTCAGTTCGGCCGTCATCGGGAGCAAGCCCCCTCCCACATTAGAATGTATTCACACATCAAAAATTGTGGGAGCTGAACTCCCCACACTTGGTCTGCAAACCCGATCAAATGTGGGAGGGGGCTTGCTCCCGATGGTAGCGGCGCGGTCTAGAGCGACGCCAACGCTGTTTCAGCCTCGACGGCCTTCGCAGTGATCAACTGCCGCATCTGCTCGCACCCCCACAACACCCGCTCCGGCGTTGCCGGCGCATCAATTTTCGGCTGATGGCGATAGTCACCGAGGCTCGCCACGGCATCCTTGATCGCACACCACGACGCAATCCCGAGCATGAACGGCGGCTCGCCCACGGCCTTGGAATGGAACACCGTGTCTTCCGGGTTCTTGCGGTTCTCCACCAGCTTCACGCGCAAATCCAGGGGCATGTCGGCCACGGCCGGGATCTTGTAACTGGCCGGGCCGTTGGTCATCAGCTTGCCCTTGTTGTTCCACACCAGCTCTTCCATGGTCAGCCAGCCCATGCCCTGGATAAAGCCGCCTTCCACCTGGCCAATGTCGATGGCCGGGTTCAGCGAGGCGCCGACGTCGTGAAGAATGTCGGTGCGCAGCATCTTGTATTCGCCGGTCAGGGTGTCGACGATCACTTCGCAACAGGCCGCGCCGAATGCGAAGTAGTAGAACGGCCGACCGCGCGACTGGCTGCGGTCGTAGAAGATTTTTGGAGTCTTATAGAACCCCGTACTCGACAGCGACACCTGGGCGAAATACGCCTGCTGGATCAGCGCTTCAAACGTCAAAATCTGCTCGCGCACGCGCACATGGCCGTTGTGGAATTCCACATCGGCTTCGCTCACGTCGTACTTGCGCGCAGCGAATTCCACCAGCCGTTGCTTGATGATTTCTGCTGCGTTCTGTGCGGCTTTGCCGTTCAGGTCGGCGCCGCTGGACGCAGCGGTCGGCGAGGTGTTGGGCACCTTGTCGGTGTTGGTCGCAGTAATCTGCACGCGGTCGATGTCGACCTGGAAAATCTGCGCCACCACCTGCGCCACCTTGGTGTTCAACCCCTGGCCCATCTCGGTGCCGCCGTGGTTCAGGTGGATGCTGCCGTCGGTGTAAATGTGGATGAGCGCACCGGCCTGGTTAAGGAAGCTGGCGGTAAATGAAATACCGAATTTCACTGGCGTCAGCGCCAGGCCTTTTTTCAGGATCGGGCTGTGGGCGTTGTACAAACGGATCGCTTCGCGGCGCTCGGCGTATTGGCTGCTGGCCTCAAGCTCGGCTGTCATTTCTTCGAGCATGTTGTGCTCGACGGTCTGGTAGTAGTGGGTGACGTTGCGCTCGGTCTTGCCGTAGTAATTGACCTTGCGCACCGCCAGCGGGTCAAGGGCCAGATGCCGGGCGATAGCGTCCATCACCTCCTCGATTGCGACCATGCCCTGCGGGCCGCCGAAGCCGCGATAGGCGGTGTTGGACGCAGTGTTGGTCTTGCAGCGATGGCCGTTCACCGTGGCATCGCCCAGGTAATACGCGTTGTCGGAGTGGAACATCGCGCGGTCGACAATCGAGTTCGACAGGTCCGGCGAGCAGCCGCAGTTGCCCGCCAGTTCCAGGTTGATCCCGTGCAGTCGGCCGGTGTCGTCAAAGCCCACGTCGTATTCGATATAGAAGGGGTGGCGCTTGCCGGTCATCAGCATGTCTTCGACGCGCGGCAGGCGCATCTTGGTCGGCTGGCCTGTGAGGCGCGCAACCACTGCGCACAGGCACGCCGGGCTTGCGGCCTGGGTTTCCTTGCCGCCGAAACCACCGCCCATGCGGCGCATATCGACGACGATTTTGTTCATCGACACGTCCAGCACTTCGGCCACCAGTTTCTGCACTTCGGTGGGGTTCTGCGTGGAGCAATAGACGATCATGCCGCCGTCTTCGGTGGGCATCACTGAGGAGATTTGCGTCTCCAGATAGAAGTGTTCCTGGCCGCCAATGTGCAGCGTGCCCTGGATACGGTTTTTCGCCGAGGCCAATGCGCCCGCCGAATCGCCGCGCTGGTGGGTATGGCTGTCGAGTACGAAGTGTTTATTGCGCAAGGCTTCGACCACGTCGAGCACCGGTTCGAGGTCTTCGTATTCGATCACCGCAGCCATGGCGGCTTTGCGCGCGGTTTCGAGGTCGCGGGCCGCTACTGCCAGCACCACTTGACCGACGAACTGCACGGTGTCGATGGCCAGTAACGGGTCGCCGGGCATCAACGGGCCGATGTCTTTCAGGCCCGGCACGTCTTCGTGGGTGATGGCGATACGCACGCCTTCAAAGGCGTAGCAGGGCGCAGTGTCGATACTGATGATGCGTGCATGGGCACGGTCAGACATGCGCGCATACAGGTGCAACTGGTTCGGGAATTCCAGGCGGTCATCGATGTACTGTGCTTCGCCGGACACATGCTTGGCGGCGCTGTCATGCTTGACGCTGCGGCCGACGCCGGAGGTCAGGTCCTGGGAGAACAGCTCGGCAAGTTCGGCCTGGGTTTTTACATCGGCGTGATGGTTAGACATAAGCGGTCACCCGAGTCTCGATGTGCGGCGTTTGCAGTTCGATGAAGTATTTGCGCAGCAGGTTCTGCGCGCTGAGCAGGCGGTATTCCTTGCTGGCGCGGAAGTCCGAGAGCGGGGTGAAATCTTCGGCCAGGGCGGCGCAGGCTTTTTCCACCGTAGCGGAGTTCCAGGTGGCGCCGACCAGCACGGTTTCGCAGCTTTTCGCGCGTTTTGGCGTGGCGGCCATGCCGCCGAAGGCGACGCGGGCTTGGCTGATCACACCGTTTTCAATCGTCAGGTTGAAGGCGGCGCACACCGCGGAAATATCATCGTCGAGGCGTTTGGACACCTTATAGGCTCGGAACAGCGCGTGGCCCTTGGGCACGATGATCTTCTCGATGAACTCGCTGTCCTGGCGCGCAGTCACGCGGTAGTCGATGAAGTAGTCTTCCAGCGCCAGGGTGCGGCGGGTGTTGCCTTTGCACAGCACAATCTGCGCGCCGAGGGCGATCAGCAGGGGCGGTGAATCGCCGATCGGCGAGGCGTTGCCGATGTTGCCGCCCAGGGTGCCCTGGTTGCGAATTTGCAGCGAGGCGAAGCGGTGCAGCAGTTCGCCGAAGTCCGGGTATTCATGGTGCAGCGCGGTGTAGCAGTCGGAGAGGGCTGTGGCGGCGCCGATTTCCAGGCGGTCGTCGAAGTCTTCGATGCGCTTCATTTCTTCAATGTTGCCGACGTAGATCATCACCGGCAGGGTGCGGTGGAACTGCGTGACTTCCAGCGCCAGGTCGGTGCCGCCAGCCAGTAGACGCGCTTGCGGGTAGGCGTCGTAGAGGTCGGCCAGATCGGCGACGGTCAGCGGCACCAGGCAGCGTTTGTCGCCGCTGTTCAGCTCGCCGGTTTGGGTTGGTGCGATGGCCTTGAGGCGGGCGATGGTTTCGGCCTGGCGGCTGTCAAACTGATCCTGCGGTTTGTTGCAGCAGGCCTGTTCGGCGGCGGCGAGAATCGGGCGATAGCCGGTGCAGCGGCACAGGTTGCCGGCCAGCGCTTCGTGGGCTTTTTGGCTGTCGGGAGCGTCGCTGTTCTTTTGCAGCGCAAACAACGACATCACAAAACCCGGTGTGCAAAAGCCGCATTGCGAGCCGTGGCACTCGACCATGGCTTGTTGCACGCTGTGCAGCTGGCCCTGGTGTTTGAGGTCTTCGACGCTGATCAGTTGTTTGCCGTGCAGGGACGAGACAAAGGTCAGGCAGGAATTGAGGCTGCGATAACGAATCTGTTGCGCACCGTGTGCATCGGTGTGCAATTCGCCGACCACCACGGTACACGCACCGCAATCGCCGCTGGCGCAGCCTTCCTTGGTACCGGATTTGCCCACGTGCTCACGCAAATAGTTGAGCACGGTCAGGTTGGGGTCCAGGGCGTGCTCGCTACGGAGTTCCTGGTTTAGTAAAAACTGGATCACGGAAGGCCTCGCAGACTCATTATTGTTGTTAAGCGCTTTGCGCCGAATCTAGTCATGTCTGACTTTTCGGTCAATTGTTTTCTGACTTAAGGGTCAAGAAAGCGCGATCGCAACACATTTAATTAGGGGCCAGTCTTTTGGAACCGACGTTTTTGCAGGCCTTTACCTGCGATACGTTGCTTATTTCATGCCAAATTCGCCGCCGTGGGCGTAGCGCCATCAGCGGGCCAATGCGCTACACTGCCGCGCTTGTACCGATAGCAGATTTCGAAGGGAAAACATGACGTTCAAGGCGCCGGACAGTCTCGCCGAGCAAATCGCTCACCACCTCGCCGAACGTATCATTCGCGGCGATCTCAAGCCTGGGGAGCGGATCCAGGAACAGAAAGTCACGCTGGCGCTCAATGTCAGCCGTGGTTCCGTGCGCGAAGCCCTGCTGATCCTTGAACGCCGCCACCTGATCGCGATCCTGCCGCGCCGTGGCGCCCACGTCACCGAACTCACCGCACACAAGGTGCAGAGCCTGTGCACGTTGATGGGCGAGCTGTACATCCTGCTCGGTAATGCGGTTGCCGAGGGCTGGCAGACCCAGGCCGACATGGCGCCCTTCGTGCAAATCCAGCAGCGCCTGATCGCCAGTTTCGAACGCCAGGACATTCGCGCCTTCGTCGAAGAAAGCTTCAACGTGATGCGCGCTGCGTACCCGTTCGCCAACAACCCGTATTTGCAGGAAACCGTCGAGAACCTGCAGCCGGCGATGAACCGCGCCTATTACCTGGCGCTGGATCAACGCAAGGCGTCCATGAGCGAGTACCTGGTGCTGTTCGAGCAGTTGCTCGCCGCCGTGCTCGCCCGTGACTTGCCGCAGATTCGCCAGGTGTTGTCGGCCTACGGCGAGCGCAGTTGCTCGCTGGTTATCGCTGCGTTGGCGGACGCCTAAGCGTGCGGCTCAAGTGCATCAAACTGGCGGGGTTCAAGTCCTTCGTCGACCCGACCACGGTGAACTTCCCCAGTAACATGGCGGCGGTGGTCGGGCCCAATGGTTGCGGCAAGTCGAACATTATCGACGCCGTCCGCTGGGTGATGGGCGAGAGCTCGGCCAAAAACCTGCGTGGCGAGTCGATGACCGACGTCATCTTCAACGGCTCCACCAGCCGCAAGCCGGTGAGCCAGGCCAGCATTGAGCTGGTGTTCGACAACTCGGATGGCACCCTCGTCGGCGAATACGCCGCCTACGCGGAAATCTCGATTCGCCGCAAAGTGACCCGCGACAGCCAGAACAGCTACTTCCTCAACGGCACCAAGTGCCGTCGTCGCGACATTACCGACATCTTCCTCGGTACAGGCCTGGGCCCGCGCAGCTACTCGATCATCGAGCAGGGCATGATCTCCAAGCTGATCGAAGCCAAGCCTGAAGACCTGCGTAACTTTATCGAAGAAGCCGCGGGCATCTCCAAGTACAAGGAGCGCCGCCGCGAGACCGAAAACCGCATTCGCCGCACCCATGAAAACCTCGCCCGCCTGACTGACCTGCGCGATGAGCTGGAGCGCCAGTTGGAGCGCCTGCACCGCCAGGCCCAGGCTGCCGAGAAGTATCAGGAATACAAGGGCGAGGAGCGTCAGCTCAAAGCGCAACTGTCGGCCCTGCGCTGGCAGGCGTTGAATGAGCAGGTCGGCCAGCGCGAAGCGATTATCGGCACCCAGGAAATCAGCTTTGAAGCGCTGGTGGCCGAACAGCGCAATGCCGATGCCAGCATCGAGCGCCTGCGCGACGGTCACCATGAGCTGTCTGAACGCTTCAATCTGGTGCAAGGGCGTTTCTACTCGGTGGGCGGCGATATCGCCCGGGTCGAGCAGAGCATCCAGCACGGCCAGCAACGCCTGCGCCAGTTGCAGGATGACCTCAAAGAGGCCGAACGCGCGCGCCTGGAGACTGAATCTCACCTGGGCCACGACCGCACGTTGCTGCTGACCCTCGGTGAAGAGCTGGACATGCTCACGCCCGAGCAAGAAATCACCAGCGCTGCCGCCGAAGAAGCCGCCGCCGCGTTGGAAGAATCCGAAACCACCATGCAGGGCTGGCAGGAGCAGTGGGACACGTTCAACCTGCAATCCGCCGAGCCGCGCCGCCAGGCCGAAGTGCAGCAGTCGCGCATTCAGCAGCTGGAAACCAGCATGGAACGCTTGGCTGAACGCCAACGCCGGATGCAGGAAGAGCGCGCGTTGCTCTCGGCTGACCCGGAAGACGCGGCGATCATGGAACTCAGCGAGCAGCTCGCCGAAAGCGAAATGACGCTGGAAGACCTCGAAGCCAGCGAAGAGCAGCAAGTGGAGCGCCTGGAGCAACTGCGTCAGCAGCTGCAACAGGCGACCCAGGCCCAGCAGCAGGCCCAGGGCGATTTACAGCGGCTCAACGGCCGGCTGGCGTCGCTGGAAGCCTTGCAGCAGGCGGCGTTGGACCCCGGCACTGGCACGGCTGAATGGCTGCGCGACCAACATTTGGCCGAGCGCCCGCGCCTGGCCGAGGGTTTGAAAGTAGAAGCCGGTTGGGAGCTGGCGGTGGAAACCGTGCTCGGCGCCGACCTGCAAGCGGTGCTGGTCGATGATTTTGGCGGCTTTGACCTTGCCGGTTTCACCCAAGGCGATCTGCGTTTGCTCAGCCCCGCCGCCGACGGCACGCGAGTGCCGGGCAGCTTGCTGGACAAGGTCGAGGCGGCGATTGATCTGTCGCCCTGGCTGGGGCAAGTCAAACCGGTGGACTCGCTGGAACACGCCTTGGCCCAGCGTGGCCAACTGGGCGCCGGCGAAAGCCTGATCAGCCGGGACGGCTTTTGGGTCGGTCGGCACTTTTTGCGCGTGCGCCGAGCCAGTGAAGCCGAAAGCGGTGTTCTGGCCCGTGGCCAGGAAATCGTCAGCCTGAGCGCCGAACGTGAAGAGCGCGAAGCCACCCTGGAAAGCCTGGAAACCGAACTGCAAACCCTGCGCGCCACCCAGCGCCAGCAAGAGACTGGCCGCGAACACCTGCGCCGTCTGCTTCAGGACGAAGCGCGCCAGCAAGGCGAACTCAAGGCCCAGCTCTCAGCGAGCAAAGCCAAGGCCGAACAATTGACCCTGCGCCGTACTCGCCTCGACGAAGAAGTCGCCGAGATGGGCGAGCAGCGCGCCCTTGAACACGAACAGATCGGTGAGGCGCGCCTGCAGTTGCAGGAAGCTCTCGACAGCATGGCGCTGGACACCGAGCAGCGTGAACTGCTGCTGGCCCAGCGCGACAGCCTGCGCGAACGTCTGGATCGTGTGCGTCAGGAAGCCCGCCAGCACAAAGACCACGCGCACCAATTGGCGGTGCGCCTCGGCTCCTTGCAGGCCCAGCATAAGTCCACCGCCCAGGCCCTTGAACGCCTGGAGATGCAATCCGAACGCCTCACCGAAAAGCGTGAGCAACTGAGCCTCAACCTGGAGGAGGGCGAAGCGCCTCTGGAAGAGTTGCGGCTCAAACTGGAAGAGTTGCTCGACAAGCGCATGAGCGTCGACGAAGAACTCAAGACCGCGCAAATCGCCCTGGAAGACGCCGACCGCGAACTGCGCGATGCAGAAAAACGCCGGACCCAGGCCGAGCAGCAATCCCAGCTGATTCGCGGCCAACTCGAACAACAGCGGATGGAATGGCAAGCCCTGACCGTGCGCCGCAAGACCCTGCAAGACCAGTTGCTGGAAGACGGCTACGACTTGCACGGCGTGCTTAACACGCTAACCGCACAGGCCAACGAGAAAGACGCCGAAGAAGAACTTGAGCGCATTGCCGCGCGCATTCAACGACTGGGCGCGATCAACCTCGCGGCCATCGATGAGTATCAGCAGCAGTCCGAGCGCAAACGTTACCTGGACGCCCAGAACGCCGACCTGGTGGAAGCCCTGGACACCCTGGAAAACGTGATCCGCAAGATCGACAAGGAAACCCGTAATCGCTTCAAAGATACCTTTGATCAGATTAATAGCGGTTTACAGGCGTTATTCCCGAAAGTTTTCGGTGGTGGCAGCGCTTACTTGGAACTGACGGGCGAAGATCTACTCGATACAGGGGTAACGATCATGGCGCGGCCTCCGGGCAAGAAGAACAGCACCATCCATTTGTTGTCCGGTGGCGAGAAGGCACTCACCGCGTTGGCCCTGGTATTTGCGATCTTCAAATTGAACCCGGCGCCGTTCTGCATGCTTGATGAAGTTGATGCCCCGCTGGATGACGCTAACGTTGGACGCTATGCGCGACTGGTTAAAGAGATGTCCCAGACCGTGCAGTTCATCTACATCACCCACAACAAGATCGCCATGGAAATGGCCGATCAACTGATGGGCGTGACCATGCACGAGCCTGGCTGTTCGCGTTTGGTGGCGGTGGATGTCGAAGAAGCGATGGCGATGGTGGAATCCTGAGGCGGGCGTTGAAAGAGAATTTTCAGCAGGCGGTAAGGTGATGGACCCGGTTGTGAAATATGGCAAATGGACATATTTGTTCAAGGCATTTTGACAGACGGTGTAAAGTTATCTTTGGTCGTGCTAGTTTAATGTCAATTTTGCGTATGCGTGGGCAAAACGTCAGTCAGAACATAGAGTTGGCGCCACGTTTTAAAGCGGTTTGCACGGTGCTAAACCCCTTATTTTTCAGCATTTTTTATTAGAGGCACGGGATTACATGGAAATCGGTCTGCGCGAGTGGCTGATCGTCATCGGCATTATTGTCATTGCCGGTATTCTTTTTGATGGCTGGCGCCGTATGCGCGGCGGCAAAGGCAAGCTTAAATTCCGTCTGGACCGCAACCTGTCCAACTTGCCTGACGACGACGGCAGCGCCGAGCTGCTGGGGCCGCCACGCGTGCTCGACAACCATAAAGAACCCCAACTGGACGAGCATGACTTGCCGTCGATGAGCGCGCCGGTGCGTGAAGCCCGTGAGCCTTCCAAGCGTGGCAAACGTGGCAATGCCGGCGCGGCTGAGCCGCATCAGGGCGACCTTAACCTGGACGTCGATGACGGCCCGAGCTTCAGCAGCCGCGATGACGATTTCCCCGACGAGACGCCAGCCAAAAGCAGCGCCCCGCGCCAATCGGTCAACGATCAGCCGGCCGCTGAAGAAGTCTTGGTGATCAGCGTGATCTGCCGTGACGCCGGCGGTTTCAAAGGCCCGGCGCTGTTGCAGAACATTCTGGAAAGCGGCCTGCGTTTTGGCGAGATGGATATCTTCCACCGTCACGAAAGCATGGCGGGTAACGGCGAAGTGCTGTTCTCCATGGCCAACGCGGTCAAGCCGGGTACCTTTGATCTGGACGATATCGACCTGTTCAGCACCCCGGCGGTGAGCTTCTTCCTCGGCTTGCCTGGCCCGCGTCACCCGAAACAAGCGTTCGACGTGATGGTGGCCGCAGCCCGCAAGCTGTCCCAGGAACTCAACGGCGAGCTCAAGGACGATCAACGCAGCGTCCTGACTGCCCAGACCATCGAACACTACCGTCAGCGCATCGTCGAGTTTGAGCGTCGCGCCCTGACACAAAAACGCTGAGGATTGGTTTCCAGCGTTGTCAGTAGAATAAGCGCACTACCATTTGAGCAGCTTCGGCTGCTCTTTTGCTTTCTGAGAGAACACCCATGACCGCCGCCCACACCCGCATCCTTGAATTGCGCGCTGAACTGGATCAGCACAACTACCGTTATCACGTCCTCGACGAGCCGAGCATTCCGGACGCCGAGTACGACCGGTTGTTTCACGAGCTCAAGGCCCTTGAGGCCGAGCATCCGGACCTGGTGACGCGTGATTCGCCGACGCAGCGGGTGGGCAGTGCGGCGTTGTCGGCATTTACTCAGGTCAGTCATGAGATTCCGATGCTCAGCCTGGGCAACGCCTTTGATGAAACCACGATGCTGGAATTTGACCGCCGGGTAACCGAGGGGCTGGATCTACCGGCGGGTAATCTCTTTGGGAGTGTCGAGTACAGCTGCGAGCCGAAGCTCGATGGCCTGGCGGTCAGCCTGCTGTATCAGGACGGCGAACTGGTACGCGGCGCCACCCGCGGCGACGGCACCACCGGCGAAGACATCAGCGTCAACGTGCGCACCGTGCGCAATATCCCATTGAAGCTGCACGGCAGCGGCTGGCCAGCGACCCTCGAAGTGCGCGGTGAAGTGTTCATGTCCAAGGCCGGCTTCGAGCGGCTGAACGCCTCGCAACTTGAAGTGGGCGGCAAGACCTTCGCCAACCCGCGCAACGCCGCCGCCGGCAGCCTGCGTCAGCTGGACTCAAAAATTACCGCCAGCCGCCCGCTGGAATTCTGCTGCTATGGCGTGACCACTGATATCAGCGACACGCATATCGGCAACCTGCAGCAGTTGAAGAAATGGGGCATGCCCATCAGCCACGAGCTGAAACTGGCCAAGGGGATTCAGGATTGCCTGGACTACTACCGCGATATCGGCGAGCGGCGTAACAGCCTGCCGTATGAGATCGACGGCGTGGTGTTCAAGGTCAACAGTATTGCCTCCCAACGTGAACTGGGCTTCCGTGCCCGCGAACCGCGCTGGGCCATCGCGCATAAATTCCCGGCCATGGAAGAGCTTACAGAGCTGCTCGACGTGGAATTCCAGGTCGGCCGCACCGGCGCCGTGACCCCGGTGGCGCGCTTGAAGCCGGTCAAGGTGGCCGGTGTGACCGTCTCCAACGCTACGCTGCATAACATGGATGAAGTTGCGCGATTGGGCGTGATGATCGGCGATACCGTGATTATCCGCCGCGCCGGTGATGTGATCCCGCAGGTGGTCTCGGTGGTACTCGAGCGCCGCCCGGAAACTGCCCGCGCCGTGCCCATTCCCCAGACCTGCCCGGTGTGTGGCTCCCACGTGGAGCGCACGCAACTGGTCAAGCGCAGCAAGGGCAAGGAAACCGTCAGCGAAGGCGCGGTGTATCGCTGCGTTGGCCGCCTGGCCTGTGGTGCGCAGCTCAAGCAGGCGATTATTCACTTCGTCTCGCGCCGCGCCATGGACATTGACGGCCTGGGCGACAAGACCATCGAGCAACTGGTGGATGAAAAACTTATCGGCTCGCCGGCTGACCTTTTCAAACTTACGTACGAGCAGATCATCGACTTGGAAGGCTTCGCTGATATTTCCAGCAAGAAGTTGATCACCGCCATCGAGAACAGCAAGACGCCGACTCTGGCGCGGTTTATCTACGCCCTGGGCATTCCCGACGTGGGCGAGGAGACGGCCAAGGTGCTGGCGCGCTCGCTGGCGTCCCTTGAGCGGGTGCAGAAGGCCTTGCCGGAAGTGTTGACCTACCTGCCGGACGTAGGCCTGGAAGTGGCGCACGAGATTCACAGCTTCTTTGAAGACAGCCATAACCGGGACGTGATCGGCGCGCTGCTGTCGCCGGACGAATGCGGCCTGCAGTTGCAGGATCAAGGCGACCTCGCTGCCGAGTTCGCTGCCAGCACCACCTTGGGCGGGTTACTCGACAAGCTGCACGTGCCAAGCGTCGGCCCTGGCGCGGCACAGAAACTGGCGGATAAATTCGGCTCCCTGGAAGGCGTGATCAACGCCGACTGGCTGGATATGCGCCAGGCGCTGCCCGAAAAGCAGGCCAAGGCCGTGCGCGATTTCTTTGATAACACCGAGAACGCCACGCACGCCATGGCCATCGAGCAGCAGCTCAAGGACTTCGGCATGCATTGGGACAGTGAGAAGAAAGTCGTCGAAGGTTTGCCGGAAGCAGGCCACACGTGGGTGCTGACCGGCTCGCTGGAGCTGATGAGCCGCGACGTGGCCAAAGACAAGCTCGAAAGCCTCGGCGCCAAGGTGGCGGGCTCGGTCTCGGCGAAAACCCACTGCGTGGTCGCCGGGCCGGGCGCTGGTTCGAAGCTGGCCAAAGCCAGTGAGCTGGGTTTGAAAGTGCTGGACGAAGAAGCCTTCGTCGCTTTCCTCGCCAGGCACAACATCTCCGTCTGACGGGATCCTGTGGCGAGGGAGCTTGCTCCCGTTGGGCTGCGCAGCAGCCCCTCTCAGGAAAGTGAACGATATCCTGCGTGAGATGATCTAGTCTCTGTCAACCAGGAGAGACCGCCATGTTCCGCTACTTCGAGCAACTCAGTTCGCGCATCGCAGCACCGTTCGTAGCCGGGTCGTCTCGCAACAGCAAGGTATGGCAATGCCGCTGCGGGCAACCTCTATTCTTTCGCAACAGCCAGTGCCTGGCTTGCCAGGCGCTGTTGGGCTACCAGCCGCAACAAAGCCGCGTTTCATCCCTTCAGCCGGGCCCCGTCGCCGACACTTGGCTTGCGGACGACAACCTTGACGCCGGTGCCTTTCGCCGCTGCGCCAACCTCGATACCCCGGCCGCGTGTAACTGGCTGATCCCGGCCCACAGCACTGCGCCGCTGTGCGTGGCGTGCAGCCTGAACCGTACCATTCCCGACCTGTCCATCCCGGAAAACCACGATCGCTGGCGCAAGGTCGAAACCGCCAAGCATCGGCTGGTGGCGCAACTGATAAGCCTGGGCCTGCGCGTGGTGCCCAAGAGTGTCGACGAAGACACCGGCCTGGCGTTTGACTTTGTCGGCATCGACCTGGAAGGCAATGCGCCGATGACAGGCCATTCCAACGGGCTGATTACCCTGGATATCAAGGAAGCCGATGACGCTCATCGCGAAAAGGTCCGTGTGCAAATGCGTGAGCCCTATCGCACGTTGCTCGGCCATTTTCGGCATGAGGTTGGCCACTACTACTGGGATCGGCTGATCGCTGATAGCCACTGGCTCGAAGCGTATCGCAGCCTGTTCGGTGACGAACGCGCCAGCTACGCCGATGCCCTCGACCAGCACTACCAAAACGGCCCGCGCCCGGACTGGCAGCAAACCTGCGTCAGCGCCTACGCGACCATGCACCCGTGGGAAGACTGGGCGGAAACCTGGGCCCACTACCTGCACATGATGGACGCCGTCGACACCGCCCTTGGCTTTGGCATGAGCGCCCGCGAGATGGACCTGGACTACCAGCCATTTCCCCTCTCCACGCTCTATGACCCCGCACACCCCGGCGGCACGGCATTCCTGTCGTTCGTCAACGCCTGGATCGAACTGGCCGGCATGCTCAACGAACTGTCGCGCAGCATGGGGCAGCCGGACTTTTACCCCTTTGTGCTGCCGCCGGCGGTGATCGCCAAGTTGCACTTCATCCATCTGGTGATCCAGGAGGAGGGTGGTCGGGCGGATGAGGTCGTACAGGCGCAATAAGTTGCTGTGTGTGGGAGCTGGCTTGCCTGCGATGGCGTCACCGCGATATCACTGATGCACCGAGTCGCTGACATCGCGGGCAAGCCCGGCTCCCACAAGGTGCGAGGCCGTAGGCAAGTGCTTGAACCAGCGGATATTTTTAATCCCGAACCAACGGTTGTAACTTCCGATGAGATCGGTACAATGGCCCCGCTTGCCGAGAGGCAGGCGTCGTTATGGTGACCCCATCGGTCCCCCCGCAACGATTACCCGTGAACCTGGTCAGAGCCGGAAGGCAGCAGCCACAGCGGGAACATTGTGTGCCGGGGTGTGGCTGGTGGGGTTGCCTCCATAACGCTCTTCCTCGCAGTACCCCCTCTGTTTCAACTCAATATTTCTTGCTCAGTTAACTGCCAAGCCTCATTGCGCCGTCGATGACCACTGGACAACTGCATGCCGCCTGCTAGCGTGATTCAGGTAAGCGACCCCGTGCTGGAGTAGTGAAGAAGTGAAGGCACTCATTCCCTGATTAAGGATGATTGCCATGACCAGCCTTCAAGGTTTACCCGTTTCTATCAAAGCTTCAGTCGGCACGCCAGGCAAGGCCGTTAACGACCCTGCCGACGTTCGATCCATTCAACATCTGTTTAATCTGATCAAGTCCACCTCCGATTTGCCCCTGGTGGAGGACGGCAAGTCCGGCCCCAAGTTGGTCCAGCGCATCAGTGCGTATCAAGTTGCTCGCCTGAAGGCGAAAAACCCCGACGGCGTGATTGATGCCAATGGCCAGACCTTCAAGAGCCTGGTCGAGGACGCAGGCAAGGCGACGCCTGCCGTGCAAGTGCCAGTTCAGGCTGAGAAAGACCGGCAGCAATGGCTGACAGAGGTGACGTGCGACGGTGGTGTCACGCTGACCGAGGCAGATTTCAAGAATGCGGCCGCCCAACTGGGTAATGGTATTTCGGTGAACCTCATCAAGGCGTTTGCCACCGTTGAGTCCGGCGGACGTTCCGGCTTCGGGCCAGCCAAGCTCCCGGTGATTGCGTTTGAAGGGCACACCTTCCGCAAGTACACCGGGAACAAGTACGACAAGTCTCACCCCTTGCTGTCGTACCCTTACCTGGTCAAGGCAGGCCCGCAATGGAAGGCCAATAACAGGGACCAGGCCACAGCCTGGCGCACCCTCGCCGACGCATTCAAGCTAGACCCGCAGGCCGCCCTGAAGTCAGCTTCGTACGGCATGTTTCAAATCATGGGTTTTAACTTCGCCGCCTGCGGTTACAAGAACGTCACCGATTTTGTGGTCGCGATGAAACTCAACGCTGGCAATCACCTGAAGGCGTTCGTCGGTTTTTGCAGCAAGACCCCGCCCGTGATCAAAGCGATGAGGAACAAGGATTATGTGGGCATGGCCTCCAATTACAACGGCGACGACTACGGCGACTACGACAAGCGCATTAAAAAAGCCTATGAGGCGCTTGAACAGAAAAAATAGCGGTGTAAGCACTCTCTTGTGTTGATTACGCGGCGCATTGATTGCTTTCTCACCGCTATCAATGCGCCCACTGGACAAGCCAAAACAGACTTGTTAGCTTGCGCGAGCCATTTGTTTCAGAATATGACAAGTGCGCTGCTTTGAGATTGAAGTGCTATCACTTCGCTGACTAACAAGGACGTCTGTCATGAAAAGCCTGCAAGGGTTGCCCCGTCTTATCAGTGCTTCAGTCGGCGCTCCGGGGAAAGCGCGCAACTTGCCTGCCGATGTTCAGTGCATCCAGTATTTATTCAATTTAATCATCCCCAAGATGGGTTTTCCGCTGGCCGAAAACGGCAAGTGCGACGGCCAGTTGGTGCAGTGCATCAGCCAGTATCAGTTCCGCCACCTTAAATATGCCCATCCCGATGGCGTGATCGACCCCACCGGTCGAACCTTCAACAGCCTGATTGAGGAAGCGATGAAGGTGCCGATAAACGCCTTCCCGACGGCACGCATTCCGAGCTTTCTCAATGTGTTCGGCAATAACAACGGCGACGCCGTGCAGGCCACGGTCAACGTTTACCTGGACCGTATGCGCGCGATGGTGGAGGCCGAGCGGCGCAACCGTCAATTGATACTCCAGGCCACATGCGACGGGGGCATGACCCTCACCGACACCGACTTCCAGAACGCCGCAACGCAGTTGGGCAGCGGTATTTCGGTGAATATCGTCAAGGCGTTTGCCACCGTTGAGTCCGGCGGGCGCTCGGGGTTCGGGCCGGAAAAGTTGCCGGTGATTGCGTTTGAGGGTCACCTGTTTCGCAAGTACACCAAGCATATCTACGATCAGGCGCACCCGTTGCTGTCCTATGTCTACGTAATGAAGGCCGGGCCGCAGTGGAGAACCAATAACAAGGATCAGACCAAGGCCTGGGAAACCATGGCCACCGCGTTTGCGCTGGATCAGGAAGCGGCGCTGATGTCGGCGTCCTGGGGCATGTTTCAGATCATGGGTTTCAACTTCACTTCATGCGGTTACAAAACCGTGTTTGAATTTGTCGCGGCATTAAAGATTAATGCTGGCTATCAACTTAAGGCGTTTATCAGTTTTTGCAGCCAAAGCCCGGCATTGATCACGGCCATGAAAGATAAAGATTATGTTGCCATGGCGCGCAACTATAACGGCAAGGATTACGGCGACTATGACAGGCGTATCAAAAATGCCTACGAAGCATTGGAAGGGAAAAAATAAGATGACGCGTATTCTAGCAATGGGTGTGTTGTCGTTGTGCGCTGTGGCGCCGGCATTTGCGGACGAAACCGCCCTGCATTCGGGCAAGTACGAAGGGCTGATGCTGGCCGTGACGCCCCAGCACCAGGTCGAAGGCTATTACGCCGAAACACTGGGCGTGGGCGTAACACGCAGTTGCGCGTTCTACCTGCAAGGCGCGCCCGAAGCGCTCAGCACCTGGCTCGACGAGGTCTACCCCGGCACGGTGGCCGCGTCGTCCGATGGCGTGACCCTGACCGTGGAGCAGGGCCGTCAGCACCCTGGCTGCATGAGCGTGCTGATGCCGGAAATCGCCACGGGCCTGGAGTTGACCCAAACCGCCAGCACGCAGTGGATTGGTCTGGTGACGGTCTCGGCCGACAAGGCCTACCTGCTCAAAGCGCCTGGCGACGATGCGGCAAAACGCCCGTACATCGTCAAGGATGATGTAGTGGGGGTGCTGGCGTTCAAGGATGGCTGGGCCGAGGTTGAATACACCAACGCCAGGGATCATACCTACACCGGCTGGATCAGCAGCGATCAATACAGTCGCCTGTCTGTGCCGCCTGCGCAGCACTGAGCCAATCCTCTACGCCGCAGCGTGCTAGCCACGCTGCGGCGTTTTTGTGTCCAGGTTCAGCCCTTGTTGCGATTAAACAGTTTGCGCACGAATGCGAGCAGCGCCACAACGCCAATCACCAGGAATTTCTTTGCGGCGAGCAGGAAGATGCCGATCTTGGCGAACAGCCCGGCTTTGGCGGCGATGCCGCCTGCAACCAAGGCAGCCAGGCCGTAAGTCGCCGCCTTGTCGGTGCTTGGGTTGAAGTCGGTGTACAGGTTGCCGTCGGTGAAGTTGGTAAAGGCCAGCACCTTGGGCAATTCCTGCTTGATGATCGGCAGGTCGGCCATGGCCGCCACGGCGTTGAGTTCCAGCACGCCTTCACGGCCGAGCACGCGGATGCTGTAGTTGAGGGTCGTCTGCTGGGCGTCATCGGCTTTCAGCTCACGCGCCCAATACATTTTGTGGGTGGCTTCATCGTAATGTGGCGGCTCGGCCCAGCCCAACAGGTGCAGGCCGGAGTAGCCCTGTTTTTGGCGGGCCTTGTTTTCTTCTTCGTCTTCTTCCTGCATTTGCTTGAGCAGTTCGGCGTAGTCGATTTTCGCCGCGTCCTCGTCGGAAATGTGCCCGTCGTTGTTGTAGCTGACGATCACGCCCCAGCCGCGTTCCGCCAGCGGGCTGACGGCTTTTGGCACGATCATGCCCAGGGTCTTGAAGCCCGGCGGGTTGCCCCAGCCGTCGGTTAGCAAGCGCTCGGTGTCGGCCGGGTTGAGGTAATAGAACTCGTCGTTGAGCTTGAGGGTGGCGATATCACCGGGCAGGGTGACTGTGCCGGTCTGCTGTTTGAGTGAGGCGAGGAAATGCTCGGCCGTTTCGGCCGGTGCGCTGGCTTCAACAGGCGCAGGGGCGGGCGTGGCAGCAGCAAAAGCACTGGCAGCAGGCAGGCTCAAGGCGGCCGCCGCCATTAAAACGCGGAAGTAATTCATGGTAGTCCCTTACATTTAGAATCAATTTGGCGAAAGAATAACTGAAAGGGAATGTTACCGGTTAGCCGAACGTTTCCCGCAGCAGCTCGGCAAATGCATCGCGTGCCAAATGGCGCTGGGTGTCCTTGTGCCAAAACAGCAGGTTATCCACGGCCTGTAATTCTTCGAACCGGTACGAAGCCAGCTGATTGGCCTGCGCGTAACGCGCCATAATGCCTTCCGGCGCCAACGCCACGCCAATCCCCGCGCTGACGCAGCCGATGATCGTGCCCCAGCTGGCATAGCTGGCGATGCTCGGCTTGAAATCATGGGGCTTGACCCAGTTTTCCAGCGCCGCGCGGTAGGGGCAGCCGGGTGGCCATACCAGCAGCGTGCGGCCGGCCAAGTCCTCGGCGCTGTTGATCGGCTCACTGGACGCGCTGGCAATCAGCACCAGGCGTTCGCTGTAGACCACGCTGTGTTCGAGCCTGGCGCGCTTTGCGCCAGCCGCTACCAGCGCCACATCCAGACGGTGATGTTGCAAGTCATCGAGTAACCCGGCCCACGCGCCCGTCACCAGTTCAAGGCTGACATCCGGATAACGCCGGTGGTATTCGGCCAGCAGCGGTGGCAGTCGCCCGCTAGCGCTGGATTCCACCGCACCGATGCGCAGGGTGCCACGGGGAATCGCGTTGGCGTCCACTGCGCGTTTGGATTCATCCACCAGCGCGAGGATGCGCTCGCAGTAATCCAGGAAGATCTCACCGGCGGCACTGATCGCCAGCCCACGCCCGGCGCGGATAAACAGTGGCGTGCCCAACTCGCTTTCCAGCTGCTTGATGCGCGTGGTGATGTTGGACGGCACGCAATGCAATTGCAGGGCGGCCTGGGCCACGCTGCCGGTTTGCGCCACGGCTCGCACCATTTTCAGTTGGGCCAGTTCCATTGCTCAGTTCCAGTGATATCTGAAGTCAGAAACGCTTAATTGTCCTGCGCTTTGCCCGGGCCAAGACTGGCGGCACTCCTTCTGCGTATCCGGATGCCGTCGATGAATACCCCGCCCCCCCTGAAGCTTACGCTAGTCGTTGCCAGCGTCATCCTCTGCTGGGCGTATTCGCCCATCGGTGTGCACATGGGCCTGCACAGCTATAGCCCGGGCCAGCTGGCATTGCTGCGATTTTTGATCGCCTCGGTGTTCATGGGCGGCGTGGCGCTGGTGGTGGGCATTGGCAGGCCGCAGTCAAGGGACGTGCCCTGGTTGTTGGTGCTGGGTTTTTTTGGCGTGTTCCTGCACCACACCTGCCTGAATAGCGGGCAGCAGTGGGTCACGGCGGCGGCGTCGAGTGTGTTGGCGCAGTCGGCGCCCCTGTTCAGTGTGTTGATTGCGTTTTTCTGTTTGAAGGAGCGGGTCAGTGTGTGGCGCTGGAGTTGCGTGCTGCTTGGGCTGGCGGGCGTGCTGGTGGTGATTTGGGGCGACCACGGCGTGGGGGATATCGACCCGCGTGGCCTGCTGATTCTGCTGGCGGCGGTGTCGTGGAGCGTGTATTTCGCGATACAAAAGCACTACGCCCACCGTTACAGCCCGCTGACCATGGCGTGCTACATGGTCTGGTCAGGCACCTTGATGCTCTGCGTGAACCTGCCAGGACTGCCGGCCACCGTGGTACGCGCGCCTTTGCCGGAGAACCTGGCGGTGCTGGTGCTGGGGGTTTTCCCGAGCGCCTTGGCGTATGTGGCCTGGGGCTTTGTGTTGAAACACGTGGACGTCAGCCGTGCCTCGGTGGCGATGTACCTGATTCCGCCAGTCGCCATGGTGATGGCCGCCACCTTGCTCGGCGAGCACGTCAGCGTGCAGGTGATGCTCGGCGCAGTGATCGTGCTCGCCAGTGTGGCGGCCATCAGCCTGGAAGGGCGCTGGCGGTCAATCGCTAAGGCTGGGCATGCGCAGGCGCAGACGCAGGCGCAGGTGCCGCGAGGCGGGTAACGGAAATCATCCATAAAGCGCTCAGGTTCAGGCCTTCTGGGCCTCAACTCGATGCGCTTAGTCAGATTAGACGAGCGTGCCGGATGCAATTTCCCCCTTGCTCCGCTAGCATTACCGGCTTCCGCTTCCCAGTTGCGACGGTTTTCGATGAGTTATCAGGTTCTTGCACGTAAATGGCGTCCGCGCTCGTTCCGCGAAATGGTCGGCCAGACCCATGTGCTCAAGGCTCTGATCAATGCCTTGGACAGCCAGCGGCTGCACCACGCCTACCTGTTCACCGGTACGCGGGGGGTGGGCAAGACCACTATTGCGCGCATCATCGCCAAGTGCCTGAACTGTGAAACCGGTATCACGTCCACGCCTTGCGGCACGTGTTCGGTGTGCAAGGAAATCGACGAAGGGCGTTTTGTCGACCTGATCGAGATCGACGCCGCAAGCCGCACCAAGGTCGAAGATACCCGCGAGCTGCTCGACAACGTGCAGTACGCGCCGAGCCGGGGCCGCTTCAAGGTCTACCTGATCGACGAAGTGCACATGCTCTCCAGCCATTCCTTCAACGCCCTGTTGAAAACCCTGGAAGAGCCGCCGCCCTACGTCAAATTTATCTTGGCCACCACCGACCCGCAGAAGCTTCCTGCAACGATTCTGTCGCGGTGCCTGCAGTTCTCCCTGAAAAACATGACCCCCGAGCGTGTGGTCGAGCATTTGACCCACGTGCTGGGCGTCGAGAACGTCCCGTTCGAAGACGACGCGCTGTGGCTGCTTGGCCGCGCCGCCGATGGCTCGATGCGTGACGCCATGAGCCTCACCGACCAGGCCATCGCCTTCGGTGAAGGCAAGGTCATGGCCGCCGACGTGCGCGCCATGCTCGGTACCCTCGACCACGGGCAGGTGTTCGACGTGCTGCACGCGCTGATCGAGGGTGACGCCAGGGCGTTGCTCGAAGCCGTGCGCCACTTGTCGGAGCAAGGCCCGGACTGGAACGGCGTGCTCTCGGAAATTCTCAACGTGCTGCACCGCGTCGCCATCGCCCAGGCCTTGCCTGAGGGCGTCGACAACGGGCATGGCGACCGCGACCGCGTGTTGGCCCTGGCCCAGGCGTTGCCGGCCGAAGACGTGCAGTTTTATTACCAGATGGGCCTGATCGGCCGCCGGGATTTGCCCCTGGCGCCGGACCCGCGCGGCGGCTTTGAAATGGTCCTGCTGCGAATGCTGGCCTTCCGGCCCGCGGACTCGGCAGATGCGCCGAGACAGCCGCTAAAGTCAGTGGGGATCAGCCAGGCCACAGTTGATTCCGCCAAACCAGTGGCTGGCGCGGCAGTTGTCGCGCCAGTAGTGGCTGCGCCTGCCCCGGTTGCTCCGGCGCCTGAGCCTGTGGTGGCCGCGCCCGTGGCCGAGCCGCAAGCGGTCGTCGAGCCAGAGCCAGAGCCAGAGCCAGAGCCAGAGCATGCGCCAGCCCCGGTGGTCGATTTGCCGTGGAATGACCCCGTAGAGGCCGAAGCCGAGTTGCAGCCGTTTGTTGAGCCTGTGCTTGAGACTATCGGCGAGCAGCCCGATTTGACGCCGATGCCCACGCCGACGCCGGACAGTGTGGTGCCCGCCGCGACTGAGTGGGTCGCAGCGCCCGTGCCAGAGCCGACCGTTGCCCAAGTCGACGCCGCCACGCCGGGCATCGATCTGGACGACGAGCCGCCGCTGGACGAAGACTATATCGAGCCGGACATGGATTCGGCCTACAGCTACCTGGACGAATTGGCCAGCGAACACACGGCAGAGCCAGCCCCCGAGCCCGAAGCGGAACCGGCTGCGGCCCCGGCGACCGGCCTGGCCCTGCAATGGCTGGAGTTATTCCCGAAGCTGCCGATTTCCGGCATGACCGGCAGCATCGCCGCCAACTGCACCCTGATCTCCATAGAGGGCGACCACTGGCTGTTGCACCTGGACCCGGCCCACAGCGCCCTGTTCAACGCGACCCAGCAGCGCCGCCTCAACGACGCGCTGAACCAGTACCATGGGCGCACGCTGACCATCGCCATCGAACTGATCAAGCCCGAGCAGGAAACCCCGGCCCAGGCCGCGACCCGCCGGCGCATTCACCGCCAGAAGGACGCCGAGGACTCGATCCACGCCGATCCGCTCATCCAGCAAATGATGCAACAGTTTGGTGCGGTGGTCCGTCACGATACTATTGAACCTGTCGACGCCCCGGTGCCCCAAGCGTCATGACACCGGGCTACTAACTTGATCCACGTACTTTTGAGGTGATTCCCATGATGAAAGGTGGCATGGCCGGCCTGATGAAGCAGGCGCAGCAGATGCAGGAAAAAATGGCCAAGATGCAGGAAGAGCTGGCCAACGCCGAAGTCACCGGTAAAGCCGGTGGCGATATGGTCAGCGTGGTGATGACCGGTCGTCACGACATCAAGCGTGTGAGCATCGACCCAAGCGTACTGCCAGGTGCGAGTGAAGATGACCTGGAAATGCTTGAAGCGTTGTTCGCTGCGGCCGTCAACGACGCCGTGCGCAAGATCGAAGCCAACAGCCAGGACAAAATGTCCGGCGTGACCGCCGGCATGCAACTGCCGCCGGGCATGAAGATGCCGTTCTGATCGTCCAGCCAAGGGCTAGACTCAAATGCCAGGCCATGTGCCTGGCATTTTTGTTTGTGTTGATCCAATCGAACCCTCGCCCGGCAAACGGGGTCTGCACCCTGTACCGATGAATTCGCTAAAGGAGCCTCTGATGCCTCAAGAACCGATTCTGAACCAGCGCATTGTCCTGGTTTCTCGCCCGCAAGGCGCGCCGACCCCGGAGAACTTCCGCCTGGAGCGCGTTAACCTGCCGGAGCTGGCAGACGGCCAAGTGCTGTTGAAAACCCTGTATTTGTCCCTCGACCCCTATATGCGTGGGCGTATGAGCGACGCGCCGTCCTACGCCGCACCGGTGGAAATCGACGAAGTGATGACCGGCGGCGCTGTCAGCCGTATCGAGCAATCGCGTAATCCGAAATTTGAAGTGGGCGACCTGGTAGTCGGTGCCACCGGCTGGCAGAGCCACAGCATTTCCGACGGTCGCAACCTGATCCCGGTACCGAATGGGCTCGCCAGCCCGTCGATGGCCTTGGGCGTATTGGGCATGCCGGGCATGACCGCCTACATGGGCCTGATGGACATTGGCCAGCCCCAGGCCGGGGAAACCCTGGTGGTGGCTGCAGCCTCTGGCGCGGTGGGCTCGGTGGTGGGGCAAGTGGCCAAGCTCAAGAGCTTGCGCGTAGTCGGCATCGCCGGTGGTGCCGACAAGTGCCGCTACGTCGTCGATGAGCTGGGCTTTGATGCCTGTGTTGACCACAAGAGCGATGATTTCGCCAACGAACTGGCCCAGGCGTGCGCCAAAGGCGTGGACATCTATTTTGAAAACGTCGGCGGCAAGGTGTTTGACGCGGTGCTGCCATTGCTCAACGCCAAGGCGCGTATTCCGCTGTGCGGGCTGATCGCCGGTTACAACGCCCACGAAGCGCCCAGCGGCCCGGACCGTTTGCCGGCATTGCAACGCACCTTGTTGACCAAGCGCGTGCGCATCCAGGGTTTCATCGTGTTTGATGACTATGGCGATCGCCAGCCTGAATTCCTCAGCGCCATGGCGCCGTGGGTGCGGGACGGCAAGATCAAGTTCCGCGAAGACGTGGTCGACGGCCTGGAGCAGGCGCCTGAAGCCTTTATCGGTTTGCTGGAGGGGCGCAACTTCGGCAAGTTGGTGGTGCGCGTCGCGCAGGATTGAGCATTTGACGCTAATCCGGGGCGCGGGTATAAACCGCGTCTCGTTGTTTTGTCGGACCTTTGCCCATGAGCTTCAGCCCCCTGATTCGCCAACTGATCGACGCCCTGCGCACCTTGCCGGGCGTGGGCCAGAAAACCGCCCAGCGCATGGCCTTGCAGCTGCTGGAGCGTGATCGCAGCGGTGGTACCCGCTTGGCCCAGGCCCTGAGCCAGGCCATGACCGGTGTGGGCCACTGCCGCCAATGCCGCACCCTCACCGAAGAAGACCTGTGCCCGCAATGCGCCGACGTGCGCCGCGACGACACGCTGCTGTGCGTGGTGGAAGGGCCGATGGATGTGTACGCGGTGGAGCAGACCGGCTACCGAGGGCGCTACTTCGTGCTCAAGGGGCATTTGTCGCCACTGGACGGCCTGGGGCCGGAAGCCATCGGCATTCCGCAATTGGTGACGCGGATTGAAGAGCAGGGCACGTTTATTGAGGTGATCCTGGCGACCAACCCGACGGTGGAAGGCGAGGCGACGGCGCATTACATTGCCCAACTGTTGAGCAACAAAGGCTTGATCACTTCGCGCATCGCCCACGGCGTGCCGCTGGGTGGCGAGCTGGAACTGGTCGATGGCGGGACGCTGGCGCATTCGTTCGCGGGCCGCAAGCCGATCGCCCTCTAAACACACCGCTGACCTTCACTCTGCGGTGATGCCATCGCAGGCAAGCCAGCTCCCACACAAGCCAGCTTCCACATGTTGAATGCATTCACACATTCAACATGTGGGAGCTGGCTTGCCTGCGATAAGGCCGGCCCAGATACCACACGCCTCAGTTCAAACTGTTACCGCTCAGTCAACGCAAACTGCGTCAAACAAAACGTGGGAATCCCCATGTCCTGCAAGCGCTGCGAGCCACCCAGTTCCGGCAAGTCAATAATCGCCGCTGCTTCAAAAATACTCGCGCCCATGCGCCGCACCAGGTTCGCCGCAGCAATCAGGGTGCCACCGGTGGCGATCAGGTCATCAAACATCAGCACCGAATCGCCCTCACACAGGCTGTCGGCATGCACTTCCAGGAAGGCTTCGCCGTACTCGGTCTGGTAACCCTCAGACAGCACGTCAGCCGGCAGCTTGCCTTGCTTGCGGAACAGAATCAGCGGCTTGTTCAACTGGTAGGCGATGATCGAACCGATCAGAAAGCCCCGCGCGTCCATCGCGCCGATATGGGTGAAGTCGGCTTCGACATAGCGCTGGGCAAAGCTGTCGGCCACCAGGCGCAGGGCGCGGGGCGATTGGAACAGCGGCGTGATATCGCGAAAGATCACCCCAGGCTTGGGGAAGTCGATGACAGGGCGGATCAGGGATTTGATGTCGAACGAATCGAAGGTCATCGTCGAAGAGTCCTGGGGTAGAAAGCGGACTCGAAGTATACCTGCGGCCTCGCCGATTGGCTCGGCCGCAAGCGTCTGGATCAGCCGTCGAGGGTGCCGCCAGCCAATGCACACAATTGAATCGGATCGAGGATATGCACCTCTTTGCCTTCGGCGGCAATCAGCGCGTTCTGCTGGAAGCGGGTAAAAACGCGGGACACGGTTTCCACCGCGAGGCCCAAGTAATTGCCGACTTCGTTGCGTGACATGCTCAGGCGGAACTGGTTGGCCGAGAACCCGCGTGCACGGAAACGTGCGGACAAGTTGACCAGAAAGGTGGCAATTCGCTCGTCGGCGGTTTTCTTCGACAGCAACAGCATCATCTGTTGGTCGTCACGAATTTCGCGGCTCATCACACGCATCAGTTGGCGACGCAGTTGTGGCAATTGCAGCGACAATTCGTCCAGGCGTTCGAAGGGGATCTCGCACACCGACGTCGTCTCCAGGGCCTGGGCCGACACCGGGTGAATTTCGGTGTCCATGCCGGACAGCCCGACCAGTTCGCTGGGCAGGTGGAAGCCGGTGATTTGCTCTTCGCCGTTGTCGCTCAGGCTGAATGTCTTCAACGCTCCCGAACGCACTGCATAGACGGAGTCAAACGTGTCGCCCTGGCGAAACAGAAACTCGCCTTTTTTCAGCGGGCGGCCGCGTTTAACTATGTCGTCCAGCGCATCCATGTCTTCCAAATTCAGCGAAAGTGGCAGGCAGAGGGGGGCCAGGCTGCAATCCTTGCAATGAGCCTGACTGTGAGCGCGCAGTTTAACTGGCTCGGACATTTCTTAAATCCTTGTGGGAAAACACACATAAGACGTAAGGGTAACGCACCGGGGGGTATCAGACCAGCATGTACAAAAAACCGCCAACGGTATAAAGCTTTGTGTATCGATGCCGATACACAGGTAAATCTCTAATGAGCTGGAGCTCAGGTCATGTCGGTAACCCCTCTTAATAACCCCGTTATTACCACGAAGGCTGTGCCGGTCTTGAAGATCTCCGATTTGCTTGAGGGCAAAACGGTCTACGACAAACCTGCTGCTCCGCCCACGCCGGGTGAAGGGGTGGTGGTAACGATATCCGGGGCGGGGCTTAAAGCGGCTCAAGGCAGCAGCAACCCCAACAAAGACATCGACGACAGTGGCCTGAAAGACAGCATCAAGCAGTTGCTGAAAATGATCCGCGAGCTCAGGAAACAGCTCGCCGAGAAGATGGCTCAGTTGTCTGCGGCCATGAATGACACCGCCTTGAGCCCGGAAGCCCGCCAAGCCAAGGTCGCGGGTTTGCAGGGTGATATCGCTTCAATCCAGGCCGGGTTGATGACGGCTCAGACGCAACTGGCCAAGTCGCTCAAAGATGAGACGGCTGCGGCGAATGTGGAAGCCGTGAGCCTGCTGGCGAAGTAATTCAGGCTCAGATCACTCGGGAAAAACGTTGCCTGTTCTGGTGCTCCAGGTAGGCATCGAACACCATGCACACCGAACGCACCAGCAAGCGCCCGGCCGGCAGCACGCGAATGCCTTTGGCATCCAGTTCGATCAGGCCGTCTGCGGCCATCGTCTCCAGTTGCGGCCATACGTCGTCGAAATAGCCACGAAAGTCGATGTTGAAAGCCTGCTCGATGCCCCCGAACGCCAAGCTGAAATTACAGATCAACTGCTGAATCACTTCTCGCCGTAATCGATCATCCGTGGTGCACACCAAGCCACGGCTGGTGGCCAGTTGCGCGCCTGCGAGGGCGTTCTGGTAGTGATTGAGGTCGCTGCTGTTCTGGCAGTACAGGTCGCCAATCTGGCTGATCGCCGACACGCCCAGCCCGATCAAATCGCAATGCCCGTGGGTGGTGTAGCCCTGGAAATTACGCTGCAACCGGCCGTCTTCCTGGGCCACGGCCAGTTCGTCATCCGGCAGGGCGAAGTGGTCCATGCCGATGTAGCGGTAACCGGCGCGGGTCAACTGTTCAATGGTGGTTTGCAACATCAGTAACTTCGCCGCCGGGGTGGGGAGGTCATCGCCGTTGATGCGCCGCTGAGGCATGAAACGCTCCGGCAAGTGCGCATAGTTGAACACCGACAGGCGATCGGGTTGCAGCTGGATGACTTCCTCCACCGTGCGCGCAAAATTCAGCGGTGACTGCTTGGGCAGGCCGTAGATCAGGTCGATATTGATCGAGCGAAATTGCAGGGTGCGCGCCGCATCAATCACCGCACGGGTTTCTTCCAGGCTTTGCAGGCGATTCACCGCACGTTGCACGTCGGGGTCTAGGTCCTGCAGGCCAATGCTCACGCGGTTGAAGCCCACTTCACGCAGCAGGCCCATGGTCGCCCAGTCGGCTTCGCGCGGGTCGATCTCGATGCCGTAGTCGCCGGAATCATCGTCGAGCAAATTGAAGTGCTGGCGCAGGCACGTCATCACTTGGCGCAACTCGTCGTGGCTGAGAAAGGTTGGGGTGCCGCCGCCGAAGTACAATTGCTCCACTGGCTGTTTGGGGTCGAGGTGGCAGGCCACCAACTGAATCTCTTGCTCCAGGCGTTGCAAATAAGCCTGGGCGCGGCCACGGTCCTTGGTGATGACCTTGTTGCAGGCGCAGTAGTAACAAATGTTGGCGCAAAACGGCACATGCACGTACAGCGACAACGGCCGCACGGCCTTGCGACTTTCGCGCAGGGCGTGAAGCAGGTCGAAGCTGCCGACCTGGCTGTCGAATTGGACGGCGGTGGGGTAGGACGTATAGCGCGGCCCCGCCAGGTCGTAGCGGTGAATCAGATCAGTGTCCCAACGAATGGCGTCGAGCATGCGGGCGTTCCCCGGATTGGCTAGTGGGCCGAGTCTAGGGGCGAGCCGCACCTGGCATGTTGATTTGCATCAACGGGGAGCGGCGCCATGCCACACTGTCAGGCCCTGAAAGGGCTGGATTCAATGGCCCATCAGCCAGTGCTGGTGCGGACCTGGCAACGTCCAAAGGCCAAACAGCATCACCAACACGCCACCGGCCATGCGCACGCTGCGTTTGCGCAGTAAGGCCGTCACGCGTTCAGCCGCCAAACCGGTTGCCAGCAGCACCGGCCAGGTTCCCAAGCCAAACGCCAGCATCAACAACCCGCTGTCCAGTGCATTGCCCTGGCTCGCCGCCCACAGCAGGGTGCTGTAGACCAACCCGCACGGCAACCAGCCCCATAGCGCGCCCAGCAGCAATGCGCGCGGCAAGCTGGACACCGGCAGCAAACGGTTGGCGACGGGCTGTATGTAACGCCACAGGCCGCGCCCGAGGCTTTCAATACGCGTGAGGCCGCTCCACCAACCCGCCAGGTACAGGCCCATGCAAATCAACAGCACGCCGGCGAGCACGCGCATGAACATCGCCGCCGGGCTGTTGGCCACCGCCCAGCCCGCCAGGCCAATCAACACCCCGGCGGCGGCGTAGCTGAGGATGCGCCCCAGGTTGTACGCCAGCAGCAGGCGAAACCTGCGGCTGCGTTGCTCCTTGGGAATCGCCAGGGTCAACGCGCCCATCAGCCCGCCGCACATGCCCAGGCAGTGCCCGCCGCCGAGCAGGCCGAGGATCAATGCGGAGATAAGCAGTGGCGCCAGTTCAAGCATGGGGCGGGTCTTTGGGCGATTGCTCGGGGCCGTTGGCTTCGTCGACGGCGGCCAAGTGGTTCGGGTCCTGGTCGTCGAACAGCACGCTGTGGGCCGGGCCGTCGAGGTCGTCGTACTGGCCGCTGTCCACCGCCCAGAAGAAGATGTAGATGGCCACGCCAACCAATAACAGCGCCGCCGGAATCATCACGTAGAGAGCTGGCATCTGTACTCCATGCCCGCGCGGCTCAGGCCGGCAGCGGGCGGGTTACCAAAGGGGCGCTGGCGGCCTGCGCACTTGGCAGGCGAGTCAGGCGCAGGGCGTTGAGCACCACGGTCAACGAACTGAGGGACATGCCGATCGCCGCCCATATCGGCGTGATCCAACCCAGGGCAGCAAAGGGCAGCATAAGGCCATTGTACAGCCCGGCCCACAGCAGGTTTTCGATGATGACCCGCCGCGTGCGTCGCGCCAGGGTAAATGCGTGCACCAGGGCCTCCAGGCGGTTGGACAATAACACCGCGTCGGCGCTGGTTTTCGCCAGGTCGGTGGCCGAACCCATGGCCACGCTGATGTCGGCGGCGGCGAGTACGGGCACATCGTTGACACCGTCGCCAAGCATCAGCACCTTGCGGCCTTCCTTGTGCAAACGTTGCAACACCTGCAGCTTGTCGTCGGGGCGCAGGCCACCGTGGGCTTCGTCGATACCCAATTCGGCAGCTACGCTGGCGACCATCGGCGAGGTGTCGCCCGACAGCAGCAACGTGCGCCAGCCGCGCGCCTTGCACGCCGCCAGCAAAGCCTTGGCATCGCTGCGCAGGCGGTCGTCCAGTACGAACCAGGCGAGGGCACCGTCACGGTCGCCGAGCAGCAGCCATTGCCCGGCTTCGTCGGGTGACGTGGGAATCGCGCAGCCGCTCAGCGCGCAGACGTAGTCAGGTCTGCCGATGCGCAGCAGGCGCTCACCCACGCGGCCTTCCAGGCCCAGACCGGGTGAGCTGAGGACCTCATCAGCGGCCAAAGGCGCGCGCCCGAACGCGCGAGCTATCGGGTGCTCGGAGCGGTTTTCGAGGGCGGCGGCAAGGCCAAGGCAGTCATCGCTGTTCAGTGCGCCCAGCGCGCGGATCGCTCTAAGCGCCAGTCGGCCTTCAGTCAGGGTGCCGGTTTTGTCGAAGATCACCGTGTCGATCTGGTTCAGACCTTCCAGCACATGGCCGCGTGTGAGCAGCAGCCCGAGTTTATGCAGGGAACCGGTGGCGGCGGTGAGGGCGGTCGGCGTGGCCAGGGACAGCGCGCACGGGCAGGTCGCCACCAGCATGGCCAGGACGATCCAGAACGCCCGCGATGAATCCAGCTCCCACCACACCAGGCCGATCACCGCCGCCGCGATAAGTGAACACAACAGGAAACCCTGCGCCGCGCGGTCGGCGATCTGAGCCAGGCGTGGTTTCTCGGCCTGGGCGCGCTCCAGCAGGCGCACGATGGCAGACAGTCGCGTGTCATGGCCCAAGGCGCGGATCTCAACCGTGAGCGCGCCTTCCACGTTGAGCGTGCCCGCCGTGACGCTGTCACCGATGTGCCGAGGTTGCGGCAGGTATTCACCGGTGAGCAGCGATTCGTCGATGCTCGATTGGCCGTCAAGGACCACGCCATCCGCCGGCAGCACTGCGCCGGGGTGCACCAGCACGCGATCACCCAGCGCCAGTTCGCTCAGCAGGATCCGTTCGCTGTGCCCGTCACCTTTGAGGCGCAGGCACGAGGCGGGCAGTAAGTTGACCAACTGCGCGGTGGCCGCCGCCGTGCGCTCACGGGCGCGGCGCTCCAGGTAGCGACCGGCCAGCAGGAACAGCGCGAACATGCCGACGGCGTCGAAATACAGCTCGCCGGTGCCGGTGATTGCGGTCCAGATGCCTGCCAGATAGGCGCTGCCAATCGCCAGCGACACGGAAACATCCATGGTCAGGTGACGCGTGCGCAGGTCGCGCAGGGCGCCTTTGAAAAACGGCGCACAGCTGTAGAACACAATCGGTGTTGTCAGAAACATCGCGACCCAGCGCAGGATCACGTGCAGTTCCGGGCTCAGGTCGATATTGAATTCCGGCCAGGTGGCCATGGTTGCCATCATCGCCTGAAACCACAGCAAACCGGCCACGCCCAATTGGCGCAGGGCCAGGCGGTTTTCACTGGCCAGTTGCTCGGCGGCGCGATCGGCCTGGTAAGGGTGGGCGGCATAGCCGATATGGCGCAGCTCGCCGAGCAGTTGGCTCAATGGCAATTGCCCGTCGGCCCACTGCACGTGCAGGCGATGGTTGGACAGGTTCAACCGCGCCTCGGCCACGGCAGGCAGCGCGCGCAGGTGTTTTTCGATCAGCCAGCCACAGGCGGCGCAGCTGATGCCTTCCATCAAGAGGGTGGTTTCGGCGAATTCACCGTCGTGACGTACGAAGGGTTTTTGCACGTCGGCGCGGTCGTACAGTGCCAGTTCGTCGACCAACTGCACGGGCAACGTTTCGGGGTTGGCCGAGGCTTCGCTGCGATGTTGGTAATAGGTTTCCAGGCCGCCGGCCACTATCGCTTCGGCCACCGCCTGGCAACCCGGGCAGCAGAGTTCGCGGCGTTCGCCGAGGATGACTGCCGTGAAGCGACTGCCGGATGGGACGGGCAGGGCGCAGTGGTAGCAGGGGATGGTCATGGGTTGGAATCTATAGTGGCTGGGAGGGCCTCATCGCGGGCAAGCCCGGCTCCCACAGGGAATGCATTGCAAACATGTGGGAGCGGGCTGGCCCGCGATGCGCGCAGAGCAGGCTGTTTACTTTTTCAGGTCTTCGGCGCCCTGCAGCGGTTCATCACCCAGCAGCAAGTCCTTGTCATGGCTGACCTGTTCCTCTTCGAACAGGCGCCAGGTCCGGTCGCCTTCCACGCCAAGCAACTCCACGAAGCGCCGGCCTTCGACCTTGTCGGTGACCTGGCCGATGTAGCGGCCCGGTTCGCTGTCGCTGCGGGCCAGGTTGATCTTGCGATCCTTCTCCGGCTGGGTCGGCGAAATCAGATTGAGCTCCAGGGTGGTCGGGTTGCTGTTGCCGGTCAGATTAACTTCGACTTCACCGGTCAGCTCATCCAGGTGCACCCTGGCGCGCAGTTGCAGGGTCTGGGCCAGCAACTCGCGGTCAAGGGAGCGGTTGATGCCTTTGCCGGCCTCGTAGTAGTTGTCGTTGACCAGGTTGTCGGGGTTGTTCACCGCGATGGTCACCATGGACAAGGTCAAGGTCACCGAGCAGGCCAGAATCCCGATAATGATCCAGGGCCAAAGGTGCTTGTACCAAGGGCTTGCGGCAGTTGCTGGGTGCATTGTTCAGCTCTCTTGTTAACGGAGTTTTCTGTTTAACGAACCTGGGGGCCGATAAATCGGCTCTTGGCTTCAATGTGGACACTGGCGTCATCGGCGTCCTTGAGGATGAAGGTGACCTCGTTGGTACTCGACGGCAATTGCTCCGGCGCGCTGGACAGTTCCACCGGCATGCTGAAAATTTCCCCGGCGGCCACTTTGATTTCGCGGCGGCCCTGCAGCTTGAGGTCCGGCAGGCCGGCGGCATCGAGCACGTAGGTGTGGTCGCGCTGGTCTTTGTTCATGATCTTCAGGCTGTAGACGTTTTCGATGCGGCCTTCGGCGTTTTCACGGTAGAGCACGCGGTCTTTGCTGACGTCGAAACCCACCAGTGAGCGCATGAAAAATGCGCCGGCCAGCAAGCCCATCATCGCCAGTAACACCAGCGCGTAGCCGATCAGGCGCGGGCGCAATTTATGGGTTTTTTGCCCGGACAAGTTGTGTTCGGTGGTGTAGCTGATCAGGCCGCGTGGGTACTCCATCTTGTCCATGATGGTGTCGCAGGCGTCGATGCACGCCGCGCAGCCAATGCACTCGATTTGCAGGCCGTCGCGGATGTCGATACCGGTCGGGCATACCTGCACGCACATCGTGCAATCGATGCAATCGCCCAGGCCCTGGGCCTTGTAGTCGACACCTTTTTTACGCGGGCCACGCACTTCGCCGCGGCGTGGGTCATAGGAGACGATCAAGGTGTCTTTGTCGAACATCACGCTCTGAAAGCGCGCGTAAGGGCACATGTAGATGCACACCTGTTCGCGTAGCCAGCCGGCATTGCCGTAGGTGGCGAGGGTGAAAAAGCCAACCCAGAAATAGGACCAGCCATCCGCCTGGCCGGTGAAGAAGTCGAACACCAGCTCGCGGATCGGCGAGAAGTAGCCGACGAAAGTCAGGCCGGTGACGAAGCCGATCAACAGCCACAGCGTGTGCTTGCTGATTTTGCGCAGGAATTTGTTGGCGCCCATTGGCGCCTTGTCGAGCTTGATGCGTTGGTTGCGGTCGCCTTCAGTGACTTTTTCGCACCACATGAAGATCCACGTCCACACGCTTTGCGGGCAGGTGTAACCGCACCACACGCGACCGGCGTACACCGTGATGAAGAACAGGCCGAAGGCCGCAACAATAAGAATGCCCGAGAGCAGAATGAAATCCTGGGGCCAGAAGGTCGCGCCGAAAATGAAGAACTTGCGCTCCGGCAGGTTCCACCAGACGGCTTGGTGGCCACCCCAATTCAGCCACACGGTGCCGAAGTAGAGCAGGAACAAACCGGCGCCGCCGAGCATGCGCAAGTTGCGGAACAGGCCGGTGAAGGCGCGGGTGTAGATTTTCTCTCGCGAGGCGTAGAGGTCGACGGTTTTGGCAGGCGGGGTAACGTCGTGTACCGGTATTTGGTCGCTCATCATTGCATCCCACGGCGGTGGAGATTTGCCTCGACCAGTACGTGCCAGTCGGGGTCAAATTAGGGGTATTGCAGTGTTCTAATGATACGCCCCCGAGGGTGGTGAGCGGGGGCGACCTACGTGATCTGGATCAATGGACTTGGCAAGTATGGACGGTTTTCGCGGGTAGGCCGGTCATTCGTCCCAGGGATTGATTAACGCGACACCGCTGGATTTGAAGTCGTTGACGTTCCGCGTGACGACGGTGAGCCCATGAACCAACGCGGTGGCGGCAATCAATGCGTCACTTTCGTTGGCCTGGTCGGGCACGTGCAGGTGGGCGCAGCGCAGCGCCACGGCGGCATCAACCGGCAGTATTCGAGCATCGAACGCCGGCATCACGTGGCGCTTGAGCCAGGTTCGCAATAATTTCCCCTGCGCCGGGTCTCGGCGCTCCATGCGCAGCACGCAGGTTTCCAATTCCTTCACCGTAATCGCCGATATAAACAGGCGCGCTGCGATGACGCTTTTGGCCCAGGCAATGACGTTCTTGTTTGCGTGGGGTTTACGAAGTTCCGAGATGACGTTGGTGTCGAGCAGATACATCAAGAGAGGTCCACGGGTCGATGAGTGATCACGGCGCGTTCGGTGTCGAAGTCGATGTCGGCCGTTTCCGGCATCACCAACAGGTCAACAATGTCGGCATTGAGGCCAGTCAGTTTTTGGTAGTCCTCAATGCTTAGCAGTACATGGGCAGGCTTGCCGCGATCGGTGATAAAAACCGGCCCCTGGCGGGCGGCTTTTTTGGCACCACTTGTGTCTTGATTGAATTCGCGGCTGGAAATAGTGGTGATGGTCATGGGGAGCGCCCCTTCGTCGGACTGAATGTAGTTACGTTACTACTTGGCGTGAGCGGGGGGCAAGCTCAAGGCTATAAGCGGTCATTTGCCCGCCTGTTTAAACATCACACCAAGACAAAAAAAGCCCCGTCAGCTTTAGCCGCGCGGGGCCTTTTAGTGTGTGCGGGTTACTCCTGTTGCTCAGCCTGCTTGTCCCCATGGGAAAGGCTGTACACATACGCCGCGAGCAAGTGCACTTTGTCGTTGCCCTGCAATTGCTCCTGCGCAGGCATCTGGCCCTGGCGGCCGTAACGGATGGTCTGTTGCAGTTGCGCAAAGCTTGAGCCGTAGATGAAGGCGCCGGGATGGGTCAGGTCGGGCGCGCCCATTGCCGGGGTGCCTTTACCGGCCGGGCCGTGGCAGGCCACGCAGTTGGCGGCGAAGAGTTTCGCGCCGTTGGCCACGTCAGCCTTGGCGCCTTCCGGCAGTTTGCGTCCGTCGAGGTTGGTCACCACAAAGGCCGACACGTCAGCCACGCCTTGCTCGCCAATCACTTCGGCCCAGGCCGGCATCACCGCGTGGCGGCCTTTCATGATGGTTTCCTTGATGGTGGCGGGCTCGCCGCCCCAGCGCCAATCGGCGTCGGTCAGGTTGGGAAAGCCGTAGGCGCCCTTGGCGTCGGAACCGTGGCACACCGAGCAGTTGGAGGCGAACAGGCGACCGCCCATCTTCAGGGCTTGCGGGTCTTTGGCGACGTCTTCAATCGGCATCGAGGCGAACTTGGCGAAGATCGGCCCGAACCTGGCGTCCGACCGGGCCATTTCCTTTTCCCATTCGTGCACGCCGGTCCAGCCGGTCTTGCCGTTGGCAAACTGGGTTTGCTTGTCGTTGTCGAGGTAGTTGTAGCCCGGCAGCAAGCCTTTCCAGTTGCCCAGGCCTGGATACAGCGCGAGGTAGCCGAGGGCAAAGATGATGGTGCCGACGAACAGCATGAACCACCATTTTGGCAGCGGGTTGTCGTACTCCTCGATGCCATCGAACGAGTGGCCGACGGTCTCGTCCGTTTGCTCGCTGCGTTGCCCCCGGCGGGTCGACAACAGCAGCCAGGTCAGGGCGAAAATGGTACCCAGACTGAGGACTGTGACGTACAGACTCCAGAACGTAGTCATTCTTTATTACTCCTAGAAGCTCTCTCGACGTGCTTGATGGCTTCGGGATCATCCGCGAAGGGCAGCATGGTTGCGTCGTCAAACTCCGACTTGCGGCGGGGGCTGAATACCCACAACGCCAGGCCGATAAAGGCCACCATCACCACAACGGTGCCCAGGCCTCGAATCATCCCGATATCCATGAAGATCACCGTTTGCTTTTGATGAGGGTGCCCAGGCCCTGCAGGTAGGCCACCAATGCGTCCATTTCGGTCTTGCCTTTCACGGCAGCGGCGGCGCCGGCGATGTCTTCATCGGTGTAGGGCACGCCCAGGGTGCGCAGGACTTCGAGTTTCTTCGCGGTGTCCTTGCCGTCGAGCTTGTTTTCCACGAGGAACGGGTACGCCGGCATTTTCGACTCGGGCACCACGTTGCGCGGGTTGTACAAGTGTGCACGGTGCCAGTCATCGGAGTAGCGCGCGCCGACGCGAGCCAGGTCTGGCCCGGTGCGCTTGGAACCCCACAGGAACGGGTGGTCCCACACGCTTTCGCCCGCTACCGAGTAGTGGCCGTAACGTTCGGTTTCGGCGCGGAACGGGCGGATCATCTGCGAGTGGCAACCCACGCAGCCGTTGGCGATGTAAACGTCACGGCCCTCAACTTCAAGGGCGGTGCGCGGCTTCATGCCCTCGACCGGCTTGTTGGTCACGTCCTGGAAAAACAGCGGAACGATTTGGGTCAGGCCGCCGATGCTCACGGCGATGACCATGAAGAAGGCCAGCAGGCCGATATTCTTCTCGACTACTTCGTGCTTCATCAGTGGGCTCCCACGACGGCGATCTTGGCGGCGGCTTCGGCTTCTTCAGGGTCGCAGGCACGCACGGTGCGCCAGACGTTGTAGGCCATGAGGAACATGCCGCTGGCAAAGAACGCACCGCCCAGCGCACGGACGATATAGCCCGGATGGCTGGCTTGCAGCGCTTCGACGAAGGAGTAGGTGAGGGTGCCGTCATCGTTGATCGCACGCCACATCAAGCCCTGGGTGATGCCGTTGACCCACATCGAGGCGATGTAGAGCACCGTGCCGATGGTGGCCAGCCAGAAGTGCGCGTTGATCAGGCCGACGCTGTGCATCTGCGCCCGGCCGAACAGTTTCGGGATCATGTGGTAGAGAGCGCCGATGGAAATCATCGCCACCCAGCCCAGCGCCCCGGCGTGTACGTGGCCGATGGTCCAGTCGGTGTAGTGGGACAGCGAGTTGACGGTCTTGATCGCCATCATCGGGCCTTCGAAGGTCGACATGCCGTAGAACGCCAGCGACACCACGAGGAAACGCAGGATCGGGTCGGTGCGCAACTTATGCCAGGCGCCCGAGAGGGTCATCATGCCGTTGATCATGCCGCCCCAGCTGGGCGCCAGCAGGATGATCGACATGGCCATGCCCAGCGACTGTGCCCAGTCCGGCAAGGCGGTGTAGTGCAGGTGGTGCGGGCCAGCCCAGATGTACAGGGTGATCAGCGCCCAGAAGTGCACGATGGACAGGCGATAGGAATAGATCGGACGTTCGGCCTGTTTCGGCACGAAGTAATACATCATCCCCAGAAAGCCGGTGGTGAGAAAGAAGCCCACGGCGTTGTGGCCGTACCACCACTGGATCATCGCGTCCGTCGCCCCGGCGTAGGCCGAGTAGGACTTGAACCAGCTCACGGGCAACGAAGCGTGGTTGACGATGTGCAGCATCGCTGTCACCAGGATGAAGGCACCGTAGAACCAGTTACCCACGTAAATGTGCTTGGTCTTGCGCTTGACGATGGTGCCGAAGAACACCAAGGCGTAAGTCACCCACACAATGGCCAGCAAAATGGCGATCGGCCATTCCAGCTCGGCGTATTCCTTGGTGGTGGTGTAGCCCAGGGGCAGGGTGATGATGGCGCCGAGAATCACGGCTTGCCAGCCCCAGAAGGTGAAGGCGGCGAGGCCATCGGAGATCAGTCGCGTCTGGCAGGTTCGCTGCACGACATAGTAGGAAGTGGCAAACAATGCACATCCGCCGAAGGCGAAAATCACCAGGTTGGTGTGCAGCGGGCGCAGGCGACCGAAGGTCGTCCATGGCAAACCGAAATTCAATTCCGGCCAAACCAGTTGCGAGGCGATGAACACCCCGAGCCCCATGCCAAGGATCCCCCAGACCACCGTCATGATGGCGAACTGGCGGACTACCTTATAGTTATAAGCAGTCGGACTGATTGCTGTGCTCATTCTAAGGTTCCACGGTTTAGGTTTTTTTATTGTTGAAATCGGCCGCAAGTATGTAGAAACCGAGGGGCCATTGCAACGCAATGCCTGACCTGTATCAATGCGTTCCACGCCAGATTCTGCGCCTTTTCCCTGTTTGGTATAAGGACAAAATCCAAAATTGAAAGCTGATCGACTGGACAGAAATTTTTCCGGTCGCAACGACGGGTGTCGCGCACGCCAAAACCGGTCCACTGTGCAGGGAAGCGTAGACCCGAATGGCAGGAGGGGAAAGTTGGTGTTTGGAAGGTTGCGACATAGGGTCGCGAGTCACCGGTGAACCTGTGGCGAGGGAGCTTGCTCCCGCTGGAGAGCGCAGCGCTCCCAAGATTGTGGGGCTGCTGTGCAGCCCAGCGGGAGCAAGCTCCCTCGCCACAGTGGCCGCCCCCGATCGGGAGCGGCTGTCAAAGGCTATTCCGGCTGGCTTTCTGGCGTTGCGCCATTAGCGTTGTGTGACAGGCTGTACACGTAAGCGGCCAGCAAGTGCACTTTGTCATTGCCTTGCAGCACTTCCTGCGCCGGCATTTGGCCTTGGCGGCCATGGCGGATGGTTTGCTGCAACTGCGCCAGGCTGGTGCCGTAGATGAAACCGGCGGGCTGCGTCAGGTTCGGCGCGCCCATGGCTTCGACGCCGTGGCCCTGAGGGCCGTGGCAGGCCACGCACGTGGTGTTGAACACGGCTTGGCCGGCGGCGAGATCCGCCGTGCTGTCCGCCGGCAATGGCAACTTGGCCAGGTCATGACGCACATAGGCGGCGACGTTTTTCACTCCGTCGTCCCCCAACACTTCACCCCAGGCCGGCATCGCCGCGTGACGACCGTTCAGGATGGTGGTTTTGATCGCCTCGGCTGAACCGCCCCAGCGCCAGAGGTTGTCCGCAAGATTCGGGAAGCCATATGCGCCCTTGGCGTCCGAGCCGTGGCACACCGCGCAGTTGGAGGCGAACAGGCGACCGCCCATTTTCAGCGCCTGCGGGTCCTTGGCCACTTCTTCTACCGGCATGGCCGCAAACTTGGCAAAGATCGGCCCGAACCTGGTGTCGGCCCTGGCCATCTCCTTGTCCCACTCCTTGGCCGACGTCCAGCCGTCTTCATAGCCCGGCAATATGCCTTTCCAGTTGCCCAGGCCCGGGTAGAGGATCAGGTAGCCGACGGCAAACACCAAGGTGCCGGCGAACAGCATGAACCACCACTGGGGCAGCGGGTTGTCGTACTCCTCGATACCATCAAAGGCGTGGCCCATGGTCTGGTCGACGCTGCCCTTGGTCTCGCCCTTGCGGGTGCCGATCAACAGCCAGGTCAGGCCGATCAGGCTGCCGAGGGTCAGTACGCAGATCCATGCACTCCAAAAGGCTGTCATAGCGGGGTGCTCCTTGTTTCAGGCGCTTCTTGCGTGTCGGATGGGAGAGGTTCATCGGCGAACGGCAGCAGGCGCGCCTGCTCGAAATCCGCCGTGCGCCGGTGGTTGAACACCCACAGCGACAGGCCGATAAAGGCAATGGCGACGACCAGCGTGCCAAGCCCGCGGATGGTGCCTGCATCGAATTCAAATCCCATGGCTCACCTCTTGCTCTTGATGGCAGTGCCGAGCACTTGCAGGTACGAAACCAGCGCGTCCATCTCGGTCTTGCCCTTGAGGCTGGCGACGGCGCCACTGATGTCGTCGTCGGTGTAGGGCACGCCGAGGGTGCGCATCACCTTCAACTTGGTCTCGGTGCTGCTGCTGTCGACCTGCGCCGTGACCAGCCACGGGTAGGCCGGCATTTTCGACTCCGGCACCACGTTGCGCGGGTTGTACAGGTGCGCGCGGTGCCAGTCGTCCGAGTAGCGCGCGCCCACGCGGGCCAGGTCCGGCCCGGTGCGCTTGGAACCCCACAGGAACGGGTGGTCCCACACGCTTTCGCCCGCTACCGAGTAGTGGCCGTAACGTTCGGTCTCGGCGCGGAACGGGCGGATCATCTGCGAATGGCATTGCACACAGCCTTCGCGGATGTAGATGTCGCGGCCTTCCAGTTGCAGCGCGGTGTAAGGCTTCATGCCTTCCACCGGCTTGTTGGTCACGTCCTGAAAGAACAGCGGGACGATCTGGGTCAGGCCGCCGATGCTCACGGCGAGCACCATCAGCAGCATCAGCAGGCCGACGTTTTTTTCAATCGTTTCGTGTTTCATCACAGACTCCTCAAGCCAGCTGCACAGTGGTGGCGGCTTCGGCAGGCTGCGCCGAACGCACGGTGCGCCAGGTGTTGTAAGCCATCAGCAACATGCCGCTGAGGAACACTGCACCGCCCACCAGCCGCACGATGAAGCCCGGATGGCTGGCCACCAGGGTTTCGACGAAGGAGTAGGTCAAGGTGCCGTCCTCGTTGACCGCACGCCACATCAGGCCCTGGGCGATGCCGTTGACCCACATCGAGGCGATATAGAGCACGGTGCCGATGGTGGCGAGCCAGAAATGCGCGTTGATCAGGCCGAGGCTGTACATCTGCTCGCGACCGAAGACTTTGGGGATCATGTGGTACAGCGCGCCGATGGAGATCATCGCGACCCAACCCAGCGCCCCGGCGTGTACGTGGCCGATGGTCCAGTCGGTGTAGTGGGAGAGGGCGTTGACGGTCTTGATCGCCATCATCGGGCCTTCGAAGGTCGACATGCCGTAGAACGCCAGGGAGACCACGAGGAAGCGCAGGATCGGGTCGCTGCGCAATTTATGCCACGCGCCCGAGAGGGTCATCATGCCGTTGATCATGCCGCCCCAGCTTGGGGCCAGCAGCACCAGCGACATCACCATGCCCAGTGATTGCGCCCAGTCCGGCAGCGCGGTGTAGTGCAAGTGGTGCGGGCCGGCCCAGATGTACAGGGTGATCAGCGCCCAGAAGTGCACGATCGACAAGCGATAGGAATACACCGGACGCTCGGCCTGTTTCGGCACGAAGTAATACATCATGCCAAGGAAGCCTGCGGTGAGGAAAAACCCTACCGCGTTATGCCCGTACCACCACTGCACCATGGCATCTGTCGCACCGCCGTAGGCCGAGTAGGACTTGGTCCAGCTCACCGGCAGGGACGCGTGGTTGACGATGTGCAGAATGGCCACGGTGATGATGAACGCACCGAAGAACCAGTTACCGACGTAGATGTGTTTGGTTTTGCGCTTCATCACCGTGCCGAAAAACACCACGCCATAGGCGACCCAGACCACGGCGATCAAAATGGCGATCGGCCATTCCAGCTCGGCGTATTCCTTGGAGGTGGTGTAGCCCAGCGGCAAGCTGATGGCCGCCAGCACAATCACCAGTTGCCAGCCCCAGAAGCAGAACGCGGCGATTTTCGGCGCGAACAGTTGGGTTTGGCAGGTGCGTTGCACCGAGTAGAACGAGCTGGCGAACAGCGCGCAGCCACCGAAGGCAAAGATAACTGCGTTGGTGTGCAACGGGCGCAGGCGACCGAAGCTGGTCCAGGGCAAATCGAAGTTGAGTGCAGGCCATACCAATTGGGCCGCGAGAAAAACCCCGAGGCCCATGCCGACGATGCCCCACACCACCGTCATAATGGCGAATTGGCGGACCACCTTGTAGTTATAGGCGGTACTTAAAGTAGTGTTCATGGTTCCCCATCCACGGTTCAACCCAAGCAAATGCGGCACTTGGGCTGGAGTTATAGGCAGACTAAAAAGCGAGGCAAGCATGGGCAAAGAGCACAAGGCCAGTATTGACGGGGATCAATGGGCGCAGTGTGCGCGCGAGCGCGGCTGGTTGTGGGATGCCGCGTCGCCGGTTGCAGGGCGTACACCTGTGACGTTGATTCTGGCCCACGGTGCGGGAGCGCCGATGGACTCGGCGTTCATGACCGATATGACTGCACGCCTTGCCGGGCATGGCGTTAACGTGTTGCGCTTCGAGTTTCCCTACATGGCTCAGCGCCGTGTGGACGGCGGTAAACGCCCGCCGAATCCGGCGCCCAAGCTGTTGGAAGCGTGGCGTGCGGTGTATGCCGAGGTGCGACGTCATGTCGCTGGGAAGCTGGCGATTGGCGGCAAGTCCATGGGCGGGCGCATGGCGAGTTTATTGGCGGATGAATTGGGCGCAGATGGGCTGGTGTGTCTGGGCTATCCGTTTTATGCGGTGGGCAAACCGGAAAAGCCACGGGTGGAGCATTTGGCTGAGCTGAAGACGCCGACGTTGATTGTGCAAGGCGAGCGCGATGCACTGGGGAATCGGGCGGCGGTGGAAGGCTATGTGTTGTCGCCGAGCATCGAGGTGATGTGGCTGGTGGCGGGGGATCATGATTTGAAGCCGTTGAAGGCGTCGGGGTTTAGTCATGAGCAGCATGTGCAGGCTGCGGCGGTGCAGGTGGCTGGGTTTCTCGGGGCGGCTTGAGTGAAACCTGTGGCGAGGGAGCTTGCTCACGCTGGGCTGCGCAGCGGCCCCAAAATCTTGGGAGCGCTTCGCACTCCAGCGGGAGCAAGCTCCCTCGCCACAGCGGTCTAGCGGTTAAAACGCTCTACCAGCGAGTACTGAGTATTCGCGGTATGGGTCAGCTCTTCACTCAACTGCGCCGAGTTCAAGGCCTGTTCCGAAGTCTGATCCGCCAGCAGCGCGATGGTGCTGATGTTGCGGCTGATCTCTTCGGCTACAGCGCTTTGCTCTTCAGTGGCCGCAGCAATCTGCGTGGTCATGTCAGTGATATTCGCCACGGCCTCGCTGATGCCCACCAGCGCCTTGTCTGCCTCCATCACCCGAGCCACACCTTCTTCGGCCTGGCGGTGCCCGGCGTCCATGGTTTGTACGGCAGCCGCCGCAGTGTGTTGCAGCTTGGCGATCAGGGTGTGGATCTGCCCGGTGGACTCAGCCGTGCGCTGCGCCAGTTGGCGCACTTCATCCGCTACCACCGCAAACCCGCGACCCATCTCACCGGCACGCGCCGCTTCAATCGCTGCGTTCAACGCCAGCAGGTTGGTCTGGTCGGCAATGCCTTTGATCACATCCACCACGCCGCCGATTTCATCGCTGTCCTTGGCCAACTGCGTGACGGTCACGCCCGTTTCGCCCACGGCCACCGACAGACGCTGGATGGCGTCGCGGGTTTCCCCGGCAATATCACGACCGCGCCCGGTCAGGCGATTGGCTTCCTGGGTGGCATCGGCGGTGCGCTGCACATGGCTGGCGACTTCCTGAGTGGTCGCCGCCATCTGGTTAACGGCGGTGGCCACTTGCTCAGTTTCGACGCGTTGGCGTTCCAGGCCGCTGGAGCTGTTGTGCGCCAGGGTGTTGGACTGCGCCGCTTGGGAATTGAGGTGCTCAGCGGTGTCCTGCAAGCGGGTAAGGCAGGTCTTCAGACGCGCTTCCTGGCTGAGGATCGACATCTCCAGCCGCGCCTGTGCGCCACGGCTGTCGGTGTACATCTGCGCGATCAACGGGTCGGAGGTGGTCTGCTCGGCCAGGCGCAACAGGCGCTTGAGGCCGCGCTGCTGCCAGCTCAGGCCCAGCAGGCCCAGTGGCACGGACAGTGCCGCCGCCAGGGCAAAGCCCCAGTGGGAATTGAGCGAGGCGCCGATCATGAAGCTCAGCTGGCTGACCAGGATAAACGGCAGCCAGTCCTGCAGCACCGGCAGCCACTTGTCGCGCTGGGGAACGGCCGACTTGCCCTTGTTGATGCGTTGATAGAGCGCTTCGGCCCGGCGAATCTGCTCGGCGGTGGGCTTGATGCGCACCGATTCGTAGCCGATCACCTGGCTGCCATCGAAGACCGGCGTCACATAGGCGTTAACCCAGTAGTGATCGCCGGTCTTGCAGCGGTTCTTCACAATGCCCATCCATGGCAAGCCTTGTTTGAGCGTGGTCCACATGTGCGCGAATACGGCCGCCGGGACGTCCGGGTGACGCACCAGATTGTGCGGGGCACGAATCAGCTCGTCACGGGTGAACCCACTGATTTCGACGAAGGCGTCGTTGCAGTAGGTGATGACCCCTTTGGCATCTGTGGTGGAGATCAACCGTTGCTGAGCGGGGAAGGTACGTTCGCGCTGGGTAACGGGTTGGTTATTACGCATAGTTGTTCAATCCGCAAGGCTTTGAAGGGGTATCGGCCGGGATTGAGGTTTATTTAACTTAAATTTTGCAACAATCAGCCGGCCAGCATCGGGTAGGTAAACAGCCCGAAGTGAAGCAGATTCAGGCCAAAATGCGTGGCAATCGCTGCGCCCAAGCCGCCGAAACGATAGGCCAGGCCATAACCGACGCCCGCAATGCTCGCCAGCAACACCCAATGCCAGCCTGCGTCCAGGTGCATCAGGCCGAATAGCAGCGAGGCCAATAACAGCGCAACGTTTTCGCCATAGGGCAGGTGTTTGAAGCGCCGGCTCAGGCCGCCCTGCACGTAGCCTCGGAACAACGCCTCCTCCACCAGGGTCACCAGCAACAGGTTGTTCAGCACCCACAGCCACGCTTGTTCCGGCCATTTCGGTGCCCAACTGATGATGCCCAGCAGTGCTGCGCCACCCAACGCGGCCACCGCCGTCAGGGCCAGAGCCAGGGCGGTGACATAAAGTGTCAGGCGCAGCGAGCGGCGCGCCACGATCCATGGGCAGGCCAGCAGCAGCCAGAAGCCAATCAGTGGCTTGTCCTGATTCAGGTACAGCGAGAAGGGCACTGCATCCGGCGTCAAACGCTGGGGGGGTATAACGCGCCCGTTATAGAAGCCTGGCAGCCAGTGCATCGCCAGCCCCAGAGCGAGGACGATAAACAGACCGTGGCCGAGGTAACGCGCCCACGGGGTGCGTTGCTGGCGAACCGCGTAGCCGGCGATCAGCAACAGCGCAATAGACACCACTGCCAGCACGCCCAGTTGACCGTAGGTCAGGGCCAGCACATAGCCGATGGAGAGAAGCACCAGGTACATCCAGGGCAGAGCGATCATTGTGAGATCCTTGTAAAAAACTCGGCGGCAGTATAACGACCGGTCTGCTGTCCCGGCATTAAAATTCCTCCACGCAGAACGCGCGAGTGAAGCGATTGCCAGGTGTGTTTATGGCTGGTTATAGCCCCCGTGTCTTTATCCCCTCACTCAAGATCAGCCCATGCCAGCTTCCCCTCGCATAGCGGTAATCGATTCAGCGTTCAACGCTGCGGTCGTGCCGTGCGGGAATCAGCAGCCTGCGCAGATCAGTCATTACCCCCCACCTGTCAGTAGCGCGCCGGTATACGCAGTCGTATCACCGCCGGGTGTTTGTGTTCCGCAAACGCTGAGTGTTGGCTCACTTTCTCAGGAGTAAGGGGGACTTCGTCGGCTACGGCTGCGAAGTCCGCTTTTACCGGCTAGGCTTGCCGAGGCTGACGAAATAAGCGGGCGCAGCACTTTTCCAAGTGGGGCGTATTGAGTTTTTTCGAAATGCCGAATTGACAGACGGTAGGGCACGGCGCAACTTGGCTATGTAGAGCGGTCGGGGGCTAATTGAAGCGCTTAGAGGTTTGTTTTGTCAGATTGTACCGACAGAACATTGCTGCAATAATCGCCGCCGTCAAAAGGCATATTTCCTGTTTTCTTACGGGATAATTAGTGCGTTCGCAAAGGGATATTGTGACTATTATCGCATTGCGCAGGCCTTCCTATGTCCATTCGAATAATGTTTGCTTAGCGAATATTGCAGTTTTGATGTGCACATATAATGGCGAGGCGTTCCTTGCTGAGCAGCTCAACTCCGTTGAGCAGCAGAGCCATCAACATTGGAACCTGATCGTTTCTGACGACGGCTCTCGGGATGCCACGCCTGCGATTCTGCAAGCCTATGCCGACCGCTGGGGCAATGATCGACTCAAGGTCGTTAGTGGCCCGGGAACAGGGTTTGTAGCCAATTTTCTTTCGTTAACTTGTCGCACTGATATCAGCGCCGATTATTTCGCCTGGTGTGATCAGGACGATATCTGGAACCACGACAAGTTACAGGTGGCCACGCACTGGCTGCAGACGATACCTGCGCATATTCCCGCTCTCTACTGTGGTCGCACTGAGTTAATCAGCGACATAGGCGCAACGCTTGGCTTTTCACCTCTTTTCTCTCTACCGCCCCATTTCTCCAATGCGCTTGTTCAGAGTATTGCGGGGGGTAATACAATGGTCTTCAACAGTGCCGCTCGTGATTTAATCGTCGAGGCTGGCTCAAAGATTGAAGTGCCCTCTCACGATTGGTGGATCTATCAGCTTGTTACAGGGGCTGGAGGCGTTGTGCATTATGATGCCGAACCGAAAATGCTGTATCGCCAGCACGATGAAAACCTGATCGGCAGCAACTCCAGTTGGGCGGCACGCCTAGTTCGGCTGAAGATGATTTTTCAGGGGCGATTTTACGAATGGAACAATCAGAACATCTGTGCGCTCGAAGCGATGGAGCACTGTCTTCGCGAAGAGCATCGTGCAACGCTTAAATGCTTTAAAAACGCGCGAAGTCAAACGTTATTCAGGCGAGTGTCAGGCTTCCAGTCGGCCGGTTTGTACCGGCAGACGGTACTGGGAAACCTTGGGCTAATCCTTGCAATATTATTGAAAAAGATTTGACTCAATGACTGTTCCGGGAGCCGGCGGTGATTTCTCTGACACACTGGCAGGCAAAGCGCTGTCGGCTTACGGCGATGGTCAGCAAATCCGTGACTGGCTGTACGTAAAAGACTATCGCAGTGCGATTCGCCGTGTGCTGGAGGCAGACACTGAGGATGATGTCTATAATGCGGGAGGCTGGAAACCATTGGAGACCTTTGAAACCGGGATCCGCGAGACCGTTTAATGGTACTTGGACAATGAGGTGTGGGTGAGCGATATCCAATCCTGTTTGTGCGGTGAATGGTTCGATAAGAACTATTCCGAGCGCGCGGTATGAAAATTCTTCTGCTTGGAAAAAATGGCCAAGTCGGATGGGAATTACAACGCAGCCTGGCCTCTCTGGGCCAAGTCCTTGCGCTTGACTCCAAAAGCCAGGACTACTGCGGCGACTTGAGCGACCTGCAAGGGTTGGCAGCAACCGTGCAACGCTTCACGCCTGACGTAATCGTCAATGCGGCGGCCTACACGGCTGTCGACAAAGCCGAAAGCGAGCCGGCCCAGGCATTGCGTGTCAACGCCGAAGCTCCGGCTGTGCTGGCGGCAGAGGCCCTCAAGCTGAATGCCTTGCTGGTGCACTACTCCACCGATTATGTATTTGCCGGAAATGGCGATACACCTTGGCAGGAAAGCGATCCGGTTGGACCGCTGAGCGTCTATGGGTCGACCAAGCTACAAGGCGAGCAGGCTATTCAGGCCAGCGGCTGCGCGTACTTGATCTTCCGTACAAGCTGGGTCTATGCGGCGCGCGGCAATAACTTCGCCAAGACCATGCTGCGCCTGGCCTCGGAACGTGACAGCCTTAACGTGATTGACGATCAGTTCGGCACCCCCACCGGGGCAGACCTGCTGGCCGATGTCACCGCACACGCCATCCGCGCGGTGCACTTGAACCCCGGGCTCGAAGGGATCTACCATCTCGCGTCAGCCGGCGAAACAACGTGGCACCGCTATGCCCGTTTTGTGCTTGAACACGCGCAAGCGGCAGGGGTGCAACTCAAGGTTACTCCCGGTTCTGTCGGCGCAATTGCAACAGTGGCCTATCCTACACCCGCCAAGCGTCCCGGTAATTCCCGGCTCAATATTCAAAAACTGCAGAATGCCTTCTCATTGCACTTGCCTGAATGGCAAGACGGTGTGACACGGATGCTCACAGAAATTCTAGAGAAATGAACATGCTTAAACGTAAAGGAATCATTTTGGCCGGTGGTTCGGGCACGCGCCTGCACCCTGCAACCCTGGCAATTTCCAAACAGTTACTGCCGGTTTACGACAAACCGATGATCTACTACCCGCTGACCACGCTGATGCTGGCGGGTATTCGCGACATCCTGATCATTTCCACTCCCCAAGACACTCCGCGCTTCGAGCAACTGTTGGGTGATGGCAGCAAGTGGGGTTTGAACATTTCCTACGCCGTACAGGCTTCTCCGGATGGCCTTGCCCAGGCATTCATCATTGGTGAAGACTTTATCGGTAACGATTTGTCTGCACTGGTACTGGGTGACAACATCTACCACGGCCATCATTTCTACGATCTTCTCAATAGCGCGATGCTTCGGCACGACGGCGCCAGCGTGTTCGCGTATCACGTGAATGATCCAGAGCGTTATGGCGTTGTGGAGTTTGACGAGCAGGGCAAGGCAATCAGCCTGGAAGAGAAGCCGCTGAAACCCAAGTCGAGCTACGCGGTAACCGGTCTTTATTTCTATGACCGGGACGTGGTTGAAATTGCCAAAAGCATCAAGCCGTCTGCGCGTGGTGAACTCGAGATCACCGATCTCAACCGCATCTATATGGAGCGCGGCAAGCTGTCGGTAGAGATCATGGGCCGAGGCTATGCGTGGCTGGACACAGGCACCCACGATTCGCTGCTTGAGGCGAGTCTTTTCATCTCCACGCTTGAGCGTCGTCAGGGGCTAAAAGTGGCCTGCCCTGAAGAAATCGCGTTTCGCCAGAAGTGGATTGATGCCGAGCAGTTGGAAAAGCTCGCTGGGCCGCTTTCCAAGAATGGCTACGGCCAATATCTGATGCGTTTGCTGCACGAGAAGATTTTCTGACAGGGCTGAGTTTCGCGTGGTGATGGGTACTGCCGCCTTGAACAAATTTGATCTGTAGCGCCGTCAAGGCGGCACCTGAAAACTCTTTGGAGATATTGTAAAGATGAGAGCAACCCCCCTCGTCATCCCGGACGTTCTTCTTTTTGAACCCAAAGTATTCGTAGACGAGCGCGGATTTTTCTACGAAAGCTTCAACCAAAAAGTGTTCGAAGACACCGTCGGAAAATCTGTGCATTTTGTGCAGGACAATCACTCCAGATCCGTCAAGGGTGTACTACGTGGCCTGCATTACCAGATCAAGCAGTCCCAGGGCAAACTGGTACGGGTTACCCACGGAGAAATCTTTGACGTCGTGGTGGACTTGCGCAAAAGCTCGGCAACATTCGGCAAATGGGTGGGGGTTCACCTCAGCGCAAGCAATCGAGCGCAGCTGTGGATTCCAAAAGGCTTTGCGCATGGTTTCGTCGTGCTGTCGGAAAGTGCCGAGGTGCTTTACAAGACCACTGATTACTGGGCGCCCGAGCATGAGCGCAGCCTTGCGTGGGATGACCCTGACGTGGCGATAGAATGGCCGATTTCCGAGGCGCCGACGCTGTCTGCCAAAGATGCGAATGCTGCAAGTCTGGTTGAAACCGAGACGTTCGACTAGTGGATCCCCACAGCAGGCCTTCAGCAGGTCCCATCGGTCTTGTTGTCGGTCTGTGGAAATACCGATCATTGATTTCGCAAATGACCAAACGTGAGGTCATCGGGCGTTATCGTGGATCAGTGATGGGCCTGACATGGTCTTTCTTCAATCCGGTCCTGATGCTCGCGGTTTACACCTTCGTGTTTTCGGAGATATTCAAATCCAGGTGGGCCGGTGTTGAAACGGGCAAGGGCGGGTTCGCGATCCTGCTGTTTGTCGGCATGATTGTTCACGGGCTATTTGCCGAGTGTGCCAACCGCGCACCGACGTTGGTGATGGCCAACAGTAACTACGTCAAGAAAGTAGTATTTCCTCTCGAGATCCTTCCGGTGATTACGCTGGGTTCGGCACTGTTCCACAGTTGTATCAGCCTGGTCGTATTGTTGGCCGCGCAGTTCCTCATACAGGGGGAGCTTTACTGGACGGCACTTCTGTTCCCACTGATTCTCGTGCCATTGATTCTGGCGACGTTGGGGGTCAGCTGGTTCCTGGCGTCGCTGGGTGTGTACTTGCGTGACGTTGGGCATGTGATCACTGTGCTGACGACGGTGTTGCTGTTTCTGTCTCCCGTGCTGTATCCGGTAGCCGCATTGCCGGACGTCTACAAACCCTGGTTAAAGCTCAACCCGCTGACCTACATCATTGAAGAAAGTAGAAGCGTCCTGCTGTTTGGCCATGTGCCGAATTGGGGGAACCTCGCGATCGCTGTCGTCATTGGTGCTGTCATTGCGTGCGTGGGTTACTGGTTCTTCCAAAAAACACGTAAAGGGTTCGCTGATGTCATCTGATCAAACAGTCATCAGCGTCCGGAATGTCTCCAAATGTTTTTACACCTACGACAAGCCCAGAGACCGTCTCAAGCAAGCTATCGTGCCGCGCTTCCAGCGTTGGGCGGGTGACAAAGTCACCAGTTACGGCAAGGAATTCTGGGCGCTGCGCGACATCAGCTTTGAAGTCGAAAAAGGTGAAACCGTCGGTATCGTCGGTCGTAATGGTTCGGGAAAGTCCACGCTGTTGCAGATTATCTGCGGCACGCTGACGCCGACCATCGGCGCGATCGAGACACGTGGCCGCATCGCTGCGCTGCTGGAGTTGGGCTCGGGGTTTAACCCGGAGTTTACCGGTCGCGAAAACGTCTACCTGAATGCGGCAGTGCTGGGGCTAACGCACGACGAAGTGAATGATCGCTTTGATGCAATCGCAGGCTTTGCCGATATTGGCGAGTTCCTCGATCATCCGGTCAAGACCTACTCCAGCGGTATGGCGGTCAGGCTTGCATTTGCGGTTCAGGCCCAAGTTGATCCTGAGATTCTCGTAGTCGATGAGGCGCTTTCGGTGGGCGACGCACGCTTTCAAGCCAAGTGCTTCGAGCGTCTTCGCCAACTTAAAGAGAATGGCACCAGCATTCTGTTAGTGACCCATTCCAGTGAGCAAGTGGTCACCCATTGCTCGCGGGCGATCCTGCTGGAGCAAAGCCGGGTTGAAATGATTGGAGCGTCGCGCCCGGTTATCAACCGCTACACCGACATCCTGTTTGGTCGCACTGCCAGTCCCGACGCAGGCAGTGCAGAACAGGACATTCCGGCAGGGGTGGTTGAGGCTGCCGCGCCCGCTGTGCAAACCGTACAGCTGTCGCTGGAAAGCGACAGGTACGCATCACGTGTGGGTTATAACGCTCACGAGTACCGCTGGGGCGATGGTGCTGCCACGTTGATGGATTTTCACTTGAGTGCCGGCGGGCGAGAGTTTCCAGCAAGCGTCACATCAGGTGAAGAAATCGTTCTTGGCCTGTCGCTTAAATTCAACCGCCCCGTGATTAACCCGATTCTTGGGTTCACCATCAAAACCAAAGAAGGTGTAACGGTATATGGCACCAACTCCTATTTGTTGGCGTGCGTCGAGACCCGGGCAATGGGCGAACCCGGAACAGTGGCGACTGCCAGTGTGAAGTTCACCAACAGATTGGCCACTGGCGATTACTTTATATCCATAGGGATTGCGTCCAGAGAGGGCGAGCACATCGTTCCCCATGATCGGCGTTACGACTCTATTCACTTTGTTGTCGAACCTACCCCGACGCTACTGGGATTGATTGACCTCGCCGCGACCATGAGCATCGATCAGGTAAGCCCTAATGTTTAAACTTGATCAATATGGTTATTCCAGGGATCGCGACACGGGTGTCTGGATGCGCTCGGACTACCAGGGCATCGCCTACAGCGACGGGGATGCTGCGGAAGTCGAACTGGCCAGCGTCATCAGCAACGCCAGCGACGTTTCAGTGTTATCGGATGAACTGCCGCAATATTGCACTGACTGGGCCAAGCTCTATCACCTGAGCGCGACACGCGCGAACATCCTGCGGCCCTTCGAGCACCTGTTCAACGCACGGATATTGGAAATTGGCGCCGGTTGCGGTGCCATCAGCCGTTACCTCGGTGAGTGCGGCGCCGACTTGCTGTGCCTGGAAGGAAGCCCACGCCGAGCGGCCATTGCAGCGAGCCGTACACGTGACCTGGATAACGTCACGGTGTTGGCCGAGCGCTTCGATGACTTTCAAGTCGAAGAGCAATTTGACGTCGTGACACTGATTGGCGTGCTTGAATACGCCAGTTTGTTCAGCAATGCGCCAGACCCCGCGTTAGCCATGCTCACGCGTGTTCGCCAGCTGTTAAAGCCTGACGGTCATCTTTTTATTGCCATCGAAAACCAGCTGGGATTGAAGTACTTTGCCGGTGCGCCGGAAGATCACGTCGGCATCACCATGTACGGTATCGAAGGCAGATATGAGCAGGGCCAGCCCAAGACATACGGCAAGAAAGGGCTCGAAGACCTTATAGCGCGTGCTGGTTTTACCTCTTCAAACTTCCTGGCGCCGAGCCCGGATTACAAGCTTCCCAACTCGATCATCACCGAGAATGGCTTTGAGTGTGCGGCGTTCGACGCCGCTGCATTGGCATGGCAAAACGTCAAGAAAGACCCGCAACTTCCAGAGCTGACAACCTTCAATCTCGAGAAGGCCTGGTCGGTGGTTATCGACAACCGTCTGGGGATGGAGCTTGCCAACTCCTTTTTGATTGTTGCCTCCTGCGCTGACGATCAACCCCTTGCCGATGATGTGCTTGCTTTCCACTACAGTACGGGCAGAAAGACGCGCTATTGCAAGGAGTCACTGTTCGTCAATACGCCGAACGGTATTCAGGTTCAGTACAGAAAACTGGGCAATGTGACGGGCGATGAGCCTGAAATACTTGCCGACGACGGCTTCAAGTATGTACTTCCGCGCGTGGACGCTTACGCGAAAGGCAGTGTATTGAGCTTTGAGTTCCTGGATGTCGCCTCGCGCCGCGATTGGAGCGTCGAGGGCTTTACGCCGTTTTTGCAGAAGTACCTCGCTTGCCTGCAGACGTTGCTGGACGAAGAGGGCGGGGGTATCAAGTTGCTGTCGGCCAAGACATTGCTGCCTGGCCGTTATATTGATGCCGTTCCGCAAAATATTGTCATTACCGCAGACAACACGCCCAAGTTTATTGATATTGAGTGGGAGATGCATGAAGGGGTCGAACTCGGCTACTTGATGATGCGAGCGCTGCTGCTGCTCATGGCGGCCGCAAACCCTTTCTACCCCAGCAGATCCTCGGTCAGCCGCCAGGCGTTTGTGACTCAACTGCTGGCAAGCGCGGGCATGGACATCAGCGCTGAAGACCTGACGCGTTATATAGCGACTGAGGCTGGCTTTCAGGAGCGAGTCACCGGCGAAGACGCCGACCAGTTCCTCAACTGGTCACCGGATGCCATGATTCACAAGATAGGCGCGCGGCATCTTCCTCCCAGGCACGCCAAGCTTTATATCAGCAATGAGGCTGGACACTTTTCTGAAGAGTCCGCCCTGGTTGACGTAGTTAATGACGGGCACCAACTGATCAGGTTCCGGCTGCCAGCTCTGCCCCGTGGCGCAGTGTTGCGATTTGATCCCGTTGATCGACGCCAAAGTTTCGCGATTGAAGCCATCAAGGTGTATTCCAGCACCGAATCGATTATGGGGTGGCAGGATGGCATCAGCGAGCCGCTGGTCATTGCGTCCGCCATGCGTATTTCCCGGGTCGGTCGCCACACGCTGTATCTAGCGTTGAGTGATGACCCGAGTGTAACGATCCCTATAGAAGACCACATACTATGTGGCACTGATCTGCTTGAGATTGAAGTAAGCCTTACTTTATTCACGGACGAGCAACTGGCTCAAGAGATCAATGTGCTGAACCAATCCGGACTCACCCGTCCCAACCCCGAGTTGCAAGACACACTCGATCAGCTTCTCGATTCAAACAGCAAACTGGATCAGCTGCTCGATTCAAACCGCAAGCTCGATCAAATTCTCGATTCCAACAGCAAGCTGGATCAGTTGCTCGATTCAAACCGTAAGCTCGATCAGATTCTCGATTCAAACAGTAAACTGGATCAGTTGCTCGATTCAAACCGCAAACTCGATCAACTTCTCGACTCAAACAGCAAACTGGATGAGCTGCTCGACTCAAGCGGCAAGCTGGATCAGATTCTTGATTCAGCCATCAAGCTCGATCAGATCGTCGATTCGAATCGAGCGATCACAGATGTGCTGGAATTGTTGAAGGCATCCGTTAACTCTACGCATGCCGAGATAATTGCTTACGCTGTAGGTGAGAAAGAGAAAGAAGTTAAAGCGGTGCTCAAGCGGCTGCGCTTGGCGGTTCAAGAACACCACACCTCCCTTCAATTGATGACTGAGCAGAAAAATCTCGAGCTGGATGAAAAAGACATTCAGATCAGTGAGTTTATAGCCTCGGTGGCGTTGGGAAATGCCCATTCGGAATCCGAGCGGCTGCAGATAGTCGAGGCGTTGAATGAACAGATAAGGATCAAGGATGATGCGGTGCAAAGTACGCTGGCGTCCTGGAAGGAGTCCTTGCAGGATAAAGATGTTCATATCGCCAACCTCGAAGAGCAGTTGCGGGCGCATCAGGTTCAAAAAGATACCCATATCCACAACTTGAACCTGCAGATTATCGCGATGCAGTCATCGTCCAGCTGGAAGGTAACGGCGCCGATTCGCACGTTGATCAGGCGTGTGGGGCAAGCCAAAAAAGGTATGCTTTTGTTGCCGGCGGTCATTCGTCGCGGTGGTGGCCTGAGCAACACCGTGCGCAAGGCCATCAAGGTGGCGCGCGAACAAGGTCTTGCGGGGTTGAAGGCTCGGGTCGTGTATGTCGCAACGTCGAGTAATCTTGCCTTTGTCGGCCAGGAAACGCGGGACGTGCCTGATCGCTTTGACTACGCCCGGTGGGTCGAGTATTACGACACGCTGGATGACAATGGCCGTTGGAAGCTCAGCGAAGAGATTCGCAAGTGGAAAACGAAGCCTCTGATTTCGATCATCATGCCTGTCTACAATCCGCCGCTTGACCTGCTGCGTGAGGCGATTGAAAGCGTCAAATCCCAGCTCTACAAGAACTGGGAGCTGTGTATTGCAGACGATGCGTCGACCGATGAAGAGGTTATCGCTTACCTCAAGACGCTGAGCAGCCAGGACAAGCGCTTCAACGTCATGTTCCGCACGGAAAACGGTCACATTTCCAAAGCTAGTAATTCGGCGCTGGAACTGGCCTCGGGGCAGTACATCGCGCTCATGGATAATGACGACCTCATTGCGGAAAACGCGTTGTATTGGGTAGCGCGGGCCATTCATGACAACCCGGATGCCGGCATTATTTACTCCGATGAAGACAAGATTGATGCCAGCGGAAAGCGCAGCTCGCCTTACTTCAAGTCGGACTGGAACGAGTTTTTGTTCCGCTCCCAAAACATGGTCTGCCACTTGGGGGTGTACCGTCTTGACCTGGTAAAAGCCGTGGGCGGCTTCCGCGAAGGCTTTGAAGGTGCACAGGATTACGATCTCGCGTTGCGCTGCGCCGAACAACTCGATCGCGCAAACATCGTGCACATCCCGCGTGTGCTGTATCACTGGCGGATTCACTCGGGCAGCACTGCCATGGCCGGGCAAGAAAAGCCTTACGCTGCCCTTGCCGGTGTGAAGGCGCTGGACGAGCATTTGCAGCGTAAGGGAAACATCGGTAGCACTGAGTTGCTGCCGATGGGCATGTACCGCGTACGCTACGCCCGTCCTGTCGAGGCGCCACTGGTTTCGCTGATTATTCCTACGCGTAATGCCTGTGATCTGGTCAAGCAATGCATCGACAGTATTCAGCGTCTGACGACGTACCCCAACTACGAAATTATCTTGATCGATAACGGGTCCGATGATCCTGCGTCGCTTGAGTATTTTGCGGCGCTTGATAGCCAGGACAACATTCGAGTCTTGCGTGACGATGGCCCGTTCAACTATTCCGCGCTGAACAATGGCGCTGTAAAAATTGCTCGCGGCGAGCTGATCGGCCTGATTAACAACGATATTGAAGTGATTTCGCCTGAGTGGCTCGATGAGATGGTGTCCATCGCATTGCAGGCCAATGTCGGGGCCGTGGGCGCTCGGCTGTGGTACCCGGATGACCGCTTGCAGCATGGCGGCGTTGTTGTCGGGGTTGGCGGTGTAGCGGGCCATTCCCATAAGTACTTGCCCAAGGGTGACTACGGCTACTTCTGCCGAGCAGGGTTGATTCAGGAGTTTTCGGCAGTGACTGCTGCGTGCCTGATCATCAAGAAGTCCACTTTCGAGCAAGTCGGTGGCCTGGACGAAGAGAACCTCAAAATCGCCTTTAATGATGTCGACTTCTGCCTGAGGGTTCAGGAAGCAGGCTACATCAATGTCTGGACGCCTTTTGCAGAGCTGTATCACCACGAGTCGGCGACACGCGGCCTTGAAGATACACCTGAGAAAAAACAACGGTTCTCCGGAGAAGTCCTGCATATTCAAGCGCGTTGGCCGAAGATCCAGGAAGACTACTCTTACAACCCGAACCTGACGCTGGATCATGAAGATTTCGGTTTGGCGTGGCCACCCAGGGTAAAACGCTAAGAAGTTCTACCTGCGAGACGGCTAATTTTCGATTAAGCATGGAGGCCTGATAGTGAATAATGAAATTCGAACCTGTAGTGCTACAGGCCTATCTGACTCCAGTTGGCAATGGATACTGGCAGTGTGTTACTTCCTGCTGGTAGCAGCGTGGTCGTTGGGCATTGCCTTTAATGGCGGGCCCGATGAGTCGACGCATTTTTTCTTGCTGGAGTTTCTGAAGGGCGCTCACGCTTTACCGCTCGCTTCTGAACCGCACGACGCCTTCGTCGGTGCGATATCCGGGCACACATGGCAAAAGGGTGAGTTCTGGTACCACGGGCTGCCGTTTCCTCACCTGTTGGGCGCATTGGCGACCACCTATGTCAGCAGCTGGCTGGTGTCACCCGACATGCTCTATCTGGGCGCTCGCAGCTTCAACTGGCTTTTGGGGGGCGTATTCATCTGTGCGCTTTTCCGCACTTCACGCGCCAGTGGTTTGTCGTCAGTCATGTCGGCCGTAATCGCCACCATTGTTGCGCTGATTCCCCAAGTAACTTTCGTGTTCTCCTACCTCAACAGTGATGCTTATGGGCTGGCGAGCATTGCGCTATTGATAAGCACACTGACGCACTTCATCCAGTCGCCCACCCGAAAGCGAGCCCTGTATTTTGGGCTGGCGATAGGCCTGATGTTGATGGCCAAGCTGTATTTCATTCCGGCGCTGGTGTTCGCTTTAGTGATGGTGGTATCGGTTCGAGTGTTCAAGAACAAGCAACTGCTTGTACACCTGCCAACCACGCTAATTGCCGCTGTGGTGTTAGCCGCACCGATGTTGATAGTGGTCTATCACACCTATGGCGAAATCTCCGGCATCTCGGGACAGATTGAATTCGTGAACTTGCACAGGCTCAATCCGGCAGCGGGGTTTGGTACCTGCTACTACCTGTGCGGGCACGATTTCTTGAACACCGGTAACGTGTGGCCCTGGTTGGGACTGACGTTTAAAAGCTATTTTTCGGTAACGGGCTGGATGAACCTGTTTCTGCCTAACGCCTATTACCAACTATCAGCGTTTGCCCTGATTGGTGTTATTGGCGTTGCGATCGACCAAATCAAACCTTTGAACGTGACCGAGTCCAGGCAGGACATTTTGCTGGATTACGTTTTGCCACTTGTCATGATTGTTGGGCTGTTTCCCGCCATGACATTGTTCAGTCTGATTGCATCGCAAAACTCACTACCGCAGCCGCAGGGCAGGTACTTGTTCGTGACGATTCCCTTTTTGGGGCTTCTTCTTTCTTTAACCGCCAAGCGGCTGGAAGAAAGGATGGTCAAATGACTGCTCATGAACGTATAAACAACAGTGCTGCAAAAAAAATCAGCATCGCTCTGGGTGTGTTACTCATTTTTATGATGTTGAGTAACCTGCTGAGTTGGAGTGCCAATATTACCGCCGCCGCTAACTTGAAAGGGTCGGTAATCGGCGGTGCGATCCAAAACGCTTTTTATCAAAGCCTCGGCAAAGGCGCCACGAGCAAGTTTTCACTGGCTCAAGAGGAAATCTTCAGCCGGCTGGTTGTCCCGGAAAAAACGCCGGCGTATCTGACCTTGCCTCGTTCTGCCGACTCAGTGGCGATGGGCAGTATTGATCAGGGCTTCAAGGTCGACAAAGGCTGGAAACTCAGCGGTTGGACCTATGTGCCGGAAAGCGTAGGCACAGCGGAATTCGTGATTGCCGTTGAAAATGAAAAGGTTATTGGCGTGTTGGCGATTGATGTGGAGCGACCGGATGTCGCCAAAGCACTCAATGCGCCAAGGGCTCTGCGCACCGGCTATTCGGGCCAGATAACAAGCCAGCTTGATACCGAGGGTTGCAAGGTAACGCTCTACACGCTCACCTCATCTTTGAAGCTTTTGGCGATGCCAAGCCTGTGTGACAAGGCCAACCATTCAGCTCAGTGACCAAGGACTTTTTTATGGAAAATATTGTTCTTTTCTCGGCTGTAAAGGCAAACGCTGGCCTTGATTTCCTCACCCCTCTGACCGCTGTACTGGACAGCCACTGGTACGTTTTGGGGAACGAGGTGACGCTGTTCGAGCAGGCATTCGCAGACTACGTGGGCATCAAACACTGCATCAGCGTAGCCAATGGCTCGGATGCACTTGAGCTCGCGCTGAAGGGGCTGGGCGTTGAAAGCGGCGATCGCGTCGTGGCGGTGGCCAATGCCGGTTTCTACGGCAGCACGGCGATTCACGCGGTGGGTGCGCAACCTCTCTACGTAGACATCGATCCGTCCAGCCTGACGATCTGCCCCAAGGCGTTTGCGGCCGTGCTCGACAGCAAGCCTGCCGCTGTGATCGTTACGCACCTCTACGGTCAACTGGCCAACGTCGAGGAAGTCGTGCGTATCGCCTCGGCTGCCGGCGTTGCGGTGCTGGAAGATTGCGCCCAATCCCATGGTGCCCGACGCAATGGCAAACGGGCTGGCAGCTTCGGCACCGTTGCCTGCTTCAGCTTTTACCCGACCAAAAACCTGGGTGCCCTGGGTGATGGCGGTGCGGTGGTCACCGATGACGACGCGCTCGCTACCCGCATCCGCCAGTTGCGCCAGTACGGCTGGAGCCAGAAATACCATGTGTCCATTCCGGGTGGCCGTAACAGTCGGCTGGACGAAATGCAGGCTGCGATCCTTCGCGTAAAACTGCCGCATCTGGACACCTGGAACGAGCAACGGCGTTCGATCGCAAAGCGCTACAACGCCGCCTTCGCAGCGCTGGATATGCAACTGCCATGCTCCACCGGCGAAGATTACGTGGCCCATCTCTACGTTGTGCGTGTCAAGACGCGAACCGAATTTGCCGCGGCCCTGAAAGAAAAAATGGTCACCACCGACATTCATTACCCAGTCGCCGACCATAAACAGCCGGCATATGCGGTCGTGAGCCCGCAAGCGTTGAATGCCACCGAGCAGGCGTGTGAGACGGTCATTTCGCTGCCTTGCTACCCTGGCCTGACGGGCGAAGAGGTCGAGCGCGTGATTGAGGCCGTCACCGCTTACTTTTCCGAGGGGAAACAACCGTGCTGACCTTGGTTATCCCCGTCTATCGCAACGAGAGCAATCTTCCCGATTTGCTCCTCGCCATTGCAGGCCTGAATACACAGCTGAATAACGACCTTGAAGTCGTGTTCGTTGTGGACGGCAGTCCTGACCGTTGCTATGAGATTTTGCGCGAGACACTGCCTTCGCAGCCTTTGCGGGCCAAGCTGATTTTGCTGTCGAAAAACTTTGGCTCGTTCATGGCCATTCGCACCGGGCTGCAAAACGGCACCGGCGATCGATTTGCAGTGATGGCCGCAGACCTGCAAGAGCCGCCAGAACTGGTTCTTGAAATGAATCGCGTGCTGTTGGGCCAGGATACCGATGTGGTCGTGGGCGTTCGCGAAGGTCGGCAGGACCCATGGGCCAGTCGCATGGCGTCGCAGCTCTTTTGGGGGCTTTACCGCCGTTATGTCATCCCGGAAATTCCACCGGGCGGTGTCGACATGTTTGCCTGCAATCGGGCTTTCAGGGACACGCTGCTCACCCTGGATGAGCGGCACAGCTCGCTGATTGCGCAGATTTTCTGGTTGGGTTATCGCCGCAAAGTCGTGACGTACTGCCGCCAGGAAAGAGTCCATGGCACGTCGGCCTGGACCTTGCGCAAGAAAGTCAATTACTTGATGGACAGTGTGTTTTCCTTCACTGACTTGCCTATCCGGTTGTTGACCCGCGTCGGCGCTTTCGGGTCGGGGCTCGCTGCGCTGTGCGGCTTATTCACTCTGGCGGCGAAGTTGCACGGCATGATCGACGTGCCGGGCTACGCGATGATCATGCTGACCATCACTTTTCTGGGCTGTTTGAATCTTCTGGGGCTGGGGATCGTAGGTTCCTATGCATGGCGTACCTACGAAAATACCAAGAATCGCCCACTGGCCATACCCATGCGTATTGAAGATTTTGGAGGCAAGAATGAGCAGCGCTAAGGATTTTTTCGTCCACAGCCATGCACTGTGCGAGTCCGACAATATTGGTAAAAACACGCGTGTCTGGGCGTTCGCGCACATTTTGCCAGGCGCCACCCTGGGCAGTGAGTGCAACGTATGCGACAACGTGTTTATTGAAAATGATGTGATCATCGGCGATCGCGTCACGCTCAAGTGCGGTGTGCAGGTGTGGGACGGCATTACGATCGAAGACGACGCCTTCATTGGCCCGAATGCAACCTTTACCAATGATCTGTTTCCGCGCAGCAAGGTATACCCGCAAGCCTTCGAGCGTACCGTCATACGCAAGGGCGCCTCGCTCGGTGCCAATTGCACCATCCTTCCGGGCCTTACCATTGGCATCAACGCGATGGTTGGCGCCGGTGCGGTTGTAACGCGGTCCATCCCGCCCAATGCCATCGTTGTCGGTAACCCTGCCAAAATTATCGGTTACGTTGACGCCAAACCTGTCAGCACCACCCAGGACGCAGCCGCTAATGCAGCGCTAAAACCGGGGGCGGTTCAGACCTCGGTCAAGGGCGTGACGCTGCACATGATGACGGCAGTCGCCGACATTCGTGGCAGTTTGTCCGCTGGCGAATTCGAGCGTACCGTCCCGTTCAAATCGGAACGGTATTTCCTGGTGTATGACGTGCCGACCGCAGAAACGCGTGGCGAACATGCGCACAAGGTCTGCCATCAGTTTTTGGTCGCCGTTAAGGGCTCGGTGCATGTGGTCGCGGACGACGGCAAGAACCGGGAAGAGTTCGTGCTGGACAGGCCGAGCAAGGGTATTTACCTGCCTCCCCTGACGTGGGGCATTCAGTACCGTTACTCCCACGATGCAGTGCTGATGGTGTTCGCGTCGCATTACTATGATTCGGCCGACTACATTCGTAACTACGATGATTTCAAATCGCTGATTGCTGTCGGTCAATGATGCAGGTGTTCAAAACAGCCGCAGCTAAAATTCTTCAAATGGATATTGCCCGGTTCTTGGTCTCGGGCGGTTTTAACACCGTTGTGACCTACGGGCTGTATTTGCTGCTGTTGAATGTGGTGTCCTATACAACAAGCTATACGATCGCGTACGTGGCCGGGATAGTGCTTGCGTACAGCCTGAACCGGTATTTTGTGTTCAAGAGCCATCAGGGCATCAAGTCGGTGGCGCTGTTTCCCCTGGTCTATCTGGCGCAGTACCTCACCAGCCTGTTGATACTTTGGGTGTGGGTTGAAAGGCTTGGATGGGACAGCCGTATTGCTCCGTTAATCGCTATTGCGATTACGGTACCCATGACTTTTGTTCTTTCCAGGTATGTGTTCTCGACTACCAAAAGTGATGTCGGCAAGTAAACGGGTCAACTGAGCCCTGAGCTGCTCGCGGTCACTTGATTGCCTGAATCAAGCTTCAGGGGCCAGGGCCTTGTTATGGGTGTGTCGTGAGCCTTAGCTTTCGACCTCGACAGCTTTTTTGTTGCCGGTTGCACCCAGGTACAGATAGGTAACAATCACTATGATCAAGGCGACCACGCCGGACTCATAAGACTCCACAGACATCCAAGGGCCTTGCCGCCCAAAGTAATACTGCCATTCGGAGCTCTGCAGCCCCAGCGTGTGCTCGACCGCTGTCTGCGAAGCCTCTCTGAGCCCGAACAGGGTAAACAGAGAGAATACCGCCAGGACCGCCATGAACACCTGCTGCCGCCAATTAATCTCCATCAGTGCGTAGATCACAATCGCCACCGGAAAGATCCCGATCCACTGCCGGCTCTCGGAGCCAAAGCTCAGAAGTGGAGAGAACAGGGTGAAAATCACCAGCAAACTGATCGGCACCTTACGGTCGCCGTTGAATGACCAGCGAATGCAGTACACGGCAACCAGCAAGACACAGAAACCAAAGTACAGGAAGTGCGAAATCCAGGGTTTGAGCGGCGCACCGGCGCTCTGCATCATCAGGTTGTCGAGCAGTGGGGGCCCTTGAAAACCTGTCGAAAAATCAATCAGCGTGCGCATTGTCAGAAAGCTGATGCCAACCGTGCAGACGCCCAGCACCAGGCCTTGCACGCTGAGGCCTCGATACAGTTGCGGGCTGCACGCAATACTCGCCGCTATCCAGGCGAGCAACCCGATAATGACCGATTGAATCAGTATCGAGATCGGTATGAAGCCCACCAGCGCGGTTTTACCACCGCTGATTATGTGGGTGGCAATTTTCATCTCAGTGATGTCTTTCATGAAGTGATGATAAGCCGCCAGGCCAACCACTAGAAAAACAGCAAATAGCGATTTCTGTATACGTTTTGAATGGGTGATGTGAAACGTGGTTGTGTTTTTATGCGCGTAAGGAAAGACAATTAAACCAAGTGGAACGACAAACAGCGCCGGGAATAACCAGACGAACCACGCGCAGATAATATGCAGCGCAACTGTTTTCTGATTAACCCAACACCACAAGGCGATGCAGCAAAAAGGAATGGCCAGATTATCGCTCAACAGTGGATAGAAAACAGGCATCACCAGGCCAGCCCAACTGAACGTAAACAAGGCCAAGGATAAAATTGCTTTATGCGGTGTAACGCCCAATGTGCGCAGGCAACTGAACAAGCAGCCAGTGCCAATGGCCATGCACCCAATGTCAAATAACAGCTGGATGAAAATCAGTGTTTCCTTGCCTTCTCCACGCCAGGCGAAAGGCATGAGCTGAAGGAACCCCGACATTCTGACCAGTCGATAGGGGTCATTGGTGATGGGTACGCCGGAGGCCAGCATCTGCACGTAGGCCACGTAATCGTTGCCGTCCCATCCCGCGCCGTCATGGAGTGGGATAAAGCCTATCCAGAAGTAGGTCAGGAACATCAACGCAACGACGGCTATCGCTATATGCCGGCCGGAAAGTCCGTCAAGGTGTCGATTAAAGTTAACCAAAACTGACCCATCCTCTTCAATAGGACGCTATATAACCATTACCGTGCACGCGGGCGGCGAGTTTACAAATCAACTGGCTATATTTTGATCACTCTACAACCTTTTCCCCGGTCAGTTTGTTTTTCGCCTCTGGAAGCGCCTTATAAATCTGATAAGCCGGGTCGGGTGTAGGCTGCACGGCTTCAAAATGGCTACGAACATAGTCGTCCACTAAACGGTGCGAATTGGAAAACCTCAGCGCTTCTCGACCGTCCATCGCCAGGTTAAAGACCAGTACAAACCCCGGATCGGCTTTTTTTATCCGTTCAATTTCTGCGCGCTGAAAGTCATCGGAGCGAGGTGATAGGGCGTAAATCTCCCACAGTGGTGCTTTGCGTTCCAGCAAGGGATAGGCGCCCGGCCAGAAGGGCAGTACCAGCACGGTTCTGCCGTCAGGGGCATAACGGTCTGTCAGGTCGCGCAAGAGTTTCACTGCATCGGCGGTGCCGGCGTCCATGGATAGCGTCGAGCCAGAAACCTCAACCTGCTGCCAGCCGTCCTGAGTGCGAGCGAGTATGCCAGGCTGCCACGCGGCCAGGATGAACAGGCTGATACAGGCAGTGAGTGCGGCCAGTGTCAATTTCCACGCCCACGAGTGGAGTGCCGCCAACAGGATGAAGGTGCCCAGCAGCACGGGGTAAATACCCTGGGCGAGGTGGCCGACGTCTGCCCGCGCAAAGGCAAAGTGCGCGTACGGCAGGGCAGCGCACGCCACTGCCACCAGTTCAGGGCGTACCGCTTTACCCTGCAGCCGTTGTTTGAACACCCAGCCGAGTGCGCCGATGCCGAATGCCAGCAATGCCATGAAGCACAGCCCGACAAGGAACCATCGCGTCTCGATGACAACGCCGGCGGTACCAAAGCCAACGGTCCAGGGCCATGGGATGGGCAGCGGCAGGTTGGTGTTTCCTTGCTCCAGCATGAACACGATCGTGTCGATGAAGGCTGAAAAATAACCGGGTATCAGCAAGCACAGGGCGACTACCGGCAGGTAGCCCACGACAACGCCCGCCATCCAGGCCCGGATGCCTTTGAAACCAGGGGCCGTGTGGGGCGCCTTGATGGCGAGCCAACCCATGGCGGTCACACTGGCGAGCGCGCCATACACCCCATGATTACGGCCGAATACCGCCGCGAGGCCGACAATGACGCCCAGCAGAAAGTAGCGCTTTACGCTTGGATTGAGCAGCAGGTAGGCCAGGCCTGCGACGATGATCATTGAAATGGATATATCAAAGATCTTGTGTCGCGGGTACATCCACGCCATGAGCGCGACGCCTGAAATAAACAGAAAAGCGAACTTTTTCAGCGCGCTTGCGCGTAGCGCAATGGAAAGCGTCCACAACCCCGCGTACATGCCCACCACCTGAAACACCGCGACGGAGGCGCGCAACGCGATGATTCCCGTATCGCCTGCGAGAGCAAAGTACCCCGCCGACCAGTAGTACCGGCCAGGGTCGTAGGCCATGAAATCCCGGATGGGCACCTGGCCGGCAATTATTTGCCTGGCGCCGTACCACAGGAACCCTTCATCCCACAGGTTGAAGCTGTCATGCCCTTGCCAAAGAAAATTGCCGATGACGAAAAAAGCCGACAAGGCCAAAAGAACGAATATGTTGACCGCCCGTCCATGTGCAGCGTTATTCATGGTTTATTCCGCGTCATTTCACAACGGCCTGCACCGTGCCTTGTCATGGGGCGCGGGGTAGGTGAGTCGATGGTTTTGCCAGCGCAGTCATCTGGCCAGCTTCCCGGCGCGTAACACCAGCCACAACGCCGCCCCGATCAACACGCCGCCATACAGGTGCGCCATTGAGAGCGGCTCATCCAGCAGCAACGCGCCCCACAGCACGCCAAATGGCGGAATCATGAAGGTCACCGTCATCGACTTGACCGGCCCGATGGACGATAGCAGGCGGAAGTACAGAATGTAGGCAAACGCCGTACACACCAGCCCCAACCCCAGCAATGACAACCACACGTGCCAGCCACCCCAGCTCGCCGGCGGGTGGCTGATCGCGCTGTAGGCAAAAAACGGCAGCAAGAACAGCGTGGCGCCGAGCATGCTGCCCAGGGCCGAGAGGCGGCTGTCCAGCCCGCCGCGCTGGTCGAGCCAGCGCCGTGCGAGGAAACCGGCAAAGCCATAGCACGTGGTGGCCAGCAGGCAGGCTAATGCGCCTGTCAGCAATTCCCTGTCAAACGCCACCGGCCCGGCACGGGACAGTACGCCCACGCCAAGCAGGCCTAGGCACACGCCGGCAATTTTGGAAGGTGTGAGGCGCTCACTGAAGAACAGCCCGCCGATCAACACGCCCATCAGCGGCGTGGTGGCGTTGAAGATTGCCGAATAGCCGGCGGGCAGCACTTGGGCGGCCACCGAGTACAGCGTCGCCGGAATCCCGGAGTTGATCACGCCCAGCAGCAGGACGGTCTTGAACTTGCCCTGGAAGTCCCATTTCACGCGCATCGCGGTGAAGATCACCAGCAAACCGGCAGCGGCAATCGACACGCGGAAAAACGCGGTCGGCACCGTGCCGATTTCTGGCGCGATGATGCGCATGAACAGAAAGCTCGCGCCCCAGATGGCAGCGAGCCCCAGCAAGTACAACGTATCGACAGGTCTCACGGCGCGCGCCTCTCTTCATAAGGCCGCGATTCTTGCCCAGTGGCCTGCCCGATACAATCGCTAATTACAGGACAAACCGGGTTACCAGGCCATTGAGGTCCACCGCCAGGCGTGACAGCTCCTGGCTGGCAGCCGACGTCTGGCTGGCACCGGCGGCAGTTTGCGAGGACAGGTCACGAATGTTCACCAGGCTGCGGTCCACTTCACGGGCCACCAGCGCTTGTTGCTCGGCCGCGCTGGCGATCACCAGGTTGCGCTGGCTGATTTGCGAGATGGCGGCGGTGATTTTTTCCAGGGCACTGCCCGCGCCGTTTGCCCGCTGCAAAGTCTGGCCAGCGTGCTCGGCGCTGCTGTTCAGCGCGCCGACGGTGTTCTGTGTGCCTTGCTGGATGCCGGTGATCATCTGTTCGATTTCTTCGGTGGAATCCTGCGTGCGTTGCGCCAGCGAGCGCACCTCGTCAGCGACCACCGCAAAACCGCGCCCGGCTTCGCCTGCGCGCGCGGCTTCGATGGCGGCGTTCAGCGCCAGCAAATTGGTTTGCCCGGCAATGCCGCGAATCACTTCCAGCACTTTGCTGATGTCTTGAGCCTGCGAAGCCAGACCTTCGGCTTTATTGGAGGCGCCGAGCACTTCGTCTACCAGGTTCTGGATCGAGCTGATGGTTTCGCTGATCTGATAATGGCCGTGCTTGCTGTCTTCATCGGAGGCCTTGGACGCTTCGGCGCTGGACACTGCATTGCCCGCCACTTCATCCACCGCCGCGCTCATCTCGTTGACGGCGGTGGCGGCTTGTTCGATTTCATCGTTCTGCGCCTGCAGGCCGCGTGTGCTCTGTTCCATCACCGAACTCATCTCTTCGGCGGCGGAGGCCAGTTGCTGCGCCGAGTCGCTGATGCCCCTGATGGTGGTTTGCAGTTGCGCTTGCATCGCGGCCAGCGCCGTCAGCAATTGCGCCGGCTCATCACGGCCACTCACCACAATGGGTCGGCTCAAGTCACCGGCGGCGATGGTGCGTGCCACGGCCAGCGCCTGGGCGATGGGCGTGGTGATGCTGCGGGTCAGTAACCATGCCAGCACCAAGGTCGCAACCAGTGCGCAGCCGATAATCAGGCCGACCACCCATTGGGCGCTGGTATACATTTGCGCCGCCGAGTTTGCCGCGCCCTTCACGCCTTTCTGGTTGAAGCTGATCAGGGCCTCAAGGCTTTTGTTGAGCACGGCGCCTTGAGGCGCGATGCGACTGGTGAGCAGATCAATGGCGTCTTGCTGCTGGCCCTTGTCCACCAGGGCGACCAACTGGCTGACAAGGGTGACGTAGGTGTTCACGTCGGCCTTGAGCTGCTCGAACATGGCGCGCTCCTCGTCGCCGCTCAACAGGTTTTCATGATGCTCAAACAGTGTTTGCAGTTCGCCGCGCTGGTGGGTGATCTGGCTTTTGCTGGTGTCGCGTATGCGCGACTCGTCGGTGGTCACCAGGCGCAGGGATTCCAGGCGGATAACCGCGATGTACGCGGCAGCGTCGTGGATACTCTCGATGTTCGGCATCCACGAATCTTCGATAACCAGTGCACTTTCTCGCAACTTGGCCATTTGCCCCAGGCTGAACATCCCGACGATCACCAGCAGACTTGCCAGCACGCCAAAACTCAGGCTGGCGCGCAGACCGATCCTCATATTCCTCAATGACATCTTATTGCTCCTTAGACGATTAGAACCTGTTCCCGGATCGGTCTTCTGACCTTGTTAGGGTGGGAAAGGGCGCGCTGTATAGCAAAGTGCCATTGATGTGGTAATCGGGGTTTCCCTTACGCTGTTTCAAAGTGTTTATAAGTGTGTAAGGTTGGGACAGCGTCGAGTTTTTACGGATCAGGCGCAAAGACGCGGGATAAAGGCTTGCAGGCGAAACGTGAGGCGTTTTGGAGTGATTTTTTTTGACCGTTTGGTCTGGTTATGAAGTGCAAAATAAATGTACGAATTCCAATAACTTGTACAACGTCGTTTGAAAAATCTTCCTTCTCCTGCCTTCGTTCACTGGCTAAGCTCAGGGCTTCCCGATGCCCGTTCGAGGTTTCCCGCATGTCGCAATCCGCCCTTGCCATCGCCCGGATGATCCTCGATGGATTTGACGATTACCGTGAGCAGTTTCGCCAGATCACCGACGGCGCCCGCGAACGTTTCGAGAAGGCGCAGTGGCAGCAGGGGCAAATCGCTTCAGCGGCGCGCATCAACTTGTACGAGGAGAAAGTCAGTGAGGTGACGGCGCGATTGCGCGCCGGCTTTGACCAGGCGACGTTGCTTGAAGTCGACGCGTGGCCTGTGGTCAAAAGCGCCTACATCGGCCTGATCGACCTGCGCTTTGACGATGAGCTGTCCGAGACCTGGTACAACTCGATCTTCTGCGGCCTGTTCAGCCATGACTTGATCAGCGACGCCTGCATGTTCATCCACACCACGCGGCCGAGCCTGGGCCGGGCGCGCGCTGCCCAAACACGCTTGTACACGCCGGCCGGCAAGATTGCCGAGATGCTCGCGCAGATCTTCGCCGATTACAGTTTCAGCGAACCCTACGCCGATTTGCCCGCCGACCTGCGCCGCCTCGAAGCACAGTTGCGCGAGAACCTGCCCGATTGGGTGTGCAAAGACCCGGACCTCAACGTCGAGCTGTTCTCCTCGGTGCTCTACCGCAATAAAGGTGCGTACCTGGTAGGACGCCTCTACACCCGCGACGAGCAATGGCCGCTGGCGATTCCGCTGCTGCACCAGGAAGGGCGCGGCATCCAGATTGACGCGCTGATCACCGACGAAGCCGACGTGTCGATCATCTTCTCGTTCACCCGTTCCTACTTCATGGTCGACGTGCCGGTGCCGGCGGAATTTATCGGCTTTCTCAAGCGCATCCTGCCCGGCAAACACATTGCCGAGCTGTACACCTCCATCGGTTTCTACAAGCATGGCAAGTCGGAGTTCTACCGCGCGCTGATCGACCACCTGGCAGGCACCGATGATCAATTCATCATGGCTCCCGGCGTGCGCGGCATGGTCATGAGCGTGTTCACCCTGCCGGGCTTCAACACCGTGTTCAAGATCATCAAGGACCGTTTTTCGCCGTCGAAAAACGTCAACCGCGCCACGGTGATCGAGAAGTATCGTTTGGTGAAAAGCGTCGACCGGGTAGGGCGCATGGCCGATACCCAGGAATTTGCCGATTTCCGCTTTCCCCTGAGCAAATTCGAACCCGAGTGCCTGGCCGAACTGCTTGAGGTTGCCGCCGGTACTGTCGAAGTCGACGGCGACACCGTGTTGATTCGCCACTGCTGGACCGAGCGGCGCATGACCCCGCTCAACCTCTACCTGGAAAACGCCAGCGACGCCCAGGTGCGTGAGGCGCTTGAGGACTACGGCCTGGCAATCAAGCAACTGGCGGCGGCGAACATCTTCCCCGGCGACATGCTGCTGAAAAACTTTGGCGTCACCCGTCACGGCCGCGTGGTGTTCTACGATTACGACGAAATCTGCTTTCTCACCGAGGCCAACTTTCGCCACATCCCCGCGCCCCGTACGCCGGAGGACGAAATGGCTTCCGAACCCTGGTATTCCATTGGCCCGCTGGACGTGTTCCCCGAAGAATTCCCGCCGTTCCTGTTTGCCGACGCCGCTCAGCGCAGGCTGTTCGACGAGTTGCACGGTGAGCTGTACAACGCCGACTACTGGAAAAGCCTGCAAGCGGCGATTCGCGCGGGCAAAGTCATCGACGTGTTCCCGTACCGGCGCAAAGAACCTCTGTAAACGCCGATCTCCTGTGGGAAAGAGCTTGTGTGGGAGCGGGCTTGCTCGCGAATGCTGGGTGTCAGTCAATGCATCTGTTGATTGATCCACCGTATTCGCGAGCAAGCCCGCTCCCACACAAGCCCGCTCCCACATTTGCATAGCTGTCTGCCCGATAAGGCGCTTTTCTGCCACACTTGGCGGCCGTGCCTATATAGATAACCGTCAAGTACCTGATGACTGACCAAGCGCCCACTATCGACCAACTGCTCAAAACCCTCGATCACGCCATGCTCGCCGACCGCAATCGCTTGCGGCGCCAGTTGCTTGAGCTGCGCAAGAAGCCCGACGAGGAGAAGCTGGCGCAGTGGGTCACGCGCATGCAGGCGTCCTGCGCACAAGTGACCGCGCGGCGCGCCAGCCTGCCGGTGATTCGCTACGACGACAGCCTGCCGATCGCCGCCAAGCGCGATGAAATCAAGGCCGCGCTGAACAAGCATCAAGTGCTGATCATTGCCGGTGAGACCGGTTCGGGTAAAACCACGCAGTTGCCGAAGATCTGCCTGGAAATCGGTCGCGGCCAGTACGGCCTGATCGGCCACACCCAGCCACGCCGAATTGCCGCGCGCAGTGTTGCCAGCCGGGTTGCCGAAGAACTGGCCACGCCATTGGGCGCGCTGGTCGGCTATCAGGTGCGCTTTGAAGACCAAAGCGATTCGAACACCCTGATCAAGCTGATGACTGACGGCATCCTGCTGGCGGAAACCCAGAACGACCGCTACCTCGAACGCTACGACACGATCATCGTCGACGAAGCTCACGAGCGCAGCCTGAACATCGACTTCCTGCTGGGCTACCTGAAAACCCTGCTGCCGCGTCGCCCCGACCTGAAAGTCATCATCACCTCGGCGACCATCGATCTTGAGCGCTTTTCCAGGCACTTCGACGACGCGCCGATCGTCGAGGTCTCGGGTCGCACTTTCCCGGTGGACACCTGGTATCGCCCGCTGACGCTGGAGCAGGACGAGGAGGGCAACCGCGTCGAGGACGACTTGACGGTCGACCAGGCAATCCTCGCTACCCTCGATGAAATCGCGGCCTACGAACGCAGCGAGCGCCGCAGCCCCGGCGATGTGCTGGTGTTTCTGCCGGGCGAGCGCGAGATCCGCGACGCCGCTGAAATGCTGCGCAAGGCTCAGCTCAAACACACCGAAATTCTGCCGCTGTACGCGCGTCTGTCGCCGGCTGAGCAGCAGCGGATTTTTCAGTCGCACCCTGGCCGGCGTGTGGTGCTGGCAACCAACGTCGCCGAAACCTCGCTGACCGTACCGGGCATTCGTTATGTAATCGACAGCGGCACCGCGCGCATCAGCCGCTACAGCTACCGCGCCAAGGTCCAGCGCCTGCCGATCGAGGCGATTTCCCAAGCCAGCGCCAACCAGCGTAAAGGCCGATGCGGCCGGGTTGAGCCGGGTATTTGCATTCGGCTGTTCAGCGAAGAAGATTTTATCGGGCGCCCGGAATTCACCGACCCGGAAATTTTGCGCACCAACCTTGCCGCTGTAATCCTGCAGATGCTGCACCTGCGCCTCGGCGAGATCACCGACTTCCCGTTTATCGAACCGCCGGATGGCAAGGCCATCAGCGACGGTTTCAACCTGCTGCAAGAGCTTTCGGCGGTCGACCGCAACAGCCAGCTCACGCCGCTTGGCCGCCAATTGGCGCGCCTGCCGGTGGACCCGCGCATGGGCCGCATGCTGCTGGAGGCGGCCAAACTCGGCAGCTTGCAGGAAGTGCTGATCGTGGCCAGCGCCATGTCGATCCAGGACCCGCGCGAGCGCCCGCCGGAGCGTCAACAAGCCGCCGATCAGGCGCACGCACAATGGAAAGACCCAGACTCGGACTTTGCCGGCCTGGTGAATCTGTGGCGCGGCTTTGAAGAGCAGCGCCAGGCGTTGACCGCCAGCCCGTTGCGTAACTGGTGCCGCAAGAATTTCCTGAATTACCTGCGCCTGCGTGAGTGGCGCGACTCCCATCGCCAACTCAGCCTGATCTGCCGCGACATGCAGCTGACGATCAACAAAGAGCCGGCGGACTTCCCGAAACTGCACAAGGCGGTGCTGTCAGGTCTGTTGAGCCAGATTGGCCAGAAAACCGAAGATGGCGATTATCTTGGCGCGCGTCAGCGACGCTTCTGGATTCACCCGTCGTCGGGCATCGGCAAAAAGCGCCCGCAATGGCTGATGACTGCCGAACTGGTGGAAACCACCAAGCTGTACGCGCGCATGGTGGCGAAAATCGACGCCGACTGGATCGAGCCGCTGGCAGGGCACCTGATCAAAAAAAACCACTTCGAGCCGCACTGGGAGAAGAAGCGCGGCCAAGTGGTGGCGTTTGAGCAGATCACCCTGTTCGGGCTGATTGTGGTCGGGCGCCGCCCGGTGCATTACGGGCCGATTGACCCGGTGGTGTCACGCGAGCTGTTTATCCGTGAGGGGTTGGTGCGTGGCGAGATTCAGTCGCGGGCCAAGTGCCTGACGGCCAATCAGCAACTGCTTGAGCGGCTCGATGAGCTGGAGGCCAAGGCGCGCCGCCGCGACATTCTGGCGGATGAAGAAACCCTGTACGCCTTCTATGACGCGCGCTTGCCGGCGGAGATCCATCAAACCGCCACGTTCGACAGCTGGTACAAGGTCAACAGTCAGAAAGACCCGCAACTGCTGATCATGCGCGAAGAAGACGTGCTGGCCCGCGAGGCCAGTGAAGTCACCGCTCTGCATTACCCTGACACGCTGCACCTGGGCGATCTGGAGTTGGCGCTGAGTTACCACTTCGAACCCAACCACCCGCGCGACGGTGTGACCCTGCGCGTGCCGGCGCCGCTGTTGCCGGCCTTGCCGCCGGAACGTCTGGAGTGGCTGGTGCCTGGAGTAATCGAAGCCAAGTGCATCGCGCTGGTGCGCAACTTGCCGAAAGCGCTGCGCAAAAACTTTGTACCGGTGCCGGACTTCGTCAAGGCCGCGCTGCAACGCATTGAGTTCGGCCAGGGCTCGCTGCCCCAGGCGCTGGGGCGCGAATTGCTGCGCATGACCGGCGCGCGGGTCAGCGATGAAGCGTGGGCCGAGGCGGCGCAGCAGGTGGAAAACCACTTGAAGATGAACCTGGAAGTGGTCGACGGCCAGGGCAAGTTCCTCGGCGAAGGCCGCGACCTCGCCGAGCTGACCGCGCGCTTTGCCGAGGCCAGTCAAGCCGCGTTGGCCGTGCCGCAAACCGCGAAAAGCCAGCAGCCGGTGGAAGCCAAGGTGTTTGCGGCGGTGGCCGAGAAGACCCAGCAAAAGATCGCCGGGCTGTCGATGACGGTTTACCCGGCGCTGGTCGAAGAAAACGGCACGGTCAAGGAAGGGCGTTTTTCGACGGCCGCCGAAGCCGAGTTCCAGCACCGCCGCGCATTGCAGCGTTTGCTGCTGCAACAACTGGCGGAACCGGCAAAATTCCTGCGTGGCAAACTTCCGGGGCTGACCGAACTGGGCCTGATGTACCGCGAGTTGGGGCGTATCGATGCGCTGGTGGAAGACATCCTGCTGGCCAGCCTCGACACCTGTGTACTTGAAGGCGAAGCCAGCCTGCCACGCGACGGTGCCGGGCTGGCGGCGTTGGCCGAACGCAAGCGGGGCGGCTGGACCGAGCACGCTGAACGCCTGGCGCGGCTTACCCTGGAAGTGCTGAAGCTGTGGCACGGCCTGCAAAAGCGCTTCAAAGGCAAAATCGACCTGGCCCAGGCGGTTGCGTTGAACGACATCAAGCAGCAACTGAGCAACCTGGTGTATCCGGGTTTCGTGCGGGAAACCCCGTCTCAGTGGTTCAAGGAGCTGCCGCGTTTCCTCAAGGCCATCGAACTGAGGCTGGAAAAACTGCCGAGCCAGGTGCAAAAAGACCGCGTGTGGAGCGGCGAGTTGGCCGGTTTGTGGGTTCAGTACGAAAACCGCCTGGAAAAACACGCCCAGGAAGGCAAGCGCGACCCGCAGTTGGAGCTCTACCGCTGGTGGCTTGAGGAGTACCGCGTGTCGTTGTTTGCTCAGCAACTGGGCACGAAGGTGCCGATTTCCGATAAGCGTTTGAGCAAGCAATGGAGTTTGGTCGAAGCCTGAGTCGGTTCTCGGTCTCCAGGGCGAAGCAGGTCAAAATGTGGGAGCGGGCTTGCTCGCGAATGCGGTGTATCAGTCAAGCAAGCAGTGACTGACACGCCGCATTCGCGAGCAAGCCCGCTCCCACACTCAATCCAGGGTCCCTCAGTGAGAGCGGAACTCACCCTGGAAATAGCGCCAAATCCCCGAGATTGTGGCAAACTTCGCGGTTATAAATGCCGGGATCGTCGTGATGCGCTGTTGCAGTCACGGCGTGATGGAATAAAGCGTTGCCAGTTTGATGCCCGCTGGAAGGCATCGGACGACTTAATATTTGGTACGACGGTACCAATATCTTCTGCCTGACAGATTTAGAGGAACGACCGTGCATAACGTCGTCATCAGCGGCACTGGCCTGTACACACCGGCCAACAGCATCTCCAATGAAGAGCTGGTGCAGTCTTTCAATGCTTACGTGCAACAGTTCAACGACAGCAACGCCGCCGCCATCGAGCGCGGTGAGGTGCAGGCGCTGACTGAATCCAGCGCAGCGTTTATCGAGAAAGCGTCGGGCATCAAGAGCCGCTTTGTGATGGACAAAGACGGCATCCTCGACCCGCAACGCATGGCCCCGCGCCTGCCCGAGCGCAGCAATGACGAATGGTCAGTGCTCTGCCAGATGGCCATCGGTGCTGCCGAACAAGCCTTGCAGCGCGCTGGCAAGACCGCTGCCGATATCGATGGCGTGATCGTCGCCTGCTCCAACCTGCAGCGCGCTTACCCGGCCATCGCCATTGAAGTGCAGGAAGCCCTGGGCATCGAAGGCTTCGGTTTCGACATGAACGTGGCGTGTTCCTCGGCGACGTTCGGCATTCAGAACGCCGCCAACAGCATCCAGCTGGGCCAGGCCCGGGCGATCCTGATGGTCAACCCGGAAGTCTGCACCGGCCATTTGAATTTCCGTGACCGCGACAGCCACTTCATTTTCGGCGATGCGGCCACTGCGGTGGTCCTGGAGCGTGCTGATCTGGCCACCTCCGAGCACCAATTCGACGTGGTAAGCACCAAGCTGCTGACCAAGTTCTCGAATAACATCCGCAACAACTTCGGCTTCCTCAACCGTACCGCGGAAGAAGGCGTTGGCGCTCCCGACAAGTTGTTTGTGCAGGAAGGCCGCAAGGTATTCCGTGACGTGTGCCCGATGGTCGCCGAGCTGATCGGTGTGCATTTGCAGGAAAACCAGCTGAACGTCGGCGATGTGAAGCGCTTCTGGCTGCATCAGGCTAACCTGAGCATGAACCACCTGATCGTGAAAAAACTGTTGGGCCGCGAGGCTTCGATCGAAGAGGCGCCGGTAATTCTCGATACCTACGCCAATACCAGCTCAGCCGGTTCGGTGATTGCGTTCCACACCTATCAGGACGATTTGCCGAAAGGTGCCGTCGCAGTGCTGAGTTCGTTTGGTGCCGGTTATTCGATCGGCAGCGTAATCCTGCGTAAACGCTGATAGACAGCCAGAATGCGGTTAATGTGGGAGCTGCCTTGCCTGCGATGACGAGGGTGAATTCACCGCCGCTATCGCAGGCAAGCCAGCTCCCACAGGTGTCGGATTTCCACAGCAGGATTGAGGTAAACGATGGCAGCAGCGGACGACACGCACCTGCTTGAACGATTGCTCAAGGGCGAGCAGCGGGCCTATAAGGAATTGGTCACCACCTACCAGAGCGCCATGCGTGCGGTGGCTTATGCGATTGTTGGCCAACGCCATGCTGACGAAGTGGTGCAGGATGCCTGGCTGTCTGTAGTGCGCAACCTGGCCAATTTCGAAGGGCGTTCCAGCCTCAAGACCTGGCTGCTGACCATCACCGCCAACTCCGCCAAAGGCCGCTACAAAAAAAATCGCCGGGAAGTGTTGCTCGACGATTTGCCTTCGCCCCACGGCACCATTGGTGACGACCGCTTCGTGCCAGACGATGGCCACTGGGCCGTCGCCCCGTATGCCTGGCACCAGGACACCCCGGAAGCCTTGCTGACCGAGGATGAATTGCGCAAATGCCTGGAACACACATTGTTGAGTTTGTCGGAGCTGCAAAGCAGCGTGCTGGTGCTGCGTGAACGCCAAGGACTGGAATTGGAGGAGATCTGTAATCTTCTGACTCTCTCGCTCTCCAATGTCCGTGTGCTGTTGCATCGAGCACGGCTTAAAGTCTTCGCCACGGTGGAGCATTTTGAGGAAACGGGCGAATGTTGACCTGTAAAGAACAAGTGGCCCGCTCCAGTGATTACCTCGATGGGCAATTGACCATTCGCGAGCGTCTGCTGGTGCGTCATCACTTGATGTTCTGCCCCAACTGCCGGCGTTTTATCCGTCAGATGCGCCTGATGCAGGCGACACTGAAAATCATGCCGGAGGAGCCGGTAAAGGATGCTGACGCATTGGCTGAACGGCTTGCGGCCGAACGGCTGAAAGATCAGTAAAGGCGGGGGAAAAGGCAGGCTCGCGTGGGTGAGTCGAACGGATGATGGGGATCGACCTGCCCACGAGAGGCTGTTGCAACCGCCTCGGGCCGTCCTGGCCCAAGGCTTTTCACACTTACCTTTAGAACTTGGCTTCAGCATCCAACTGCAGGGTGTTGGTGTTGGCATCACGCTGAGTGCGGCTGGCAAAGTCAGCCTTGGTCAGGAAGTACGTGGCGCCCAGAGCGAAGTTCTTGTCGATGTCGTAGCTGACCTTCATCTTGTGACCGCGCGAGCCGGTGGTGCCGTTGGCGAAGTCCGAATCGGTGAACGCGCCGACCACTGCATCACGTTGCGTGTCGCGGTAGTTGTAGTCCAGGTTGAAACCGAACACTTTGGACTTGGCACCGACCAACCAGGCAGTGTCCTGATCGGTCACGGCGTCATTGTTTTTCACGTACTGGCCGTAGAACGCCAGAGGCACAGCCAGGCCGCCGATGTCGGCTTGAGCAAAGCCTTCATAGAGTCGGAATTCGCCGTTGGCCGAGTTACCGTTGACCGCCAATGCGCAAGGCGTTGTGGTGGTGGTGCAGCGGCTGTCTTCGTCGTTTTTGTAAGCGTAGACGCTGCCGCCCAGGGTCATTTTCAGGTTGTCGGTCACCGAGAAACGCGTACCCAACTGGCCAGCGGTCATACGCAGGTCGTGACGGAATTGCACGCCGTCGCCATCCACGTTGTCCTTGAGGTTGTAGTTACCCAGGCTACCGAACAACTCGGCGCTGCTGCCCAATGGGTACTTGTAAGTCAATGCCAGGCCTTCTGGGTTGATGTCGCCATCCCAGATCACGTCGCCCATGTTGACCCATGGCTGGAGCATCTTGCCGCCAATCACGTGCAGGTTTTTGATCTGGGTCGGGTGGTAGTCGATATAGCCGAGGTCCAGCCAGATCGACTTCTTGTCGAAGTAGTTATCCAGGTCCTGGTTGGTCGAGCGAGCATCGTCGCCGCCGCCGGTGGCGATACGGATGCCGGTGTCCACTTGCGAGTTGATTTCGGTGTAGGCGCCCAGACGTGCACGGATACGTTGACGGTCCTTGTCACGCCCGCCGTTGTTGGGCTCGCCGTCGATCTTGATGGTTTCCTGACGGAACCGTACGTCACCCTTGAACTGGGTCTTGGCGGCCCAGGCCAGCTTCTGATCGAACACGCTCAGGTCGTTGGTCTTTTTCGCGGTGGCTGCGATCTGCTCGTTGCTTTCTTGTTGAGCCTGCCGTGCGATCTGCTGTTCTTTCTGGTCCCTGGCCAATTCCATTTGCAGTTCAGTGTACTGCGCATTGGTGATCTGGCCGTTGGCCTTGAGCATGTCGAGCAACTTGGCGTCGACTGCGGCGCTGGCCGGAACGCTAAGGGCCAGCATCAGGCCGCCGCAGAGGGCCGCCGCAGTTTTAGTGGAAGCAAGACGCATATCAATCTCCGAAAGTGAGGAGGGATGGCAAACCATCCATGGCACAACCGACCGGTGAAGGACGGAAATAGAGAGGCCGGCTATAACCATGCGCTCTAAAAACAGGCGTCAGTATCACGATCGTTTATTACGGTGCAGTGGCTAAGTGATGTCATCTAGATGACAATTTATTTATGAATGAAACATTGGCCTGGGTTTTGCCGAGCTATTTGCAGGTGTGCGAAATCCAGCGATAAGCGATACTCGCCAAGCTTTCACGCCCCGACGTAGTGAGGATGCCGATGCCGTTGCAACGCTTGAACAGCCTGTCCGAAATAGCCCCTGAGGCGTGGGACGCCCTGGTGCCACAGGCCCAGCCTTTTGTGCGGCACGCGTTCCTCAATGCCTTGGAAGACAGCGCCAGCGTGGGCCCGCACTCGGGCTGGCAGCCTGAGCATTTGCTGCACTGGGAAGGCGATCGCCTGGTGGCCGCACTGCCGAGTTATCGCAAATGGCATTCCTCTGGTGAGTACGTGTTCGATCACGGGTGGGCGGATGCCTGCGAACGCGCGGGCATCGATTACTACCCCAAGCTGCTGACGGCCGTGCCGTTCAGCCCGGTCAGCGGCCCGCGTGTGCTGGCAGCAACTGCGCAGGACGCTGTCGAACTGCTGAACGCGTTGCCGGGCTACCTGGAAATCGAAGGGCTCTCCAGCGCGCACATCAATTTCACCGACCCCTTGGCCGACGAGGCATTAGCCGGGCAACCGGGCTGGTTGCAGCGCCTGGGCTGCCAGTTTCATTGGCAAAACCGTGGCTACCGCGACTTCCAGGACTTTCTCGACGCCCTGAGTTCACGCAAGCGCAAACAAATGCGCAAAGAACGCGAGCAAGTGGCCGGGCAGGGCATCGACTTCGAATGGCTGCAAGGTCACGAACTGGGCGAAGCCCAGTGGGATTTTGTCTACGCCTGCTACGCCAACACCTACGCGGTGCGCCGCCAGTCGCCCTACCTGACCCGTGAGTTTTTCAGCCTGCTCGCCGAACGCATGCCCCAAGCCATCCGCGTGGTGCTGGCCAAGCAGGGTTCACGCGCGGTTGCCATGGCTTTCAGCCTGATCGGTGGCGACAGTTTCTACGGACGCTACTGGGGCTGCCTGGCGGAATTCGACCGCCTGCATTTTGAAACCTGCTTCTACCAGGGCATGGACTACGCCATCGCCCACGGCCTGCAACGTTTCGACGCGGGCGCGCAAGGCGAGCACAAATTGATTCGCGGGTTTGAGCCCGTGATCACCCGGTCGTGGCACTACCTGCGCCATCCGGGCTTGAAGAGTGCCGTAGAGGATTTTCTGGAGCGTGAGCGTGTGGGGATTGTGGCGTATGCCGAAGAGGCGAGGGCAGCGCTGCCTTATCGGCAAGGCTGAAAAAAATTGCGAGGCACGCCAAAACCTGCCTGTCGCAGATCAAGTGTGGGAGCTGGCTTGCCTGCGATAGCGTCCTGTCAGTCGACCGTTTAGTGACTGAAATAACGCTTTCGCAGGCAAGCCAGCTCCCACTTTTGGATAGATGTATATGTTCAGTCGATCCCGACGAACCCACCGGTCTGGTGCTGCCACAACCTGGCATACAAGCCGCCATGGGCGAGTAGCTCGGCGTGGCTGCCAACCTCGGCAATCTGGCCTTTCTCCAGCACCACCAGGCGGTCCATTCGCGCAATGGTCGACAGTCGGTGCGCAATCGCAATCACGGTTTTACCCTGCATCAGGGTTTCCAGGCTTTCCTGGATCGCCGCTTCCACTTCCGAGTCGAGTGCCGAGGTCGCTTCGTCCATGATCAGGATCGGCGCGTCCTTGAGTAGCACCCGCGCAATGGCGATGCGCTGACGTTGCCCGCCGGAGAGCTTCACCCCGCGCTCCCCCACATGCGCATCCAGCCCTGTGCGTTCTTCGGCGTCCGACAGCAACGGGATGAACTCATCGGCGCGGGCCTTGTGGATAGCGGCCACCAGTTCTTCTTCGGTGGCGTCGGGTTTGCCGTACAGCAAGTTGTCGCGGATCGAGCGGTGCAGCAGCGACGTGTCCTGAGTGATCATGCCGATCTGTTCGCGCAGAGATTCTTGGGCGACTTCAGCAATGTTCTGGCCGTCGATCAGAATACGCCCGCCTTGCAGGTCATACAGGCGCAGCAGCAGGTTGACCAGCGTCGACTTGCCAGCGCCGGACGGGCCGATCAGGCCGATTTTCTCGCCGGCCTTGATCTCAAGGTTCAGGCCACCAATGATCCCGCTCTTTTTGCCGTAGTGAAAATCCACCTGTTCAAAGCGCACTTCACCGTGGGGCACTGTCAGGCGCGGCGCGTTTTCGCGGTCGGTCACTGCCAGTGGCATGGCGATGGTTTTGAGGCCGTCCTGGACTATGCCGATGTTTTCAAAGATGCCGTTGACCACCCACATGATCCAGCCGGACATGTTGACGATACGAATCACCAAGCCCGTGGCCAGGGCAATCGCGCCCACGGAAATCAGCGAGTGCGTCCACAGCCACAGGGCCAAGCCGGTGGTGGTGACAATCAGCAGGCCGTTGAGGATGGAGATGGCCACGTCCATGCTGGTCAGCACGCGTGCCGCCAATTGGGTTTTCTCGGTTTGCTCGATGATCGCTTCCTTGGCGTATTCCTGCTCACTCTGCGTGTGGGCGAACAGCTTCAAGGTGGTGATGTTGGTGTAGCCGTCGACAATGCGGCCCATCAACTTGGAGCGCGCTTCGGAGGAAATCACCGAGCGTTCCTTAACCCGTGGCACGAAATAGCGCAGTGCCAGGCTGTAAAGAATGATCCAGGTGATCAGCGGGATCATCAGCCGCCAGTCGGCCTCGGCAAACAGCACCAAGGCGCTGATGGCGTAGATCGACACGTGCCAGATGGCTTCCGCCGTGGCCACCGCCGAGTCGCGCAGCGAGTTGCCGGTTTGCATGATGCGCTGGGCGATGCGCCCGGCGAAATCGTTCTGGAAGAAATTCAGGCTCTGTTTGAGCACGTAGCTGTGGTTCTGCCAGCGGATCAGGCTGGTCATACCGGGGTTGATCGTTTGGTGCACCAGCAAGTCATGCAGGCCGTTGAAGATCGGGCGCAGCAGCAGGGCGACCACGACCATCCAGATCAGCTCGGCGCTGTGAATCTGGAAAAAGTTGGCAGGCGGCGTGCCTTGGGCCAGGTCAATGATGCGGCTCAAGTAGCTGAACAGCGCCACTTCGATCAGTGCACCGATCAGCCCGACCACCAGCAAGGCGGCAAAACTGGGCCACACTTGGCGCAGGAAGTAGAGGTAGAAGGGCAGGACTTTGTTGGGCGGCGCGTCGCTGGGAGCGTCGCGGAAAATATCAATCAGTTGTTCAAAACGACGATAGAGCATTAGGGTTGACGCCCGCCGCGCGGGCTCTCCTGTTCAAATGCGCGCGGTGCCTTGTCAGCCCCGCGCGAAACCGCCTGTTGACCTCAGTCGATGCGCTTGGCCGACTTGATCAGGACAGGATCGATAGGCACGTTCTGCATGCCCTGCTTGGTGGTGGTCTGGGAGTTGACGATGATGTCGACCACGTCCATGCCTTTGACGACTTTGGCGAACACGGCATAACCGGCGTCGCGACCCGGGTCGAGGAAAGCATTGTCGGCCACGTTGATGAAGAACTGGCTGGTGGCCGAGTTCGCGTCATTGGTGCGCGCCATGGACAGGGTGCCACGCACGTTATGCAGGCCGTTGCTGGCTTCGTTCTTGATTGGCGCTTCAGTCGGCTTCTGCGACATCTGCGCGGTGAACCCGCCGCCCTGGACCATGAAGCCCGGGATCACGCGGTGGAAAATCGTGTTGGTGTAGAAGCCCTTGTCGACATAGGCCAGGAAATTCTTGGTACTGATCGGTGCCTTGACCGGGTCCAGTTCGATTTCAATGTCGCCATTGGTGGTGCTGATCAGTACGTGCGGGGCCTTGGCAGGCTGTGCCGCCATCAGGTTGGCAGCAAACAAAACGGAACCTGCAAAGAAGGCGATTTTTTTCAACATGGGTCAGTGATCCTGGGTAGTGGTTTCGACTGTCTTCAGAAAGTCGAGAAGAGTCGCGTTAAAGACGTCGGGTTGATCCAAGGGCGTGGCATGGCGGGAATCCTCGATCACCACCAGCCGCGCATCGGGCAGCAGTTTTACATAGTTTTGTTTTTGCGCCACGGGGGTGTAGTCGTGGTCGGCGCTGATGACCAGCGTAGGACAGGTAATTCTGGAAAGTTGTTCCTGCACGCCCCAGCCCACAATCGCATCAAAGCTGGCGAGATAAGCACGTTTGTCGTTTTTTGCCCAGCGCTCGGCCATTTTACGGCGCAGGTCGGCCTGATGCGGCTTGGGGAAGAGCCGGTCGCCCAGCGCCTTGCCAATGGTGGACAGGCTGAGCAACCGTGCCAGGCTCCAGCGTTTGGCCCACTGCCAGTAATCATCGGCGCTGCGCACCTTGACCTCGGGTGCACTGTTGACGATGCACAGGCTTTTCAGCAGTGCCGGTTGGTCCACGGCCAACTGAAAGGCGATCATGCCACCCATGGACAAGCCGACGACATGGGCCGGCGGCAGGTTCAGGTGTTCGATCAGCGCGATCAAATCGACAGTAAAACCCTGAATGCTGTAGCGCTCGCGGGGTTTGTCGGAGCGCCCGTGGCCGCGCACATCCACCACGATCAGGCGGTAATGCCGGGCCAGCACCGGAATCTGCAGCTCCCAATCCTGGCTGCTGGAGCCCAGACCGTGGATCAGGATCAGCGGGGCGCCGTGGCCATATTCCTCGTAGTGCAGGCTGCAGCCTTCATGGTCGAACCAGGCCATGGGTGAACTCCGTTTCAGGCTTGCTCGGGGGCGGCGAAAGGCGCGTCCAGCGAAGCGGTGTCAAAGGTGCGCAACAGATCGATAAGAATCTGCGTGGCCGGGCCCAGGGGTTTGTCTTTGTTCGAGTACAGGTGGAACGTCGGGTTGCGGCTGCCGCCTTTTTCCAAGGGTAGCTGCTTGAGCAGGCCTTCGCTGAGTTCGCGCTCGATCAAGTGCCGAGGCAACCAGGCAAAGCCCAAACCGCTGCTGACGAACGTGGCGGCGGTGGGCAGGCTGCCGACCGTCCAGCGCTGTTCGGCGCCGAGCCAGCCTACGTCCCGTGGCTGCTGGCGGCCGGAGTCGCGAATTACCACCTGCATCTGGCTCTCCAAATCCTGGAAGCTCAGCTCGCGCTGCAGGCGATGCAGTGAATGGTCGGGATGAGCGACGGCGATAAATTCCACATCGCTCATTTCCGTGCCCAGATAACCTGGAATGATGAAACTGCTGATAGCCAGGTCAGCCATGCCATCGATTAATAATTCTTCGACCCCCGACAACACTTCTTCGCGCAGGCGCACACGGCAACCCCGGCTTTGTGGCATGAACGCGGTGAGGGCACGCACCAGCCGCGCGTTAGGGTAGGCGGCATCCACCACCAGCCGCACTTCGGCCTCCCAGCCCTGTTCCATATGGTGGGCAAGGTCTTCCAATTGGCTGGCGTTTTTCACCAGTTGGCGGGAGCGGCGCAACAGCACTTCACCGGCGTCGGTGAGCACGGCTTTACGCCCGTCAATGCGCAGCAGCGGCACGCCGAGCTGGTCTTGCATGCGCGCCACGGTGTAACTCACCGAGGACTGCGAACGGTGCAGCGCTTCAGCTGCCTGGGCGAAGCCGCCATGGTCGACCACGGCCTGCAACGTGCGCCATTGATCGAGGGTAACGCGGGGCGCTTTCAAGATGAGCTCCTCTTGTCCTAAGCTGACAGTCCTTATTGGAGACTGCCGAATGAGAAAATTATGTTGTGTGTTGCTGGCGCTGCTGCCGATGAGCGCATTTGCCTACCCCATCGACGTGACTAAAAAGATCGAAGGCGTGCAAGTGGATTACACCGCCTCCGACGTGGACGGCGACATCAGTTCGATACGCCTCAACAACTACGGCACCGTTGACGCGGCGTGTTCAGTCACCTTCACCAACGGCCCGGAATCGCCGCGCACCCGTAAAGTCACGGTTGCGGCCGGTAAAAGCACTAACACCACGGTCAAGTTCAGCCGCGCAATTATCAAGATGCGCATCGCACTGGCGTGTGCCCCGAAATAAAGCAGCAGCGGAGCATGCCGACAGCAATACTCCGCTTATAAACAAATTTATAGATGGGTTATAGCAGTTTATTGCGCTTTTTAATCGAATGAGCCCCGTTTAATCTTTTCTCCATCGCCTTACAGCATTTACCGATGGAGCCTACACAGCCATGTCCAACGTTCTGATCATCGAAAGCAGCGCCCGCCAGCAGGACTCGATCTCCCGCCAACTGACCCAGCAGTTCATTCGTTAGTGGCAGGTTGCACACCCGGCGGACAAGATCACCGTGCGCGACGTAGCACTCAACCCGGTTCCGCACCTGGACGCCCATCTGCTGGGCGGCTGGATGAAACCTGCTGACCAGCGCAACACCCTCGAACAGGCGTCCCTGGATCGCTCCAACGAGCTGACCGATGAATTGCTCGCCGCTGACGTGCTGGTGATGGCCGCGCCGATGTACAACTTTGCCATTCCCAGCACCCTTAAAGCCTGGCTGGACCACGTGCTGCGTGCAGGTGTGACATTTAAATACACCGCCACCGGCCCTCAAGGTTTGCTGACCGGCAAGCGCGCCATTGTGTTGACCGCTCGCGGTGGCATTCACACCGGTGCCGCCTCCGATCACCAGGAACCCTACCTGCGTCAGGTCATGGCGTTTATCGGGATTCATGACGTGACGTTTATTCACGCCGAAGGGGTGAATTTGAGCGGTGACTTCCAGGAGAAGGGCATTAACCACGCCAAGGCGCTGTTGGCACAGGTGGCGTGATCCGTTAATCGCCAGATAATCGCGCGATGTTTATCTAGCCCCACGCAAACCCTTCAAGTACGCGTATCGAACCTCCCTTTGCACTTTTTGCTCCTGAGTGCTCCTACCCGACTGCCGCGATAGCGAGGTCGGGTTTTTTTTGCCTTGAGTTTCGTGAGCCGCTGAAAACCCTTAAAGTCGCGCCCATTCAATATGAGGCGCGCATGGGCTATCTACTGGTTGTTACCCTGATTCAGGCTTTTTCCTTCAGCTTGATCGGCGAATACCTCGCCGGTCATGTTGATAGCTACTTTGCCGTGCTGGTGCGCGTGGTGCTGGCCGGGCTGGTGTTTATCCCGCTCACCCGCTGGCGTTCGGTGGAGCCGGCGTTCATGCGCGGCATGCTGGTGATCGGCGCGCTGCAGTTTGGCGTGACGTATGTGTGTTTGTATTTGAGCTTTCGCGTGCTGACGGTGCCTGAGGTGCTGCTGTTCACCATCCTCACGCCGCTGCACGTCACGCTGATTGAAGATGCGCTTAACCGACGCTTCAACCCTTGGGCGCTGATCGCCGCGCTGGTGGCGGTGTGCGGCGCGGCGGTGATCCGTTTCGATCAGATTACGCCACACTTCCTGATGGGTTTTTTGCTGCTGCAACTGGCCAACTTCACCTACGCCGCCGGGCAGGTGATGTACAAGCACCTGGTGGCGCGCTATCCGAGTGATCTGCCGCATTATCGCCGCTTTGGTTACTTCTATTTGGGCGCTTTGATCGTGGTGTTGCCGGCGTTTCTGATGTTCGGCAAGACCAACTTCCTGCCCGAAGCACCGCTGCAATGGGGCGTGCTGGTATTTCTCGGGCTGGTCAGCACGGCGCTGGGTATGTACTGGTGGAACAAGGGTGCCTGCCTGGTCAATGGCGGCACGCTGGCAGTGATGAACAACCTGCATGTGCCAGTGGGGCTGCTGCTGAATTTGCTGATCTGGAACCAGCACGAGCCGCTGGGGCGCCTGGCATTGGGCGGGCTGGTGATTTTGGGGGCGGTGTGGATCAGCCGGTTGGGCGTGCGCAGGGCGTTAATTCCTCGCTGAACCCGCTGAGGAGCGGGCTTGTGTGGGAGCGGGCTTGCTCGCGAAGGCGGTGTACCAGTCAGTAGATGTGTGTCTGACACGACGCCTTCGCGAGCAAGCCCGCTCCCACAGGGTTCGTGTTGTTAAATCGAAGGTTGTTCCGGGGCTGGCAAATGACTGGCCCCCATCACCGCCGGCAACATCCCGGCGCGCAAATCGCTGCCACTCGGCTGCTGATACAGGCTCAAGCCAAACTCCGGCAACACCGCCAGCAAATAATCAAAAATATCCCCCTGGATGCGCTCGTAATCCGCCCACGCCGTGGTGCGGGTGAAGCAATAGATTTCCAGTGGCACGCCCTGGGCGGTGGTTTGCATTTGGCGCACCATGCAGGTCATGTTCGGCTGGATGTCCGGGTGGCTTTTCAGATAGGCCAGGGCATATGCGCGGAAGGTGCCGAGGTTGGTCATGCGGCGGCGGTTGGCTGACAGTTGCGCGCTGTTGCCCTGAGCTTCGTTCCAGGCCTTGAGTTCGGCCTGCTTGCGGCTGATGTAGTCGGTAAGCAGGTGCACCTGAGTCATGCGCACTTCTTCATCGTCATTCAAAAACCGAACGCCGCTGGCGTCGATATACAGGCTGCGCTTGATGCGTCGCCCGCCTGAGGCCTGCATGCCGCGCCAGTTTTTGAACGACTCGGACATCAGGCGCCAGGTCGGAATCGACACGATGGTCTTGTCGAAATTCTGCACCTTGACCGTGTGCAAGGTGATGTCGACCACATCACCGTCGGCGCCGACCTGGGGCATTTCGATCCAGTCGCCGACGCGCAGCATGTCGTTGCTGGTCAACTGCACGCTGGCGACGAACGACAGCATGGTGTCCTTGTAAACCAACAGGATCACTGCCGACATGGCGCCCAGGCCCGAGAGCAGCAACAGCGGTGAGCGGTCGATCAGGGTCGAGACGATAATGATCGCGGCAAACACGAACAACACCATCTTGGCCAGTTGCACGTAACCCTTGATCGAGCGCGTGCGCGCATGTTCGGTGCGCGCGTAGATGTCCAGCAGCGCACTGAGCACGGCGCTCACGGCCAGCGTCATGAATAGAATGGTGAAGGCCAGTGCCACGTTGCCGATAAACAGCGTGGCGGTCTTGCTCAGGTTCGGCACAAGGTACAGGCCGAACTGGATAACCAGGGACGGCGTCATTTGTGCCAGGCGATGAAAGACTTTGTTGTGCCGCAGGTCATTGAGCCAATGCAGCGCCGGTTGCCGGCCGAGCAGTTTGACAGCGTGCAGGATCAGGTAGCGCGCCGCCCGTCCCAGCAACAGGGCGACCACCAGCAATACCAGCAAACCCACGCCGGAATGCAATACCGGATGTTCATCGAGGGTGCCCCAAAGGTCTTGGACGTTGAGCCAGAGCTGTTTGATATCCATGGGTGAAACCGATTCTTCTGTGAGACAAGACGGGCCGATTAGAGCATTTAAGTGCAACAAAGTTGGCGTTGTGAACAAATTCACTGACAAAAAAGCAGCTGATTAGCACCGTTCGCGTAAAGAAACTCGGTTTGGACGCCCGAAACCGGTAACCTATGCCGCTGATATTTTGTAATTCTTCGAGGTAGCACCCGTGTTTTCCCAATTCGCCCTGCACGAACGCCTGCTCAAAGCCGTGGCCGAGCTTAAATTTGTCGAGCCTACGCCGGTGCAAGCAGCGGCCATCCCGCTCGCGCTAGAAGGGCGTGACCTGCGGGTGACGGCTCAAACCGGCAGCGGCAAAACCGCCGCTTTCGTCCTGCCGATTTTGAACCGCCTGATTGGCCCGGCCAAAGTCCGTGTCAGCATCAAGACGCTGATCCTGCTGCCGACCCGCGAGCTGGCCCAGCAGACCTTGAAAGAAGTGGAGCGCTTCTCGCAGTTCACCTTCATCAAGTCCGGCCTGATCACCGGTGGTGAAGACTTCAAGGTCCAGGCCGCCATGTTGCGCAAGGTGCCGGATATTCTCATCGGTACCCCGGGCCGCATGATTGAGCAACTCAACGCTGGCAACCTCGACCTCAAGGAAGTCGAAGTGCTGGTGCTGGACGAAGCTGACCGCATGCTCGACATGGGTTTTGCCGACGATGTGCAACGCCTGGTGGCTGAATGCGTCAACCGTCAGCAAACCATGCTGTTCTCCGCCACCACCGGCGGCTCGACCCTGCGCGACATGGTCGCCAAGGTTCTGAATAACCCAGAGCACTTGCAGGTCAACAACGTCAGCGACCTGAACGCGACCACGCGTCAGCAGATCGTGATGGCCGACCACAACGTGCACAAAGAGCAGATCCTCAACTGGCTGCTGGCCAACGAGACCTATCAGAAGGCCATCGTGTTCACCAACACCCGCGCTGCGGCTGATCGCATCTACGGTCGCCTGGTCGCACAGGAATACAAAGCGTTCGTGCTGCACGGCGAGAAAGACCAGAAAGATCGCAAGCTGGCCATCGACCGTCTGAAGGCTGGCGGCGTGAAGATCCTGGTGGCCACCGACGTGGCTGCCCGTGGCCTGGATGTTGACGGCCTGGACATGGTGATCAACTTTGATATGCCACGCAGCGGCGACGAATACGTGCACCGTATCGGCCGTACCGGGCGTGCCGGCAACGATGGCTTGGCCATCTCGCTGATCTGCCACGGCGACTGGAACCTGATGTCGAGCATCGAGCGCTACTTGAAGCAGTCGTTCGAGCGCCGCACCATCAAGGAAGTCAAAGGCACCTACACCGGGCCGAAAAAGGTCAAGGCGTCGGGCAAGGCGGTTGGCGTGAAGAAGAAAAAAACCGACGCCAAGGGCGAGAAGAAGAAAGCCGGCGCCAAGTCGCCGACCAAGCGCAAAATTGCCAACCGGCCGAAGACCGACAACCTGTCGCTCGTGAGCAAGGATGGCATGGCGCCGCTCAAGCGCCGCAAGCCTGAGGCTCCGGCTGCTGAATAAGCCTGCGCTGATTTGAAAAAAAAACCGGACGATGTCCGGTTTTTTTTTCCTCAACTTTTGGCTTTGGCCGCCGCTTCGTCGAGATCCTTGAGGCGTTGATCAATCAATTGGCATTTGTCGGGCAAGTCGGCTGAGGCCGTGTCCATGTCCATCTTCTGCAATTCTGCATTGATGTCCTTGGCTGTTTTCGGGTTCTGCTGAGTGAGCGCCTTAACTTTTTCGGCCAGTTGCTCGCGCTTGGCCGTGGCTTCGTCAGGTGTACAGGCCCAAACGGGTAGGGCGCTCAACAGTGTGGCGGCAATCGCCAGGTTTCTCAGGGTTTTCATGGTCGGACCTCCTTGGCAGGGTTATTCAGTTGAGGCCGTTTGTGATTGAAAAGTTCATAGAGGTGACGCCCGTCCGCCCGGCTGAACGGCCAGTGGCAAGACGTGTCACTACCTTGACGGGCTAAATTTTCCACAGGCCTGCAGGAGGAATCAGGATGACGCCTTACAACTGGGATTTGATCGAAAGGCTGCTGCATGAAGTGCAGAACGGCGAAGGCAGCTTCGCACCGCGCAAGTATGCCGAGCAGGAAGCGGCCGAGAAGGCCACGGCGGGCGAGTCCACCGGGAATCTGGATGCGCTGAAAAAGACCGCTGCGGATTATGAAGCGCTGCTATTCAAGCGTGGGTTTATTGAGTCGCGCCCTGAAGAGGAGGGCGGTAACGGCGAGAATTTCATTCTTACCGCGCTGGGTGCGCAGTTATTGGCGATGATTGATAGCTCGATTCCGGGCAAGGATCACCCGCGCCAAGTGCTGGATGAACAGGCCGACGCGCTGGACCCTGCGACGTTTGCTGAAGTGGCGTCCAAAGCTCAGATTGCCTGACAGGAATTACTCTATCCAAATGTGGGAGCGGGCTTGCTCGCGAAGGCGGTGAATCAGTCGATGAATTTATTAACTGACACTCCGCCTTCGCGAGCAAGCCCGTTCCCACACTTTTAATTCGAGGCGGCCTTGAGGCATTTCAGGGCTTTGAAATCGCTGCGTACGCCGTCAATTTTCTGCGTCAGCTTCATGCGCTGCTGCACAGTGCTTTCGGCCATCAGGTCGACAATCAAGCTGCGCGCTGCGGCCTCCGTCTGTGCGTAGGCTTGTTTGTACTGCGGGGTCCACAGGCTTTCGCGATCCACCAGCAATTGCTGCATTTTCTGCGGGAAGTCGGCGTCGTGACGTTTTTGCACCGCATCAATAAATTGCGCCTGCCAATGGGCGCGGTTGCCAATCCATTCCTGGTTCTGCTCGCCCAAGGCAATCGACCACGCCGTGACGCGGTTCTGTTGGCTGGCACTCAGCGGGCCCATCCAGGTATCCAGACGTTTGCTCATGCGCTCGGCGCGCTCTTTGATCTGCTGCGCCAGTGGCGGCTTGAGGTACTCGTCCTGACGCTTGCGCAAGTCCTTAGCCAGCGCGGCACTCATCTCGTTGACCTGTTTGTCGTCCAAACCTTGCAGCAGCTTAATGGCCGACGGTGTGATCTCCCGCGCCACCTCGCCAATCGCCTGCTTGGCCTCGACCGTGCGCGCCTGCAGCGCGGCATCGGTAACCTGATTGTTGTCGACCATCTGCTGCAGGCGGTCGAGCCAATCCAGGTAGCCGGGCAACTGCGTGGTGCAGTGCCAGGCCAGGTGATCCTTGAGTGTGTCGTTGAACCAGCTCTTCTGCCCGGCATTCATGTCCAGGTAGTCGTTGAGCGTCCAGGGGATGATCACATCAAGATTGCGGTAAGCCAGGCCTACGCGATTGCACCCGGCGAGCACCAGGCTCAGGGTCAGCAGTACCACCAGCAGTTTGAGCCGACGCAACATGGGCGAGTCCTTGCGCAGAGGAGTTAGTGCATGTGAACCCGCGCCGGGCGCGACAGTTCAGCCCATTAATAAAACGACCGCGCAGCCTTCAAGGTCAACAGGCCATCGCATTGCGAATTGTGTCCGGAGTAAGCCGAGCAGTCGCCGCCGCTGAGGCTTGAATCGCTGTAGATCAGGTCCAGGTCGACGCCCATCCACGCGCGAGAGAACTGCACCGACCAATCGCTGAAATTGCGAATCGAGCCACCGTCTACCGACACCGGCGTACCGAGTTGGTGAGTGGTGTATTTCATGCTCACGCCGATGCCGAAGGGCTGGGTGCCGCCGAGGTCGGCAAACAGCGTACTGTCCTGGCGATCCGGGTCATTGCTGAAGGACGCGCCGAAGCGATTGCCCAGCAGGTTCAGGCCACCGTAGAACTCCTGACTGTCTAGCAGGTTGAGTTTGGGGTAGCTGTAGTGAATCAAGCCGACTTCGTAGCCCAAGGTCTTGTCGAAGGGATGTTTGAAGCCCATGTAAGAGTCGACTTCAAGGTTGCTGGCCGAGGACAGCCCGATGTTGGGCGAGAATTGGCCGATATAAAGACCGCTGTCATGACTGAGGTCCAGGCCGCCGTGAAACGAGTCGCTACCCGGCGAGGTGGGTTTGACCAGCCCCTGCGCCATGCTGCGGCTGGGAGTGGTGCCCAATTTGAGGTCGAAGTCGCCCAGTTCGCGCTGAAAAATCTGCGCTTCGGCGAGGGGGCTGGCTGCGAGGGCAGCGAACAGGAAAATACAGGGTTTGAACACGCTTCACTCCATGAAAAGCGAGGAGCAGTAACGAAAGGACGGCAAGACGCCCGTGCTAGACGTGTGCAAGCATACCGGCGATTGCCAGGAGATGAGGCCCGTTCGTCGATTTACACATCAGAGGGTGAAGCAAGAGGGTGTTTCGGGCTCTAGTCCTAGCGCCTTGATGGCAAGACGCTTAGGGACCAGGTGTGTTGCGCAGGTTTTACTTTTTGCCCAGGCTGATCTGCTTGGACGGGCCGAAAGTCTGGCCGCTGACGCCCTTGGCAATTTGCTGGATTTCGCCGCCGGACTTGAGGAAAGCAGCAATCTGGCTGTTGATCGATTCGCTGGTTTCAACGGCTGGAGCTGGCTTTGCTTTGCTGTTGGATGCTTTTACACGCATGGCGGCCACTAACCTGTAGAAAATTAACTTGGCCATGCATCGTACAGGAAACACTTGACAATTGCTTGGCAAATATCCCCTTGGGAATAACGGAAGGCGCTGGAAATAGCCAACGTTCACGGGCGAAATAAATCGCTAACCTGCTGTTTTAAATGGAAACCCCAGGGGCTGCGGCGAATTGCATCATGACGGAAATTGATTCGCCTGATCAGACGAGCGGGGCGCAGCCAGTATTACGCCACGCCAGCCCGCGATTTTTCAGGTGCGCGGGCGTCTCAGGCGCAACTCGGGTAGAATGCCGCCCACGTAATGAGGGTATCGGAAATGGCTTTAGTCGGGCGCTACAACAGCTTGCAAGTGGTTAAACACACTAACTTTGGTTTGTACCTGGACGGTGCGCAAGATGGCGAAATCCTCTTGCCCAATCGGTATATCCCTAAAGATATTCCCAGTGAAGATGAAGACTGGCTGAACGTTTTCATCTACCTGGACAGCGATGACAAACTGATCGCCACGACTGAAAAACCGAAAGTTCAAGTCGGCGAATTTGCCAGTTTGAAAGTGGTGGAAGTCAACAGCATCGGCGTATTCCTTGACTGGGGTTTGCCGAAAGATCTGTTGCTGCCGTACTCCGAAGAAAAGCGCCAGATGACCGCCGGTGAGTATTGCGTGGTGCACGTTTACCTCGACAAGCACACCAAGCGCATCACTGCTACTGCGCGCCTGGATCGCTACCTCGACAAAACCCCGGCTAACTACCAGGTAGGCCAGGAAGTCGACCTGCTGGTGGCCGAAGCGACCGACATGGGCTTCAAGGCGATCATCAACAACAAGCACTGGGGCCTGATCCACAAGAATGAAGTGTTCAAGTTCCTGCGCCCGGGCAAGGAAGAGAAAGGCTTCATCAAAGAGATTCGCGCCGACGGCAACATCAGCCTGAGCCTGCAACCAGTCGGCCAGGAAGCGGCGTCCAGCCTCAATTCGAAGATTCTCGCCAAGCTACGCGACAATAATGGCAGCTTGCCGGTCAGCGATAAAAGCGACCCGGCGGTGATCAGCAACTTGTTCGGCGTCAGCAAGGGCAACTTCAAGAAGGCCATTGGCGCACTCTACAAGCAGGGTCAGATCGTCATTCATGCCGATCGCATTGAACTAAGCTGAGCCCGCTTCGCTCTTCCGTAGGCGCTAACCGGCGCCTACGGAGGTTGCACCCATGTCCAGAAACGTCATCTTTGCCTACCTTGGCACCTTGCTCGCTTTCCTGGTGCTCGACGGCCTGTGGCTCGGCGTCATCATGGGGCCAACCTATAAGGGCCTGCTCGGCCCGCTGATGCTCGATCAGCCTCGCCTGTTGCCCGCCGTGTTGTTCTATCTCCTGTATGTCATCGGTTGTGTGGTGTTTGTGGTACTGCCCAGCGCCAGTTGGCAACGTGCTGCGCGCCTGGGTGCGTTACTCGGCCTGGTGGCTTACGGCACCTATGACCTGAGCAACTGGGCCACGCTGCAAGGCTGGTCTGCCAATCTCGCGATCATGGACATGGCTTGGGGCACGTTCCTGACCGCCGTGTGTTGCACGGTTGGCTACCTGTGTTCACATCGAGTGCACCGCTGATTGTGTACAGGATTTTAGTGCACCGTTGCTGAGCGTAGTCCCTGTTTCCAAATAGCCTCAATCCCCTTTGCAACGTTGTGCAATGGGGATTGTGTTCTATTGGCACGCATTCTGCTGAATACCTCGTATACAAACCATGCCGCCTTCCGTATGCATCCTGTTATGGAAGCGCAGGCCGGTATTTCGAGGAGCCCGCGATGACCGAACAATTGCCCAAAGGCTACAGCCCGCGCCTTTACAACAAGGACCTGGGCCCGCTGCCGCAGAAGTGGAACTGGTACAACATTTTCGCCTTCTGGATGAGCGATGTGCACAGCGTTGGCGGTTATGTGTTTGCCGCCAGCCTGTTCGCCCTTGGGCTGGCCAGTTGGCAGGTATTGATCGCCTTGCTCGCGGGTATATGCATCGTGCAGTTGATCGCCAACCTCGTCGCCAAACCGAGTCAACAAGCCGCTGTGCCGTATCCGGTGATCTGCCGGCTGGCCTTTGGCGTATTCGGCGCGAATATTCCCGCAGTGATTCGCGGCCTGATCGCCGTAGCCTGGTACGGCATTCAGACGTACCTGGCATCAAGCGCCCTGATCATCGTGGTGTTGCGCTTCTTCCCACAGATGGCGGTGTATGCGGAGCCTCATTTCGCGGGTCTGTCGTACCTGGGCTGGATGGGTTTCCTCAGCCTATGGGTCCTGCAAGCGGCGGTGTTCTGGGCGGGTATGGAGTCGATCCGGCGCTTTATCGACTGGGCGGGGCCGGTGGTGTATGCGGTGATGTTTGCCCTGGCAGGCTGGATTGTATGGAAGGCAGGTTGGGCGAATATCAACTTCAGCCTGTCGGAAAAGTCCCTGTCGGGCTGGCAGGCCTTCGGCCAAGTGATCGTGGCGACGGCGTTGGTGGTGTCGTACTTCTCCGGGCCTACGCTGAACTTTGGCGATTTCAGCCGCTACTGCCGTAGCATGCAGGACGTGCGACGTGGCAATTTCTGGGGGCTGCCGGTAAATTTCCTGGCGTTCTCGCTGGTCACCGTGGTGATCGTGTCGGGCACCTTGCCGGTGTTTGGCGAGATGCTCCACGACCCGATTGCCACCGTTTCGCGTATCGATAACAGCATGGCCGTGCTGCTCGGCGCCTTCGCTTTCGTCACGGCCACCATCGGTATCAACATCGTGGCCAACTTTGTGTCCCCGGCGTTCGACTTCGCCAACGTTGCGCCAAGCAAAATCAGCTGGCGTGCCGGCGGAATGATCGCCGCCGTGGCGTCGATCTTTATCACCCCTTGGAACCTGTTCAATAACCCGCTGATGATCCACTACACCCTGGACATCCTTGCGGCCTTCATCGGGCCGCTGTTCGGGATTCTGTTGGTGGACTTCTACCTGATCAAAAAGCAGAAAATCGACGTCGATGCGCTGTTCGATGACAGCCCGACCGGGCGCTATTACTTCGACGGTGGCGTGAACTGGACGGCGGTCAAGGCGCTGGTGCCCGCGACGCTGGTGGGCGTCGCGATCACCTTCACGCCGGCCTTGCAAGTGATGGCCAACTTCGCCTGGTTTACCGGCTGCTTCCTGGGAGGGCTGTTTTTCCTGGTGCTCGCTCGGCGCGAGCAGGTTCGCCTGCCCGGGCCGCTGGTTGCCGGTTGACCAACACCGCACCCGCCAACACCAGGCCGCAGCCGGCAATGATCAGCGCCGGTTGCAGGCCGCCGCTGATGTGGCTGCTCACTGAGGCCAACAGCGGGCCGCATAATTGCCCGATGGCGAAGCTGGCGGTCAGTAGGCCAGTGCTGCGCTGGTAACCGTGGGGCGCCACTTCGCGCAAGCGTGCCATCACCAACTGCATGCACGCCAGGAAGGGCGCACCGCAGAGCAACACGCCTAGCGCCAAGCCCCAGCCATTGCCCAGCAGGCAGGCAAACACTCCGGCCGCCTGCAGCCACAAGGTGGTCATCAACCAGCGTCGGGTGGTCTGCGGGTCTTTGCGGCGCAAGCTTGCGACCACCACGCCAGCCGCTGCGGCCAGGCCAAAGCACGGCCAGAACACGTCGGCTTGCCAGGCGCCCTTGAACTGCGCGCTGGCCATTTGCGAGAGAAATGTCGCCGGAATGATGTAGCCCAGGCCGTACAGAAAGTAGATCCAGCCCAAGTGCGCAATACTTTCATTGCTGCCTGCATCAGCGGCGGGCGCATGGGCAAGGCTTGGCTGCGGCAAAAAGGGCAGAATTGCCAGCAACATCACCAGCGCCACGACGCCGTATACCAACCACAAGGTGGCTGAGTTCTGCCCCAGCACGTTGGAGCCCAAGGCCAGCAAGCCTGTAAGAAAAATCCCCAACCCCGGCCCGGCAAACACCAGCGCCCCCAGGCGTGGGCGGCCGGCAGCCATCGCCAGCGGCTGGCTCAGGCTGGTGATCATCACCAGCGCCCAGGCGCTCGCCACTCCCGTGCCAAAGCGCAGCAGCAAATGCGGCCAAAAGCCATTGGCCCAATACGATGCCAGAGTCAGCAGCACACATAACCACAGGCCCCCTTACATACGCCCGCGTACATGGTGATGGCTGCGGGCGAAAATCGAATCCACCGCGCCGACGAAATACCCCAGGTAATTGGCCGCCGCGATCAGGCCCGCGCCGGTCAGGTCGATTTGCCCTTCGCTGATCAGATGCGGCAGTTGCGGGGTAAGGGCGAAGCGGCCGATGCCCATGGCCATCATCAGGGCGATAAAGCTGGCAAGTAAGCGAGTCAGGGGAGACATGCTCTTAATTCCTTCAGTGGAACGAATGACCCTCAGGCTAAAGCCGATTGACTTTCTGTAAAAATGAATAATAGTGAGCAACTTGTTCAGTTTTGGAGAAAGGTATGGAGTTCAGTCAATTGCGCATTTTCCAGGCCGTGGCGGAAGAGGGCTCCATTACCCGTGCAGCCGAGCGCCTGCACCGCGTGCCCTCAAACCTGTCGACGCGGCTCAAGCAAATGGAGGAGCAACTCGGTGTAGAGCTGTTCGTGCGCGAACGACAGCGTTTGCAGCTTTCTCCTGCCGGCAAGGTGCTTTTGGACTACAGCACTCGTCTGCTGGCGCTGCACGATGAAGCCCAAGGCGCGGTACAAGGCGGGCAACCGGCCGGCGATTTCGTGGTCGGCAGCATGTACAGCACGGCAGCGGTTCATTTGCCGAAGCTGCTGGCGCGCTATCACAAAGCGTTTCCGATGGTGAACCTGCAGGTGCAATCGGCCCCCAGCGGTGAGTTGCTCGAGGGTTTGATCACCGGTCGCCTGGACGCAGCCTTCGTCGACGGCCCGATCACCATCGCGTCCCTGGACGGTGTGCCGTTGTGCGAGGAGCGCCTGGTATTGATTTGCGAAGCTGATCACCCGCCCGTGCGCGGGCCGCAGGACGTGGCCGGGCGCTCGGTGTTCACCTTCCGACGCAGTTGCGCTTACCGCGCGCGCCTTGAAACCTGGTTTTCCCACGACCGCGTGGCCATGGGCCGGGCCATTGAGATTGAGTCCTACCAGGGCATGCTCGCCTGCGTGATCGCCGGTTCCGGGGTGGCCTTGATGTCCGAATCCATGCTCGACAGCCTCCCGGGGAAGGACAGCGTGTCCGTTCATCCGCTGACCGGGCCTTTTGCCACTGCCACCACCTGGCTGATGTGGCGAAAGGGTATGCTCGGCGCTAACCTCAACGCATGGATCGACCTGCAGCAGGAAGGTCGCGCCGATTTGTTGCACGACACGCGCGAGACTGCGTGAACGATCCGTCAGGTTTCTGATCCATTCAGTAATAGTTCGTTGTGTTTTCGTTCAAGCATTACGTAGTACTTAGGGCTACTATCTGTAGGAAGCGGCGACATTGCATCACGCATTATTTCTACCGCCGACTCGCATTACCCTCAAAGGGGGCAACCATGAAAGAGAAAATTCAAAACTGGCTCCATGACCTCGGCGTTGCGCTGGGCCTTATCGAGCCTCCGCTGCAACCGGTGCCCATTCGCACGGATGACGAGCAGCGTCGGCCACGTCGCCGGTAATCTCGGGTCGGAGCAGAATTTAACGGTGGGAGCGGGCTTGCCCGCGACAGCGTTGTATCAGTCAATAAAGTACCGACTGACTCAACGCTATCGCGGGCAAGCCCGCTCCCACAGTCGTTTTTGTTTCAGGCAAAAAAACGGGCGCGACATCCGACGTCGCACCCAAAGCCCAGCTCAATCAGGCCTGAAAAATATGTCCCGACCTCAATGTTCCCGTTGCCTCAGGCCTGTCAGCCATTGCCTGTGCCCGCTGATCCCAAACCTCGACAGCCGCACCCGCGTGCTGCTTTTACAGCATCCGAGTGAGGTCAACCATGCGCTGAATACGGCGCGGCTGGCGGCGTTGGGGTTGAAGAATGCGCAGTTGGTGGTGGGGGAGGTGTTTGATGATTTGCAGACCTTGTTGAACCCGCCCGGCTACCAGGCACGGCTTTTATTTCCGGCCGACGACGCGCAGCCTTTAAAGGCTTACGCAGCTTCTGAAGAACCCTTGTTGCTGGTCGTCCCCGACGGCACGTGGCGCAAGGCGCGCAAGTTGCTGCACCTTAATCCGTTGTTGGCCGCCTTGCCCCGGGTGACATTGGCGGCGGGCGCCGTTTCCCGGTATCGGCTGCGCAAGGCACCGGGGCCAGGGGCATTGTCGACGGTGGAGGCCATTGTGCAGGCGTTGCAAGTGCTGGAAGCACCGGCGTCGTTCGAGCCGTTGCTCAGGCCGTTTGAGGCGTTGATCGAAGGGCAGATTGCGGCGATGGGGGAGGAGGTCTTTGCGAAAAACCACGGTGCTACATAGCTGCCGCAGGTTCTGATGACCGCCGGTTAGGCTGACCTTTTTTCAGGAATCGAAAAAATGGCCGAGCCTATCGCCCGCCTTGCATCAACGGACTCGCTGTCCGACTACAGGGCGCAACAACAGGGACCGCTGATGGCGGGCTCGGAATGGTCCGTCTTGCACACCCTGGACGCTCTGCGGCCCAGGTTCGACGGGTTTTTTAACGCGCTTGATGATGCGCAAAAACGCGAATATGTGCAGCTGCAACGGGCCTGGATCAACGCCCAGAGCGCTCTGGAACAGGGCATTCACCAACTCACCGAAGCCTTTAAAACACAGGCGTTGGCGTCGTTGCGCACGGCGCTGAAAACCCTGACGGGTCAAGACATCGACCCCACCGTCGCGAAAATTCATACCCGCTACCTTCACTCACCCAGCCGTTCCCGGCGCGCAGCTGACGAAGATAAGGTCATCAGGGTTGCCAGCCTTACGCTGTGGGACGCTGCCTGCATGAACTATGACGGCCTCACAGGGTGGAGTTACCCCGAGCGCACAGGCTTGGCGGATGCCAGTTATCTGGATAAGCACATCGAGGCCAGCGCGGCCGCGTTTATCGCGCTGGTACGCAGGCTTGATATCGGGGGGCAACTCAGGACGCAGCTGGATCAGGCGTTGCGCGCCAATGCTTTAATCGGTGGCCTGGTCATGAAACTGGCAGATGCCGAGTTTGAATTTGCCCTGATAGACGCCCTGAATAATTGCGCCTCAAGCCGCGTGGACGCGCACAAGTACCAGCAGGTGAGGTGCGCACTGGCGGGGCAGGTGCGTTGGCAGTCAGTGGAAGAGATGCTGTTGTTTGTTCCCTATGGTCTGGACGGCATCAGTTGGTTACCGCAATCGATGGGCCTGACCGGGCAATACCTGGGCAGGCCGCCGGGCGATAGCCTGAGCATTCCCCATATCGTGTTCTCCGTCAGTGGGTGTGACGGCGCCTTCAGTTTTTTCCCCAACCGCCCCGGTGGCTCGCTGCGCCACCACCTTAACCATCGCGAGGCGTGCGACGAGTTTTACGTGGCCTTTCAGGGTTTCTACCGCCGTGGCGAAGTAGATTGGCTCCTTCAGGTCATGTCGATCCGTGACTGCGCGCGCTTGAGCGAAATCGTCAACGTCACACCGCCGCTCAGCGATCTGAATGGGGTAGCCCAATTGCTGTATGCATTGGTCCAGGCCCTTCCGAAAACCGACAACGTGCGCAAGATCGGCTATGTGCGCAATGTTGTGCAGAACGTCCCTGTGGTCAGCCTGGGCAACTTCTACATCAAGCGCTGTCGCGGTAACCTGCAGGAGTTGGCCAATGAAACACCGGGTTTCATGCCAACCATGATTGAGTTTTTCAAGACGCTGATAAGCGAAATCGTCAATTTCCTGCTTATTCCGGTGCCCGGAGCACTCAAGGGGCTGGGGCGTGTGCGTGCATTTGTCATGTTCGCGACGTTGGGGCAGGGCTTGATCAAAAGCGGGCCTCTGGTGTCGCAAGGTGAGTATGGCGAGTTGCTGCAGACCTTTTCCGACTTGGCGGACCTGCTCATCAGCGGGCGCCTGCACACCCGTCTGGCCACTTCGGTGCGCCGTCGTCATCAACGCCTGTATCAGCAACTGTCGCAACAGCCGCTCCCCAGCCGTTCGGCCCTGACGAATTGCGAACTGATGGGGCGCATGCTGGGGGCCGACGGTGCGTCGCCCAAGGACCTGGAGGCGATACTTGCCACCAGCCAGACCTCACGAGACGCCTTGAACCAAGTCTGGGATGGCGCTCCGGCGTCAGCCTCGCTGGTCGAGGCGGCGCAGCGCTTCACGACCGATCGATTGATCGACTGGGTTGCCGGGGGCGCTGATTCCAGCCAGCCCTCGCCGATGGGTGCGTTTGACGTCATGGCGCCGCTGCTGACGCAGGCGGACGCCTGGCCGGTGAACACCGCCCTGTGTATTGAAAACCAGCAAGGCCAGGAGCTGCGCAGGTACAGCAAAGATGCCAAACATCCGCCTACAGAAGTCGTGACGGTCACCGCACTGGAAAACTATCAATTTGCCTACGCCACACCGCGCCGCGTCACTGCCCGACCGCTGGAGGCTATTGTGGCGTTATTGCCGGGGCGTTTTTCCGGCGCGGAGCAGGGGCTTTCCCAGCATTTGGCGGACCTTGCCAAGACCCTGCGGATGGACGTGTTTGAGGCACTTACGGAGTTTGCGCAGGCCAGCAGGTCGACGGCCACAGTGGCCCGCGCGGCAGTGCGCCGGTTGTTGCCTGATCGCCTGGGCAACGACCAAGCCGAACCCGACGTGGTGACACAGTTGCGGATTTTGCATCCCCACGTGAGCCGGGTGCGCTTGCTGGAGGTCCTGCGTGAACATCCGTTGTCACCTCATCAACAGACGCAATTGCTGGAGACACAATTGCAACCGGAAGCCCTGTACAACGCGCTGCGTGGTGCACGAAGGCGCGCGCGTCGCGAAGCCATCATTGATGGGCTTTTTCATGCGCGCCGGTTTGACCGGCAAACCCAGGGTTGGGCCTCTGAATTCGCCCCTGGCGTATTGCGCGAGCTGAATGGTCAGGCATTACTCGTCCGGGCAACCGGGCATGAGGGGCAGCCTGTTCCGGAGGCCGCGCAGGGGCGAACGGTTGTGGTCATTGATCAGCGACAGGGGCGGTTTTCTGCCGTTGACGTGCAAACGGCGCGCACCGCTGAGGGCCTGACCGATTTTTATGAGGCGATCGTCAGTCAGCTCTCCAGGGAAGATCACCTTCTACTGGGGGAGAGCACTCAGCAGGCCGTTACCCAGTTACGTCACTTGGTCGCCCGGGCCATGCTGAGTCATCGAGCGCTCGATGGCTCGTGTTACCCGGCCCGGCGCGAGATCAACAAGTACACCAGCGCGCCCACTGATGTCGGCTCTGAACCCGATAGGTTGGGTGTCTACAGTCAGGGCGCGGATCGCTACGTGTTCATTGAGGGTGAGTATTTCAAGGTCGCCCAGGCCGGACCGCTTGAGCCATGGCGGATTCAACACCCAGTCCTGGAGGACGCCTATCCACCCGTGTTGACCCACAACGGCGCCGGCGCCTGGCGCCATGAGTGGGAGAACCCGTTGGTCTGGGAAGGCCTGCGGCCGTTTTATCGTTTGGGGCCAATGGTCCGTGCATTATCGCCGGATGCCATTGAGCAGATTCAGCAGATCAGTGGTGTGACAGCAGACCTGTTACGGCGGGTTCATGTGCGTAACGAGCCGGCGCCGGTGATGTTGGTAGAAACCATCACGCGCTTTGCGACACATCAGCGGGTCAAGGCGGGTGTGCTGAGGGGGGCGGATTTCTTTGATGAGTTGCTTGGGGAAGTCGGCGCAGACAGCGCCGATAGCCTGGTTGGGCGTGCCGGTGTCGCTCGAGCCGATCAGGTCGAGGTGCTGGAGACCAGGGTTGCGGTCGACGCACCCCAAATGGAGCGGCATTTTTTCAAGGCGCTGCTCCATCAAGATGACCAGTCCCTTGACCCCTTGGTGCAGGTGTTGCAACGCCAGTTCACCGCCCTGACGAGGATGGTTGCGCAAGATCTGGTGCATCACACGACTGCGGATGAACGCAACACCCTGGCGGCGGGACGCGTTCCCTTGAGCATGACGCCGGGCATACGTTGGTGGCTGGAATATTTGCGCAAGACCAGAGCAATGGAAGGCGTGCATCTGTCTGCGGCAATGAATGAGGACAGTGCAAAACTGATTCTGCAGACCTTGCCAAGTATCGAGGGATGGCCACAGCAGTTGCGGGTCGAGTTGTGGGAAAGAGGGCATTTGCGCGACAGCATCGGCCCCCTTGACGGGGCTGTTAGCCGGATACTTGAGCCGGTCGCCGGGCAATACCAGGCCTATATTCCTCAACTGAACGGTGAGCGCACACCGACAGGCCCCCGTGGAGAATTCCTGGCTGTTTTGCTGGATTCACTCGCGCCCCAGGAGCGCCAGGCACTTGCCTACACCGCCGCCGAGCTGACGGCCGAGATAGGCAACCGTCTGACGCGCCATTGGGAGTTTGCGGGCACGCAGCTCGACGTTGGCCGTCGCCCTTGGTACAACCCGCCCCGGCGTCTGGCCGACGGTCGAATCGGTTATCCGTTGAGCGGTGGTGAGGGGCTGAGGCCGGTGGACCGTGCACAGGTGTCGCGCTTGCGCGAGTTGTTTCCGGCCAAAACCGACCGGCAAGCGTTGGATTTGCTGGAGAACTTGAGCGATTCCGTCAGTGAGCGCGATGAGGCTATCGACTTTCTGTTTCGTGAGCGAGATACCCTGAATGTCACGCTGGAACAGTGGAGTCGGCAAGGAGATGTCGCATGGGTGGCAACCCGCAATGAGGCTGCCGAACGGATTCGCCGTTGCTGGCGCAAAGAGGACTCCAATCGCGGCGTGCCGTTTGAACTCTGCCTCGATGATTTGGCACTTGAAGACCTGCCCGCGCTGGGTGCGCACTTTGGCCATGTGATGCAGTTGAGTGTCAGGAACAATCGACTCCAGGCGTTGCCGGCCAGGTTCCTCAGGTGCTTTACGGCGTTGCGCACGCTGCACCTTGATGGCAACCAACTGCAGCACGTGCCCCAAGGGCTGGAGCGGTTGATGCACCTGCACCACCTGAAACTGTCACACAATCAGATCCAGCCCAACCTGCGCGATATGCAGCGTCTGGAGGCGCTCTCCACGCTGACCAAGCTCGACCTGTCCCACAACCCGATCGGGCGGGGCGCGAGGCTGAATGTGCGCGCGCTGCGAGCGCTCCAGTCGCTGATGCTGCGCAATGCCAGCCTTCATGTGCTGCCGCTGGGCGTAGAAGCGCTGGAGAATCTGCGCATTTTTGATCTGCGTGACAACCCGTTAAGGGTCCTGACCGAATCTGATCTTGATGTGGGCGTGCGCGCTCACCGGGCGATGAACCTGCACGGCAATCAGCTTTCCCAGGCAACCCTGGACCTGCTCGGTGATTACCGCAGGCAGCCAGGTTATCAAAACGTGGATTTTGGGCTGTGGCGCGAAGGTGAGCTTCCGCTTCCTTCGGTGGAGCGGTGGTTGGTGCCGATTCCTCTGAATGAGGTGCCGCTGCGCAGAGCAGAATGGTCGCTGTTGGCGGGCGAGCAGATGGCCGACCGGTTTTTCGATTTGCTCTGGAATCTGTCTGCTTACCCTCCATTGATTGCCCTGGAGCATCAAACCCTGCGCCAGGACGTTACGCAGCGTATCTGGCGGCTGATTGACGGTGCCAATCACGATAGCCGGCTGCAACAGATACTTTTTCAAGCGCCCATGCACACCCTGAGCGGTGGCAATGATGGCTGGCTGTTGTGCCTCAATGACATTGAGCTGGCGATGTGGCCGGTGCAAAGAATGAGGAACAACGTTGAAACAGCGGGTCCTGACCTGTTGAATTACTACCGTGCCCTGCGGCGGCTGGCCGCTATCGATGACCAGTTGATACGTGCATTTCCCCAACAGTCGTCGCGAGAATTCTGTGCGCGTAGTTTGGTTTATCGAATCGCCTTGGCCCCCGGGCTAAACCTGCCACTTGCTCCCGCCGGGCGATTTGATTCGCCCAACGCCGTGCCGCGTGCTGAATCGGTCGATGAATTGCGCACCCATATTCTGCGCGAAGAACTTGGCCTCAACTGGCCTGATCGAGTGAAGAATGAGGAGTTTTGGGTGGAGTTCCTGGAGCGTAAGTACGTGTCGCGCTTCGAGTCATTCCTGGGGCACTACGATCGAGATCTGGAACGCGCGCTCGAAGCCGTGGAGCAGGGGGAGATGAGCGAAGGCGCCTACATGACTTATGTCGACACGATTCAGTCGTTGCGCAAGGCGGATGAAACCACGCTGATCGCTCAACTCACTCAGGAAGAGTGGACGGCTTTCGTGATTGACTGATTCTTTGCTTATGCCTTTAAGCCATAAGTACCGCACTTTGCGTGATATGGCCCGCCAGTCTTTCCCGGTATGATGTCTGCCCCCGCAGTCTGGATTGCGAATACGCCATGACCTTGCAGTACCCTACAATCGCCGATTGCGTCGGCAACACGCCCCTGGTCCGCTTGCAACGCATGGCGGGTGAAACCAGCAATACCCTGTTGCTCAAGCTCGAAGGGAACAACCCGGCCGGCTCCGTGAAGGACCGCCCGGCGTTGTCGATGATCACCCGTGCCGAGCTGCGTGGGCAGATCAAGCCAGGCGACACGCTCATCGAAGCCACCTCGGGTAACACCGGTATCGCACTGGCCATGGCCGCTGCGATCAAGGGTTACAAGATGGTGCTGATCATGCCCGACAACGGCAGTGCCGAGCGCAAGGCGGCGATGACCGCCTATGGCGCCCAATTGATCCTGGTGACCCAGGAAGAAGGCATGGAAGGCGCGCGTGACCTCGCCGAGCGCATGGCCGCCGAAGGCCGTGGCCTGGTGTTGGACCAGTTCGCCAATGGCGATAACCCTGAAGCGCACTACACCTCCACTGGCCCTGAAATCTGGCGTCAGACCGGCGGTACCATCACCCATTTCGTCAGTTCCATGGGCACCACCGGCACCATCATGGGCAACTCGCGATACCTCAAGGAGCAGAACCCGAACGTCCAGATCGTCGGCCTGCAGCCGATGGAAGGCGCGGCCATTCCGGGTATCCGCCGCTGGCCTGAAGAGTATTTGCCGAAGATCTACAACGCGACCCGCGTGGACCGCATTATCGACATGGCCCAGCGTGAAGCCGAAGACACCACCCGTCGCCTGGCGCGTGAAGAAGGCATCTTCTGCGGTGTGTCCTCCGGTGGCTCTGTGGCCGGAATGCTGCGTTTGTCGCGGGAAGTTGAAAACGCGGTGATCGTCGCGATCATCTGTGACCGAGGCGACCGTTACCTGTCGACCGGCATCTTCGACGAACCCAACTGATGGCCAAGCACGAGAGAGGCTTGCGCTTCCAACCGACGGGCGGCAGCCGGGCCCCGCAGATCCCGGTGGGCAAGAAACAACGCCTGACCATCGAGCGCCTGGCCAACGATGGCCGCGGCATCGTGTTCTTTGAGGGGCGTACCTGGTTTGTGAATGGTGCGCTGGCCGGTGAAGAGGTTGAGGCGCGGGTATTGGGTGCCCACGGCAAAGTGGTCGAGGCCCGCACCGAGCGTGTGTTCAAGGCCAGCGAACTGCGCCGTCCGGCACCCTGTGCGCACTTTGGCCGCTGCGGCGGTTGCAGCGTGCAGCACTTGCCCCAAAGCGAACAACTCGCACTGAAACAGCGCATGCTGGCCGAGCAACTGTCGCGTGTGGCGGGTGTCGAACCGCAAGAATGGGCTGCACCTTTGAGTGGGCCAGAATTCGGCTACCGACGCCGCGCCCGCGTGGCGGTGCGTTGGGATGCGAAGGCGAAACATCTTGAAGTAGGTTTTCGCGCCATGGCCAGCCAGGACATCGTCGCCATCGACGATTGCCCCGTGCTGGTACAGGCCTTGCAGCCGATCATGCAGCGTTTGCCAAACATGCTGCGTCGTTTGAGCAAACCTCAGGCGCTGGGGCACGTGGAGTTATTCAGCGGTTCGTCCATCGCCGTGTTGTTGCGGCATATGGCGCCGTTGTCCGACGCGGACCTGCTGATCCTTAACGAATTTTGCACGTTCCATGACGCACAATTGTGGCTGCATGGAGAGGGCCAGCCGGCGACAGTGAACGCGGAGGCCGCGTTGGGCTATCGGTTGGCGCCGTGGGACCTGGAGCTGGCCTATCGTCCGGGAGATTTTGTGCAGGTCAATGCCGAGGTAAACCAAACTATGGTCGCCCAGGCCCTTGCCTGGTTGGCGCCCCAGCCCGAAGAGCGGGTGTTGGACCTGTTTTGCGGGCTGGGCAATTTCGCACTGCCGCTGGCCAAACAGGTGCGTGAAGTGGTGGCGGTTGAAGGCGTGCAGACCATGGTCGAGCGCGCCGCACTGAATGCCGTAAGCAACAATTTGCATAATGTGCAGTTTTTTCAGGCCGATTTGTCTCAGCCTTTGACCGACGCGCAATGGGCCAAACAGGGCTTTTCTGCGGTACTCTTGGACCCACCCCGCGACGGTGCCCTGGAGGTTGTGCGAGAGCTCGCCACACTGGGCGCCAAGCGCCTGGTGTATGTGTCCTGCAACCCGGCAACGCTGGCGCGGGACACGGTTGAGTTGGTCAAGCAAGGCTACCGGCTAAAGCGTGCCGGGATCCTCGACATGTTTCCGCAAACGGCGCATGTCGAGGCCATGGCGTTATTTGAAGCGGGCTAGGATGCCCGTTTAATCCGACTGGCCTGTAATCTCCTGGGCTGTGACCTGTCAGGGAGTTGTACGTAGCCTTAGGTTACGCAGCGGGTCAGCGATGATTTTTGGCGCATCGAAGATGCGTCGTAGGGAAGGTAAGCAAGATGGTACAGGTGAGAGCACACCAGCCGATCAACACCGACGGCAGTATCAATCTCGAGGCATGGCTGGATCATGCCATCAGTGTCGACCCGGCACTGGACCGTGAAGCCTTGAAAGCAGCTTGCGAGTTCGCTCGTGAGTCTGAGCAGCAAAACAATGCGGCCAAGAACCTGTGGGCCGAAGGCACTTCAAGCTTTCGCACCGGCTTGGAAATCGCCGAGATCCTCGCCGATCTCAAGCTCGACCAGGATTCGCTGATCGCCGCCGTGCTCTATCGCGGCGTGCGCGAAGGGCATATTCAGCTGCCGATGGTCGGCCAGCGGTTTGGCGCCGTGGTCGCCAAGTTGATCGACGGCGTGCTGCGCATGGCGGCCATCAGCGCCAGCCTCAGCCCGCGTCAATCCCTGGTGCTGGGCACTCAGGGCCAGGTCGAGAACCTGCGCAAGATGCTGGTGGCCATGGTCGACGACGTGCGCGTCGCGCTGATCAAGCTGGCCGAGCGTACCTGCGCGATTCGTGCGGTAAAAACCGCCGACGACGAGAAGCGCAACCGCGTGGCTCGCGAGGTGTTCGACATCTACGCGCCGCTGGCGCACCGCCTGGGCATCGGCCATATCAAGTGGGAGCTGGAGGACTTGTCCTTCCGCTACCTCGAACCCGACCAATACAAACAGATTGCAACGTTGCTGCACGAGCGGCGGCTCGACCGCGAGCGCTTTATCAGTGACGTGATGGGCCAGCTGCGTTCCGAGTTGCAGGCCACCGGCGTAGACGCCGACATCAGCGGCCGCGCCAAACACATCTATTCCATCTGGCGCAAAATGCAGCGCAAGGGCCTGGCCTTCAGCCAGATCTACGACGTGCGCGCCGTGCGTGTGCTGGTGCCGGAGATGCGCGACTGCTATACCGCGCTGGGTATTGTCCACACGTTGTGGCGGCACATTCCCAAGGAATTCGACGACTACATCGCCAACCCCAAGGAAAACGGCTATCGCTCGCTGCACACTGCGGTGATCGGCCCCGAGGGCAAGGTGCTGGAAGTGCAGATTCGCACCCACGCCATGCACGAAGAGGCGGAGCTTGGGGTGTGTGCGCACTGGCGTTACAAGGGCACCGACGTCAAGGCCGGGTCCAACCAGTACGAAGAGAAAATTTCCTGGCTGCGCCAAGTGCTTGAATGGCACGAAGAACTGGGCGATATCGGCGGCCTCGCCGAACAGCTGCGGGTGGATATCGAGCCGGACCGGGTCTACATCTTCACCCCCGACGGCCACGCCATCGACTTGCCCAAAGGCTCCACGCCGCTGGACTTTGCCTACCGCGTGCACACCGAAATCGGCCATAACTGCCGGGGCGCCAAGATCAACGGGCGCATCGTGCCGCTCAACTACAGCCTGCAAACCGGTGAACAGGTCGAGATCATCACCAGCAAGCACGGCACGCCGAGTCGCGACTGGCTGAACCCGAACCTGGGCTACATCACCACCTCGCGTGCGCGGGCAAAGATCGTTCATTGGTTCAAATTGCAGGCCCGCGACCAGAACGTCGCGGCCGGTAAAACCTTGCTCGAGCGCGAACTGGCACGCCTGGGCTTGCCGCAGGTGGACTTCGACAAGCTGGCCGAAAAGGCCAATATGAAGATCGCCGAAGACATGTTCGCCGCCCTCGGTGCCGGCGATTTGCGCCTGGCGCAGCTGGTCAACCTGGCGCAGCAACTGGTCGAGCCGGAGCGCGGCAGCGAACAGCTGGAACTGATCCCGCGCAAAGCCACCGGTTACAAACCGGGCAAACGCGGGGACATCCAGATTCAGGGCGTGGGCAACCTGATGACGCAAATCGCGGGCTGCTGCCAGCCGTTGCCGGGCGATGCCATCGTCGGCTACATCACTCAGGGCCGTGGCGTGAGCATTCACCGCCAGGATTGCGCCTCGGTGCTGCAGCTCGGCGGGCGCGAGCCTGAGCGAATCATCCAGGTCAGCTGGGGCCCGGTGCCGGTGCTCACCTATCCGGTGGACATCATCATTCGTGCCTACGACCGTTCCGGTTTGCTGCGCGACGTGTCGCAAGTGCTGCTCAACGAGCGGATCAACGTGCTGGCGGTCAACACCCGCTCGAACAAAGAGGACAACACCGCGTTGATGTCCCTGACCATCGAGATCCCGGGCCTGGACGCGCTGGGTCGGTTGCTGGGGCGGATTTCCCAGTTGCCGAACATCATTGAGACGCGGCGTAATCGCACGCCATGAACATCTGGGTGAACGCGGACTAAAATGTGGGAGGGCTTTTGTGTGAGCGGGCTTGCTCGCGAATGCGGTGGATCAGTCAATACATCGGGTGACTGATCCACCGCATTCGCGAGCAAGCCCGCTCCCACATTTAATCTTCAGCGTTCCCACTTCAGCGGAAAGAGACTGATGTATTCACTTGAAGACCTGCTGCACCTGATGAGCCGCCTGCGCGACCCGCAATACGGTTGCCCGTGGGACATCAAGCAAACCTACGCGACCATCGTGCCGCACACCCTCGAAGAAGCCTACGAAGTCGCCGACGCCATCGAGCGCGGCGACTTTGACCACCTGCAAGGTGAACTCGGCGACCTGTTGTTCCAAGTGGTGTATTACAGCCAACTGGCGCGCGAAGAAGGGCGGTTTGAGTTCGCCGGGGTGATCGACAGCATCACGCGCAAGCTGATCCGTCGCCATCCCCATGTGTTCCCTACCGGCGATTTGTACGCGCCGTTGGATATCCCGCAGCTCAGCGAAGAGCAGGTCAAGGAACGCTGGGAACAGATCAAGGCCGAGGAACGCGCGCAGAAGTCCAGCGCCCCCGAGCAACTGTCCCTGCTCGATGATGTGCCCACTGCCTTGCCGTCCCTGTCGCGGGCCGCCAAGTTGCAAAAGCGCGCCAGCCAGGTCGGCTTCGACTGGCCATCCGCCTTGCCGGTGGTCGACAACGTGCGCGAAGAGCTGGATGAAGTGCTTGAAGCCATGGCCGATAACGACGCGGCGGCCATCGCCGATGAAGTCGGTGACCTGCTGTTTGCAGCGGTCAACCTGGCCCGTCACCTCAAGGTCGACCCGGAAGCTGCGTTGCGTGGCGCCAATGCCAAGTTCGAACGACGTTTCCGATTTATCGAACAGGCATTGCGCGACACGCACCAACCCATAGAAGATTGCACCCTCGAAACGTTGGACGCCCTGTGGGGTGAAGCCAAGCGTCAGGAAAAGAACATGTCCAGCTGCGGTTGAGCGGCTGCCTAAGTGAGTAAGCACCATGAGCATTTCCCTTCGCGACCAGTTGCTCAAAGCAGGGCTGGTCAACCAGAAGCAGGCCAAGCAGGTCGGCAAAGAGAAGCAGAAACAGCAGCGCCTGGTCCACAAGGGTCAGGTCGAAGCCGATGACACCCAGGCGCGCCAGGCCCAGGAAGCCAAGGCCGAGAAGATCAAGCGCGATCAGGAGCTGAACCGTCAGCAACAGGAAAAAGCCGAGGCCAAGGCCCGCACCGCTCAGGTCAAGCAACTGATCGAAACCTCGCGCCTGCCCAAGCTCACCACTGAGGACTACTACAACTTCGTGGATGACAAGAAGGTCAAGCGCCTGTCGGTCAACACGTTGATGCGCAACAAGCTGAGCAACGGTTCCCTGGCGATCGTGCACCACGGTGGCGGTTACGAAGTGATCCCGCGCGAAGCCGCGCTGAAAATTCAGGAGCGCGCGCCGGAGCGCATTATCCAGTTGAACATCCTCACCGAAAGCCAGGTGCCGGATGAAGATGATCCGTACGCCGCCTACCAGATCCCCGACGATCTGATGTGGTAAGGCTTTAGAACACGTTGTGGCGAGCGGGCTTGCCCGCGTTGGGGTGCGAAGCGCCCCCAAAGTCGCAAACCCCATAACACAAACCCCGCTCAAAAGGCGGGGTTTGTGTTTTAGCGCGTAGCGTCAGCCCATCACCAATCCACTGCGTAACTCACGCTGAAGGTACGACCTTCGGCATTCGGGTACGGCGCACGGGCGTTGGCCTGGGCGAACATGTTCTGGTAGTTGCGGTTGGTGAGGTTGTACACCGCACCTTCAAGACGACCGACCGGCAACCTGACCGAACCGAGTAAATCGGCCAGGGTGTAGCCTTTGATGTCGCGGCCGTTGTTGTCCTTGAACGCAGCGTCGTAGTCATCCAGGCGCATGCCCTGCAAGCGCAGGCTGTAGTCGCCATGGTCATAACCGACAAAGGCCGTGGTTTTGGCCGGGGAGATGCGCGTGGCGGGCAGGTCGATCCATTGGCCGTTCTGGCGGGTTTCGCCTTTGGCGTAAGCGTAAGTACCGCCGACCGACCATTGGTCAGTGACGTTGTACGTCAGAGTGGTTTCGACGCCGCGCACGCGCTCTTTCTGATTGACGAGGCGCAGCACACGGTCATTGGCGTCGTAGAACTGCGTGACGTCCGAGGTGTTTTCATACGCCGTGACGTTGGCCAGCCACTTGTCCCAGGTGCCACGCCAGCCCAGCTCGTAGCTGTCGACTTTGAGTGCCTGGGCATTCAGGTTTTGAATGTCGTACTTGCTGTTCACATCCCGCAGGAAGCGTTGGATGTCCGGCAGCGAAAAGCCCTGGCTGAAGTTGAAGAACACATCCTGGTTTTCGCTCAGGTGATAAACCGCACCGAGGTTGTAGAGGGTGTCATCGTATTTGAGCGTGCCGCCCGGCAGTGTGGCGCGATTGCCGGTCTGCACGATTTCGCCATAGGCGATGCTGTCGGAAACCTCGCTTTCGATCCATTCACGACGTACACCGCCGCGCAGGGTCCAGTCATCGATGTCGTAGGACAGCTGACCGAAGATGGCTTTGGTGGTGGTCGCGATGTCGGGGCCGAGTTCGAAGGTGGTACCGGTCTTGGTGTAGTTCAGCCCATTGACCTGGTACTGGTCGCCACGCTGGCGTGAAGTTTCATGATCGTAGTCAGCGCCCCAGACAAGGTTGCCGGTCGCCGGGCCGATGTCCGGCATTTGCGTATCGATGGCTGCACGCAGGCCATACACATCCTGCACGCTGTTGTTGTCGGACACGCCGGCGCGGCCCCGGGACAAATCCGGGAAGAACAGTGCGTCGGCACGCCGCCAGTAACTTTCAACCTGCAAACCCTGGCCGTAGAAGTCCTTGTCGGCGTAGTTAAGGTTGACCGCCTGGTTGTGGGTGAACGGTTGGTCGTCCAGGTCCAGGCCTTTGACGGCGACGGCGGTGTCGGTGATGCGGGGGTTCTTGGTGTAACGGGTGTCTTGCTCGTCCTTGTAGTCTTGCAGCGACAGGCTGATCTTTTTGTCGTCATCCAGCTCATAGCCGAAGCGCCCTTGCAGGTCGTAGGTGTCGGTGTCCATGTTGCTGCCCTGGGACGTGTCCTGGGGAATGCGTTTGCCGTTGCCGTCGAACTGGTCATTACGTTGCACGGTGTTGCCCGAGAGGTACCAATCCACCGGGCCATTGCGCCCGGTGGCGCTTTGGAAGGCGTCGTAGGAAAACCCCTTGTGGCTGAAATTATTGCCGGCGGTCATGCCGATCTTGCTGCTGAAGGCCAGGTCTTCACCTTTGTTGCGCTTGGTGATGATGTTGATGATGCCGCCTGAGGCGCCTGCGCCGTAGACACTGCTGGCGCCGGAAATGACTTCAATGCGCTCGATACTTTCCGGTGCCACGCTGTTGAGCTGGCGGAAGTTGTCGCGCGTTGCGTTCTGGGACACGCCGTCGATCAGGATCAGCGTGTTGCGCCCGCGCAGTGTCTGGCCGAAGTTGCTCATGCCGCCGCTGGAAGGGGCAATGCCCGGTACCAATTGGCCGAGGATATCCGCAACCCGGCGGCCCGTGCCTGCCTGCTGGCGAATCTGTTCTTCGTTGATCACCTGCACTGAGCCTGGAATCTGCGCAATGCTGGTTTCATTGCGTGTGGCCGAGACCACGGTGGCCTGTAGCTGCAGGTTGGCGGGCGCGTCCTGAGTGGCTTCGGTCTGATCGGCCCAGGCCGGGACGCTTATCGACCCGAGTAGCGGTAGCAGCACTGCCAGTTGCGATTTGTTCATGAACTTGCCTTTGAGTTATTAGAAGTATTGACAGAAAAGCGCGATGTCTCAGGTGTTCGGGTGAACGAACGGATGGCGCGGATGCCCACGGCGGCCAGGGCGTACGTCAGTGCGACGAGCCAGAAGCTCTGCGCCAGGCCGACTATTCCCATGCCGATACCGCCGATCAGCGCCCCGCACAGCGCGCCGGCTTTGGCGGCGCTGTTGCCCAGGCCGAGGGCAAACCCTTGCTGGCTGGGTGCAACCGTGTTGGCAATCAGGGTGTAGGCCACGGGCAACAATGCCCCTTGCCACACGCCCCACAGCAGCCGACTGGCGAGAAACCCCAGCCATTCGCTGGCCAGAGCCGTGAAGGCGAGGGTCAAGGCGCAGGCCCACGTGACCCATTCGATAACGCGCAGGGTGTGCGCAGGTTGATGCCGGTCAAACAGGCGGCCCCACAGCGGCGCGGACAGTGCCAGGGTCAGTGCGCTGGCGGCATAGCTGGCGCCGATCAACCACGCAGGCGCGTGCAGCACATCGGCGACGTAGAGGGCGTAAAACGGTTGAGGCATCATCTTGGCGGCTTGAATCAAGACGATGATGCCGAGCATCGCGCCGAGCCAGCCCTTGGGAAGAGCGCCGGGTTTGGCGGTGTTGAGTGGTCGCGATCGTGGCGCATCGCTGGGCAGGAACGCGCTGATCAGCGCGCACACCAGGCAGACGGCGGTAGCGCTGTAGCACAGCAGTGCGAAACCTGAAACGTCCATCAGCCAACCGCCAAGCACCGGCCCGGCCAGCGAGCCCACGGCGGTGGCCGATTGCAGCCGAGCCAGAATGTGCCCGCGCCCGCCCTCACCGCAGCAGGCCAGTGCATACGCTTGCGCCGCCGCGATAAAACCGGCCAGCGCACCTTGCGCCACGCGAATAGCCACCAGCAGCCACGGGTCGTAAGTGATAGCCGCCAGCGCCTGGCACACCGCCAGCGCCAGCAATGCGCGGATGATCATCGGCTTGTGGCCGGTACGGTCACCGAGTCGCCCCCACATTGGCGTGAGGACCATCGCCGCCATCATCGGCCCGGCATACACCAGCGATGACAGCAGGCCGGTGTAGTGGGCATTGTCGGCGCCAAGCAGCTTCTGGATTTGCAGCGGCCAGAAGGGGCCGCTCATTTCCATGGCCCCCATCGACACCAACTGAATCACTACCAGCAGCCGCAGCGCCGTGTTGTTAGCCTGCATCGGCGGCGGCGCTCAGCGGGTTTGGCAGACGCCCGACGATATCGGCGTGGCTCTCCAGCAGGCGCATGCGCATAAACGACTTGGCCGGCCAGTCCTGCTCCAGCAGGGCTTCGCGTTCGGTCGCCCAGCGCTGGGGTTCGACGTCGCTGCGCAGATCGTCGAAACATTGGCTGACCTGCGTCGACAGTTCATGCCAGAGCAATGCCTGGGGGATATCGAAGTGGCGCGCGCCGAGCAACACCAGTTCACCCAAGTGGCACATGAAGACGGTGTGCAGCAGCTTGTCGCGCACGAAGCCTGCGTCGTCGTACAGGGTCATCTTCGGGTCGTGCAGTTCGATGTCCAGGCCGTGGGCGTGCAGGGTTTTGCGGTCGATGCGGATATCACCGAAATCGCGCAACAGCAGGCGGCTCAATTGCCCTTCTGCGCCCATGACCATGAAGGAATTTTGCTGATGCGCCTCGAACGCCACGCCATAACGCAGATACATGCCCAACAGGGCGGGCACGGCGATGGCTGCGTAGTCGCGGAAAAAGGCGAGCATGGCCTGGCCGTCGTCCTGACCCTGGCTCAGGCGAACCCATTGCCTCAGCAACGGCTGCCCGTGCTGGTCGATGGCAAACAGGCTGCCAACGGGCACCGCCATTTCGCCGGGTTGGAGCAGGCTCTGCGGGTTGTCGCGGTACAACACGGCCAGATGGCGTGAGTGTTCATCATTGGCGGGTTGCGGCTTGAAGTGCACGCCGATCCGCTCGGGAACGATGCTGAGGAGTTTCTGAATCTCAGGCTCGCGCTCCAGGATCGTCAACAGCAGATGGCTGATTCTCGGGCCCATGCGCGCCGAACGCGGCGACACCGTGCGCTGCACACTGGTCAGCCGCAGTGAAACCGGAAGTTTGACCATCGGTGCATCGCAGCGGCCTTCCGGCAACACGGTTCTGAAGGACATGGTGGGGTGAGCGGTAAACGCGACGATATCGGTGAGCACCAGCAACTTGTCGCCGATTTCATTGGCGAACAGCTGCGGAAGTTCCTGGCGTGCTTGCCAGGGGTGAGCGGGCAGAGGCAAGTAATCGCCGGCCTCAAGTCCTTGGGCGGTCAGTGCAGCGCTCAGTTGTTGAGCGGCTTGCGGGAAGTGGTTCTGCCACCAAGGCCAGTAATCAGCGGTACCGGCCAATGCTTCAACGTGCGCGTACTGGCGATGCAGCGCACACAGTACGACGGGGAAGCGTGCTTCAAATTCGGGAGAGAAGTTGATGACCTGGTCCGTGGCCAACCCCAGCTTGGTCTTGTAGTTGGGGTGCCATGGATGACCCAGCGTGCCCCACTGCTCAAGCACGGAGGTGGGGTTGGTCACGTCGGGATCGTTTTTGAGATGGCTCAGCAGGTTGTGCTGATGTGCCGGGGCCATGGCGGCCTGCAGCTTGAGCGTCCATTGCTCGTGAAAGGCAAGGCACAAGGTGTCGTTGACGAAGCTGTCGTCGATCTCGGTGTTGAGCCGGTTCAGCACTTGCGGGTCTGCCGATGATTCAAGTGCGCTGTTGAGCAGCGTCAACAGTTGCGACGGGAACTGAATCTTCTGTTCGGGCTGATCATCACGCAGGAGTGTGACGCCGCCGCGCAGGTCCCAGCTCGCCATGCGGCCAGGACGCAGGTGATGGAAGCGCAGGCGGGTGTGGTCAGGCAGGGTCAGCCAGCACTGGCCGTGTTCGTCATAGGTGCGCGTGTCAGGGTCCAGCAGGCCTTCGCGGAACAGCGCCTGAATCAATCGTTGAAAGCTGCGCTCGGCGGCAGGTGCCAGGGTGCTGATCAGAGCATCAAGGGTGATGTGGTTAGCCTGGAACTGCGGGGTGGCGAGTGCTTCGCCCCAACGCTCAAGCAACGACTTTTCCGGCGTACTGTGGTTACCGTGCATCAAATCGAATTCCTTATCCATGAGCCCTGTTGGAAGGTGGCGAATGGTATCGAGAACTATTACCAAATGTCTATTTGTTGTTACGAAATTTGCCGAACCGTTTATTCAGGACGGGCCGGGCGGACTTTTCGGCAGTGAGCTGGCGGTCATGCAAGCGTGTAAGTGTGGGCTGGAGGTGCCTGGAGCAGGCTAATTGACCGAGAAAGATGGGGTTGTAGCGCGGGTCTTCAAACTACGTAAGATGTGTCAGTTTTTTATATTTTTTGCGTAGACGCTTCGGAACGCGGGGGATTGTAAACGAGAAACCCCGCTCACATGGCGGGGTTTTCGGGTGTAGGCGGCCCGGCTGCGGGGACCGGGCGTCTACGCGATTTCAAAGTTTCAGGAGCTTGGTGCCTGGCGTTTCATTTCGAGAGTTTCGAGCTCGTTTTTATAATTGTGGGCTTCGTTCTCGTCATGGAACATGCCGACCAGTTGGTCTTGTTGATGGACATCCCAGATGTGAATCCCATGGCCCAGTGCTTCGTGGGACATGTGTGCATCGTCGCGTTCAGTTACTTTTACAGTCATCTGCTTGCTCCAATCTCTGGTTGATCTGCGGCAAGTCGTCGCAGGCCTTTGTTATATGTTTTGTTAGCTTGCTAAGTAAACCGACTTTTCGCACAACTATTCTTTGCAAGAAACGCAACAGTGCTGCAGGCCGCGTAAACCGTGGTTTGGGGCCGCAGGATGTTGAGTTTTATGACAAAGGTTTCATGTTTGAGTGGGTCTTTTATCTCGTGTTGAGGCTGCTGACGCCTTCGCGAGCAAGCCCGCTCCCACACATGACCGAGCTCCAACATGAGCACGCGGTCGAATGTGGGAGCGGGCTTGCTCGCGAAGGCGGCAGAAGCTTTAACATAGAATCTGCAGACGAAAAAAAGCCCCGCATTCAGCGAGGCTCTTTTTTGACTCATCAGCCCATCAGCTACCTTTGACAGACTTACCGTCAACGGTGCCGTCCAGCAGCATGATGTTGTATTCCTTGCCGTCGGTTTCCACCTGACGCAGGGCAACCAGAATGCCGTCCCAGTCTTTGGCAAACCACATCTGGGTGATGCGCTTGCTTTGCGACGGGTCGCGCACACGCTCAACCTTGATCGCGTCAATGGTGCCGGCTTTGGTCTGGACCTTTTCCGGGCCGATCACGCGGAAGTCGTAGGTGTCGACGTCGGTCCCTTCAGCCACGCGATAGCTCATGCTTTTTTTGCCGGCGGCGACGTCGCGTTGCAAGGCAAGCTGGTATGTCGACTTGTCGAGCATGCCGCTTTCAAGGGTGACGTTCACCGGGTCTTTGTTTTCAAAGCCCGTGATTTTTTTGGTTGCCTGATCGAAATCCAGGTTGATCTTCTTCGCCTTGCCCAGACCGCCGCGTTCGAAGGAGTAGCTCTTCGGTTGCAGGGCGTCCTTGTCGAACAGGATTACGCTGGTTTCGGTGAGGCTGGCGATCATCATGGAAGCCTTGAAATTCAAGGTCCAGGTGCCATCACTGTTCTTGGTCAGGCTGCGTTCGGCCGAACCACTCATGGGCAACTGTTTCCAGTCGGCGGTGTAGCTGGCGGAGAAAGGGTGAAGGTCTGCTGCTTGCACGGCTGGCAAGGCGAACAGCGCAAAAGCGAAGAGCAAGGCGCGACGCATAAAATCTCCTAGGTTCGAATCAAGTGGCCGCTGGCCGCGAGTAACTGACCGTCCAATAATGCACCCTGTTCGCAGAGAATCAACCGGCCCTCGGCGAACCAGCGAACAGCCAGTGGGTAAATCTTGTGTTCCTGGGCGTGAACCCGTTGCGCAAGTGTCTGCGCCGAATCTGCAGACTCTACCGGAACCACTGCCTGTACGACCAGAGGCCCGCCGTCGAGTTCCTCGGTCACAAAGTGCACGCTGCAGCCATGCTCGCTGTCGCCAGCGTCTAGCGCGCGCTGGTGCGTGTGCAAACCTTTGTATTTGGGCAGCAGGGAAGGGTGGATATTGAGCAGGCGCCCTTCGTAGTGCCGCACGAAATCAGCGCTGAGGATGCGCATGAAACCGGCAAGTACTACAAGTTTTGGCTTGAAGGCGTCTATGAGTTCGATCAAGGCGCTGTCGAAGGCCTCGCGGCCCTCGAAAGCCTTGTGATCCAGCGAGCGGGTGTCGATGCCCGCGCCCCTGGCGCGTTGCAGGCCGTAGGCGTCGCTGCGGTTGGAAATCACCGCAGCGATGCGCACCGGGCTGTCGCCGGTACGCGTGCTGTCGATCAGGGCCTGCAAGTTACTGCCGGTGCCGGAAAGCAGCACCACGACATCACAGGTCGCAGACATTAATGAGCCTTGAGGTTTTTCAGTTCAACCTGAGCTGCGCCTTCCGGAGCAGTCGCGATCTGGCCGATGACCCAAGGCTGCTCGCCTGCTTCACGCAGTACGTTCAGCGCGGTGTCCACGTGCTCTTGAGCCACGCAGATGACCATGCCCACGCCGCAGTTCAGCACGCGGTGCATTTCGGTTTCGTTGACGTTGCCTTTTTCTTGCAGCCAGTCGAACACGGCAGGGCGCGTCCAGCTTGCTACGTCAACAATCGCCTGGGCGCCTTTTGGCAGCACGCGCGGGATGTTGTCCAGCAGGCCGCCGCCGGTGATGTGGGCCATGGCTTTGACTGCGCCAGTGTCCTTGATCAGCTTGAGCAGTGGCTTGACGTAGATGCGCGTCGGGGCCATCAACAGGTCGGTCAGCGGCTTGCCGTCGAGCTGGATGGTTTCGATGTCGGCGCCGGACACTTCGATGATCTTGCGGATCAGCGAGTAACCGTTGGAGTGCGGGCCGGAGGATGGCAGCGCGAGCAGGGCGTCACCGGCAGCGACTTTGGAGCCGTCGATGATTTCGGATTTTTCTACAACACCAACGCAGAAGCCGGCCAGGTCGTAGTCTTCGCCTTCGTACATGCCTGGCATTTCAGCGGTTTCACCGCCAACCAGCGAGCAACCCGACAGTTCGCAGCCAGCGCCGATGCCAGTCACAACCTGGGTTGCGGTCTCGACGTTGAGCTTGCCGGTGGCGTAGTAGTCAAGGAAGAACAACGGCTCGGCGCCGCACACCACCAGGTCGTTGACGCACATGGCGACCAGGTCGATGCCGATGCTGTCGTGCTTGTTCAGGTTCAGCGCCAGACGCAGCTTGGTGCCCACGCCGTCGGTGCCGGAGACCAGAACCGGCTGTTTGTAGCCGGCCGGGATTTCGCAGAGGGCGCCAAAACCGCCCAGGCCGCCCATGACTTCGGGGCGCGCAGTGCGCTTGGCGACGCTCTTGATGCGTTCGACCAATGCTTCACCGGCGTCGATGTCTACACCGGCGTCCTTGTAGCTCAGGGAGGGTTGCTTGCTCATGATCCAGGCCTTTAGGGGGGATTTCTGGGTAACGACCGAGCTGGCGGGGCTTTCATTGAAGAGGCTCAGCCGTTGACGGTCTGCGAAGGCGCGCGATTTTATCAGGCTTGAGGGGCAGCGGCCATCCTCGGGCCGACGGGCAGGGCCATATAGGTTAAAAAAATGCTGATTGGGTCTGCCATGGCACCCATTAAGGTATAGCCTTGAATCCGCTATCGTTATGACAGTATGAAAACTTACCAGGACCCCGTGAATGTTTTACCGGTCGCTGCTGTCACAGCCTTGCCAAGCCGAGTTCACGCGGTCTGTTCCAGCCGCTAAATTTGTCGTTCGGGAATCTTCCATGCGTCTGTGTAAATTCTTTTTTGTAGGCTGCTTGTCCTTTGTCAGCCTGGCGAGTCATGCCGAAACCCTCAATGGCCTCTATCAAGTGCTTGAACCGGTCAGCAGCCAGTCGCCCCAAGAGCGCGACCAAGCCACCCAGCATGCCGTGCAAACCCTGGTGATTCGCCTGACGGGCGACGCCAAGGCCGCCGAGGGGCCAGGCCTGGCGGCAATCCGCAAAGACCCGCAACAAATCATCAGCCAATACGGCTACGACGCCGGACCACCGGAAAGCCTGCAAGTGGATTTCGACCCCGTCAGCACCGACCGCGCGTTGCGCGAAGCGGGCTTGTCCATTTGGGGCAGCAATCGGCCATCGATCCTCGGCTGGTGGCTGAACGATTCCACCGAAGGCAGCAGCTTGATCGGTGACGGCCAGGCGGTTGCCCAAGCCCTGCGTCGCGCAGCCCAGCACCGTGGTTTGCCGTTGCGCTTGCCGCTGGGCGACTTGCAGGAGCAGGTTGTGGCCACTGCGCCTAATCTTGAAAGCGCAGATGCCACGCCACTGCGCGCCGCTTCCGAGCGCTACGGCGCCGACGCCTTGCTCGCGGTTCACGCTCGCCAGGAAGGCAGCCAATGGCAGGCCAAATGGCGCCTGTGGTTGGGCGACAAGAGCGAGCAGGGCACTGCGCAAGGTGCCGACACCGGCGCGGTCGCTGACGCGGTGATGCTGGCGGTCAGCCAAAAACTGGCGCCGCGTTTTGCGGTCAAACCGGGCGTCACCACTGAACAATTGCTCGAAGTACAGGGCATGACCCTGGAGCGCTATGCCGCGCTGGGTCATCTGCTGGAGCCGTTTGGCGGTCAGCCGCAGCGCGTGGATGGCAATCGGATTGTGTATCGCGTCAACGGCAGCGCCGATCAGTTACGCACTCAGTTGAGCCTGGCCAAGCTGACGGAGGTGCCTGCAGGTGAGGCGCCTGCTCAGCCACCGGTAGCGGACGGCACTCAGCCGCCTGCCGCTCCCGAGCCTCAGGCGCAACTGCGTTTTCGCTGGTAAGTAAGAAGTGAGTGGTCTTCCTTCTATATATAGAAGTGGGCAATAGATAATCAGAAGGAGTGGTATATGGCGGATACGCGTCGTTGGGTGTGGCTTGGCGGGATTGTCCTGCTGTGCGTGTTTGTGTTCTTGCTGCATTCGATCCTGACGCCGTTTCTGGTGGCGTTGCTGCTCGCTTATCTGTTCGATCCCGTAGTGGATCGCCTGGAGAAAGCCGGCCTGTCACGCACCTGGGGCGTGGTGGCGGTGTTTGCCCTGTTTACCATGATCATCACTGCGCTGGTGTTGGTGTTGGTGCCGATGTTGGCCAAGCAGCTGTTCCGTCTGTATGAACTGGCGCCGCAGATGCTTGATTGGTTGCAGCACACGGCCATGCCGTGGGCCCAGGCCAAGTTGGGGCTGGCGGATGGTTTTTGGAAGTTCGACAAGGTCAAGGCGGCCATCAGCGAGCACATGGGCCAGACCACCGATATTGTCGGTGTGGTGCTCAGTCAAGCCACGGCGTCCAGCCTGGCGTTGATTGGCTGGCTGACCAACCTGGTGCTGATTCCGGTGGTGGCGTTCTACCTGTTGCGCGACTGGGACATCATGATGGCCAAGATCCGCAGCCTGCTGCCGCGCGACCGTGAGGAGCAAGTCGTCTCGCTGGCGGAGGAGTGCCACGAGGTGCTCGGCGCGTTCGTGAGGGGTCAATTGCTGGTGATGCTGGCGCTGGGGATTATCTATGCCGCAGGCTTGATGGCGATTGGGCTGGAGCTGGGTCTATTGATCGGCTTGATCGCAGGCTTGGCCGCTATCGTGCCGTACATGGGGTTCGTGATTGGTATTGGCGCCGCGTTGGTGGCGGGGCTGTTCCAGTTTGGCGGCGACCTGTACCCGATGCTCGGGATTGTCGCGGTGTTCATGGTGGGCCAGGCGCTGGAAGGCATGGTGCTCACGCCGTTGCTGGTCGGCGACCGGATTGGCCTGCACCCGGTGGCGGTGATCTTTGCGATCCTGGCTGGCGGCGAGCTGTTCGGTTTTACCGGCATCTTGCTGGCTCTGCCGGTGGCGGCGGTGATCATGGTGCTGCTGCGCCATCTGCATGATCTGTACAAGCATTCGGATGCGTACGCCGGGGTCGAAGACCCCAAACTGTAACCTTTGCATCACAAACCCGGCTCCGGCCGGGTTTGTCGTTTCTGGGGCAGGCGGCAAGGCTATTTGCGCAAATCGCCCCAAGTAACGCAAACCTTTGATTTTGCTTGCGGTCTGTTGCATTGTGCGCCCAGCGTCACGGGTATAAACTTTGCAAACTTTACACAGAGGCCACCAACGGCTCGTTTGGAGCCGTTCAGTCAGCATGAAACCGATTCAGCTGCCCTTGGGTGTGCGTCTGCGTGACGACGCCACCTTCATCAATTACTACCCAGGCGCCAATGCCGCTGCACTCGGCTATGTCGAGCGGCTCTGCGAAGCCGACGCCGGGTGGACTGAAAGCCTGATCTATCTGTGGGGCAAGCACGGCGTGGGGCGTACCCACCTGTTACAGGCAGCATGCCTGCGCTTTGAGCAGATGGGTGAACGGGCGGTTTACCTACCGCTGGCCGAGTTGATGGATCGCGGTATCGGAATTTTCGACCACCTCGAACAATACGAACTGGTCTGCCTTGATGACCTGCAAGTCATCGCCGGCAAGGCGGAGTGGGAAGAGGCGCTGTTTCACCTGTTCAATCGCCTGCGCGACAGCGGCCGACGTTTGTTGATTGCCGCTTCCACCTCGCCGCGCGAGCTGCCGGTGAAGCTGGCTGACCTCAAGTCGCGCCTGACCCTGGCACTGATCTTCCAGATGCGCCCCTTGTCTGACGAAGACAAATTGCGCGCCCTGCAATTGCGCGCGTCCCGTCGCGGCCTGCACCTGACTGACGAAGTCGGGCACTTTATCCTCACACGTGGCACCCGCAGCATGAGCGCGTTGTTCGACTTGCTCGAACAGCTCGATCAGGCCTCGTTGCAGGCCCAGCGCAAGCTCACCATTCCCTTCCTGAAAGAAACTCTCGGCTGGTAGCCAGCCCAGTCAAACCGGGGCTTTCGGCAAATTTCAGGTGCCAGAAAGCCTGCGTTTGGGCCGGTATTGCCACGCAAATGCCATCAATGGGGAGTTAAGGGCTTAGATGTCATCGTTCAAACCAGAAGTCACATAGATCACGATTGAATTTGCAAATCGATCTGATAGTGGGCATAGTCTCGGCTTCTTTACATACCAGCCACGGTCGTGCCCATGCTAAATCGCTTCGCACCCCTCGTGCCTCTCGCACTTGTAACCCTTTTGTTTGGTTGCGCCTCCCACCCTCAGCAGGTGGTCGAGCAGCAAAAAAGCCAACAACAATCCCAAGCCAAATTCGTTGCATCGCAGTCTTCCTCTGTTTATCAGGAAGCTCTTTACAATGAAGAACGGGCAACCGAAAAAGAATTGGTCAACTTTGCTGGTCGCAAGCCTTACCAGCTTCCCGTTCTGGCTGACAGCATTCTTGAACGCGGCATGTCCCTGATCGGTACCCGTTACCGTTTCGGCGGTACCTCTGAAGCCGGTTTCGACTGCAGTGGCTTTATCGGCTACCTGTTTCGTGAAGAAGCCGGCATGAACCTGCCGCGCTCGACCCGCGAAATGATCAACGTGGATGCACCGTTGGTCGCACGCAACAACCTCAAGCCCGGTGATCTGCTTTTCTTCAGTACAGCAGGCCGTGGCCGTGTCAGCCACGCCGGTATCTACTTGGGCGATAACCAGTTTATCCACTCCAGCAGCCGTCGCAGTGGTGGTGTTCGCGTCGACAACCTGGGTGACAGTTACTGGAGCAAAACCTTCATTGAAGCCAAGCGCGCACTCGCCATGGCCCCGACGACGGTTACCGCTAGTAAGTAAAGTTAAAGTGATACTTGAAGTTTGATGTGTAAGCGCTAGAATCCCTGGATATTGTTGGAATCCGTTCGCGCGAGCTTTGCTTGCGCGTTCTGGTTTTCAGCCTTCGGCAGCGAAAGCCGCATCCAGACCAGGATTGTTCTGCACATGTCGAACTCGGCCCGCCTCATTCTTCTCGTTTGCGCCGCGCTCCTCAGCGCCTGCTCAAGCCGTCCGCCGCCGCCCGCTGCTCCCGTAGCAGTGAAGCCCAAGCCGGTGTTCAACTATTCCGTCCAAAACTATTCGCCTGCGGCTGAAGACGTGCTCTTTCGCGCGCTGGGCCTGGTCGGCACGCCGTATCGTTGGGGCGGCAATACGCCGGACTCCGGGTTTGATTGCAGCGGCCTGATCGGTTTTGTGTTCCGCGACGCCGCCGGGATCTCCCTGCCGCGTACCACCCGTGAACTGATCGTGATGCGTGCGCAAGACGTCAGCGAGCAAAACCTGCAAACCGGTGACTTGCTGTTTTTTGCCACGGGTGGCGGTTCTCGTGTGAGCCACGCCGGGATCTACGTGGGCGAAGGCCGCTTTGTGCATGCGCCGCAGACGGGCGGTACGGTGAAGCTGGACACCTTGTCCAAGGCGTATTGGCAGAATGCCTACCTGAGCGCCAAGCGCGTGTTGCCGGCCAATCTGGCGCGCAACCCGTAAAGGCACACAGAGACCAGTGTGGGAGCTGGCTTGCCTGCGATGCAGTCAACTCGGTGTCTCAGTTGCACTGCGGCGATGCTATCGCAGGCAAGCCAGCTCCCACATTTGCTTTGTGTTGTGCTTGAAATCGGCTACTTAGCCGCCGACACCCGCCACACCTTATTCCCCACATCATCTGCCACCAGCAAATCCCCCTGCTGATCAATCACAACGCCCACCGGCCGGCCCATGGCTTTCTCGTCCTTGTCGAGGAACCCGGTCAGCACATCCACCGGCTGCCCTTTAGGCTGGCCACCTTCGAACGGCACGAAAATCACCTTGTAGCCACTGTGCGGCTTGCGGTTCCACGAACCGTGCTGGCCGATAAACGCGCCGTTGCTGAACTGCGCAGGGAGTTTGCTGCCCTCGGCGAACGTCAGGCCCAGCGATGCGGTATGCGGGCCCACGGCGTAATCCGGCGCAATCGCCTTGGCCACCAGGTCCGGGCTCTGCGGGTTTACCCGCACATCCACGTGCTGCCCGTAGTAACTGAATGGCCAGCCATAGAACGCGCCATCCTTGACCGAGGTGATGTAGTCCGGAACCAGGTCGCTGCCGATCTCGTCGCGCTCATTCACTGCGGTCCACAGCTTGCCGCTTTGTGGTTCCCAGGCCATGCCGTTGGGGTTACGCAGGCCTGAGGCGAAAATGCGGTGCTGGCCCGTGGCACGGTCCACTTCCCAGATCGCCGCCCGACCTTCTTCGGCCGCCAGGCCGTTCTCGCCAACGTTGCTGTTGGAGCCAACGCTCACGTACAGCTTACTGCCGTCCTTGCTCGCCACCACGTTTTTGGTCCAGTGGTGGTTGATGCTGCCACCTGGCAAGTCGACGACCTTTGTACCGGCCTGCTTGATCACGGTTTCGCCCGGTTGGTAGGGAAAACGCAGCAGCTTGTCCGAATCCGCCACATACAGGTCATTGCCCACCAGGGTCATGCCGAAGGGCGAGTTCAGATTTTCCAGAAACACCGTGCGCGTTTCGGCCACACCATCGTGGTCGGCATCGCGCAGCAGCGTGATGCGGTTCGGGCTGGGTACGCCCGCGCCGGCACGGCCCATAACCTTTTCCATTACCCAGCCGCGTATGCCTGCGGAATCATCCGGCTTGGGCGGTGCATTGGTTTCGGCCACCAGCACATCGCCGTTGGGCAGCACATACAACCAGCGCGGGTGATCGAGCCCTTCGGCAAACGCAGCCACCTGGGTGCCTGCGGCGGCGGTCGGCTTCATGCCATCAGGCCAGCCAATTGCCGGGGCGATGTTCACGGTGGGGATCAGGGTTTTGTTCGGCTCCGGCAATTTGGGCGAAGGCCCGGTGCCGTCGGACACCTGCAAGGTAGAGCTTTCACCGCAGGCGGCGAGGGTGCCGGCGACCATGATCAGTAAGGCAAGTCTTGTTTTATGCATGGTTTTCTCCTGAATACCTGTAAGGGTAGAGGAGTGCGGCAGTGGGATGGTTCAAGTGCAAGGCCAGCTTTAATTGACGCTCCACCCCCAACCCACTAACCTTCGCGGCTTGTTCCAGGTGCTCTGTGGCCCGTGGGTCGACAGAGTGAAACAGGGAAGCCGGTGAGTGAGCGCACTTGTACACAGTGCTGCCGCAACTCCGGCGCTGCCCCCGCAACGGTAAATGAGTGAAAACGGTGCTTTTTGCCACTGTATCGCACGCGATATGGGAAGGCGCATCGTCGGTTGCCCTCTCCACGAGAGCGCCACTCATGAGCCCGGAGACCGGCCTGGATCATCCAACAGCATCACGGTGGGCGATGCTTGGCTGTCTGTTTTTGTCTTTTTCCTGCCCGCCGTTTTTGTCCAGCCCCAACGGAGAGCTGCCATGACTGATTCCCCCGACCGCGAAGAACGCCACCTGGCGCGCATGCTGCGCAAAAAAGCCGTGATCGACGAGCGCATCGCCAATTCCCCCAACGAGTGCGGATTGTTGCTGGTGCTCACCGGTAACGGCAAAGGCAAGAGCAGCTCGGCGTTTGGCATGCTCGCCCGCGCCATGGGCCACGGCATGCAGTGCGGCGTGGTGCAGTTCATCAAGGGCCGCCACAGCACCGGTGAAGAGATGTTCTTCCGTCGCTTCCCCGAACAAGTACGTTTCCATGTGATGGGCGAAGGCTTTACCTGGGAAACCCAGGACCGCCAGCGCGACATCGCCGCCGCCGAAGCCGCGTGGGTCGTGTCCCGCGAACTGCTGCAAGACCCCGCCATCGGCATGGTAGTGCTGGACGAGTTGAACATCGCCCTCAAGCACGGCTACCTCGACCTCGACCAGGTGCTCAGCGACCTGCAAGCCCGCCCGCCGATGCAACACGTGGTGGTCACCGGCCGTGGCGCCAAACCTGAGCTGATTGAGCTGGGCGACACCGTCACCGAAATGGGCATGCTCAAGCACGCGTTCCAAGCCGGGATCAAGGCACAGAAGGGCGTCGAACTTTGAATCAGCCCCGTCATTGCCCGGCTGTCCTGATCGCCGCACCGGCGTCCGGCCAGGGCAAAACCACCGTCACCGCCGCACTCGCGCGCTTGCACCGCAACCTGGGGCGCAAGGTGCGCGTGTTCAAATGCGGGCCGGACTTTCTCGACCCCATGATTCACGAGCGCGCCAGCGGTGCGCCGGTGTATCAATTGGACATGTGGATGGTCGGCGAACAGGAAAGCCGCCGCTTGCTGTGGGAAGCCGCAGGCGAGGCCGACCTGATATTGATCGAGGGCGTGATGGGCCTGTTCGACGGCACGCCGTCCAGTGCTGACCTGGCGCGCCACTTCGGCGTGCCGGTACTCGGCGTGATCGACGGCACGGCCATGGCTCAGACCTTTGGCGCGCTGGCCCTGGGCCTGGCGCGTTATCAACCCGACTTGCCGTTCGCCGGCGTGCTGGCCAACCGCGTCGGCACCCTGCGCCACGCGCAACTGCTGGAAGGCAGCCTCACTGAAGGCTTGCGCTGGTACGGCGCATTGTCTCGAGAAACCGGGATCGAATTGCCCAGCCGTCATCTGGGCCTGGTGCAAGCCAGCGAGCTAAATGACCTCGACATGCGCCTGGACGCCGCCGCTCAAGCGCTGGGCAGCAGTTGCGAAGTCGCCGTGCCGCCGCCGGTGACCTTTGCCGTACCGGAAGTGATCAAGGCCGAGCCGTTGCTCACGGGCGTGCGCATTGCTGTGGCCCGCGACGAGGCCTTCGCCTTCACCTACGGCGCCAGCCTCGACCTGTTGCGGGCAATGGGCGCCGAGTTGCACTTCTTCTCGCCGATCCACGACCGCGAGTTGCCCGACGCCGACAGCCTCTATCTGCCCGGTGGTTACCCGGAACTGCACCACACGGCGCTGTCGGAAAATACCCCGATGCTCGATGCGATTCGCGCCCATCACGCCGCCGGCAAACCGTTGTTGGCCGAGTGTGGTGGCATGCTCTATCTGCTCGATTCGCTCACCGATGTCGACGGTACCCGCGCCGAGCTGGTTGGCCTGCTGCAAGGCGATGCGGTGATGCAGAAAAAACTGGCGGCCCTGGCGCTGCAAAGCGTCGAGCTGCCGGAAGGTGTATTGCGTGGCCACACCTATCACCATTCGCTGACCAGCACCGAGTGGGAGCCGATTGCCCGTGGCGTGAGCCCGAATGGCGGGCGCGGTGCCGAATCGGTTTATCGGCAGGGGCGGATGACGGCTTCCTATGTGCACTTTTATTTTCCGTCGAATCCGGCTGCTGTGGCCGCATTGTTTGCGCCTGATCGGGAGGCCGCCATCGCAGGCCAGCCAGCTCCCACACTGGAGGGTGTTTCAACTCGGTCAACTGTGGGAGCGGGCTTGCCCGCGATAGGGCCATGACCGACAACGCCTTCCCTCAAGCCGACCGCGACGCCGTCTACCGCGCCATCGCCGAACGCCGCGACATGCGCCACTTCACCGGTGGCACCGTCGCTCCCGAGTTGTTGCACCGCCTGCTCCAGGCTGCCCACCAGGCGCCCAGTGTCGGATTGATGCAGCCCTGGCGCTTCATTCGCATCAGCGACCGACAACTGCGTGGGAAAATTCAGCAGTTGGTGGAGGAAGAGCGCATCCGCACCGCCGAAGCCCTCGGCGAGCGCTCCGACGCGTTTATGAAGCTCAAGGTCGAAGGCATTCATGACTGCGCCGAAGTGTTGGTAGCGGCGCTGATGGATGATCGCGAGCGTCATATCTTTGGTCGTCGCACCTTGCCGGAAATGGACATGGCTTCACTGTCCTGTGCGATCCAGAATCTGTGGCTGGCGGCGCGCGTCGAAGGCCTTGGCATGGGCTGGGTCTCGCTGTTCGAGCCTCAGGCCCTGGCCGACTTGCTGGGCTTGCCACCCGGCGCAAAACCCCTGGCGGTGTTGTGTCTGGGACCGGTAGAGGCGTTCTACCCGGCACCGATGTTGCAGCTCGAAGGCTGGACCGATCCACGGCCGCTGAGTGACATGTTGTATGAAAATGTGTGGGGAGTGAGTCAATGAGTGTGGCCTTGCTGTGTGTCGCGGCAGTGGCGCTGGACGCGTTGCTGGGCGAGCCCAAGCGCTGGCATCCGCTGGTGGCGTTCGGCAATTTCGCCGGGCGCATCGAGAAACGTTTCAATGCCGGCGGCCGTGGCTGGCGCAGCCATGGCGTGACCGCGTGGTTCATCGCTGTCGTGCCGCTGACATTGCTGGCCACCGCCTTGTCGTGGGCGCCGTACATCGGCTGGGTGCTGGAAATTCTGGCGTTGTACTGCGCCCTCGGCATGCGCAGCCTGGGTGAACACGTGATCCCGGTGGCCCAGGCCCTGCGCAGCGGCGACCTGGACGAAGCGCGCAAACGCGTGAGCTATTTGGTCAGCCGCCAGACCACTGAATTGGATAGCACCGAAGTTGCCCGCGCCGCCACCGAATCAGTGTTGGAGAACGGCAGCGATGCGGTGGTTGCCGCGCTGTTCTGGTTTGTGGTCGCCGGTGTGCCGGGCGTGGTGCTCTATCGCCTGAGCAATACCCTTGACGCCATGTGGGGCTATCGCAACGAACGCTTCGAACGCTTCGGCTGGGCAGCGGCCAAAATCGACGATGTGCTGAACTACATTCCTGCACGTCTGGTGGCGTTGACCTACGCGGTATTGGGCAACACCCGACTGGCACTCAAATGCTGGCGCACCCAGGGCCCGACATGGGACAGCCCGAATGCCGGGCCGGTGATGGCGGCGGGCGCCGGTGCACTGGGAGTCGAACTGGGCGGCGCGGCGATTTATCACGGCGAGTTGCATCAGCGCCCGCAACTGGGAGAAGGCCCGGCAGCCGATGCCGATGCCATCGACCGAGGCTGGCAACTGGTGCAGCGCGGCGTATGGTTATGGCTGCTGATCCTTTGTGCAGGGGCGCAATTTTATGCTTGAACACGGTGGCCGGCTGCGCAAGGCGGCGATGCAGTACGGGATTGCCGAGGCCGACTGGCTCGACCTGTCCAGCGGCCTGGCGCCATGGCCGTGGCCGATCCCCGAAATCCCTCTACGCGCCTGGGCGCGGTTGCCGGAAACCGATGATGGCCTGGAGAAAGCCGCCAGCGAATATTACGGCGCCGCCCATGTGTTGCCGGTGCCAGGTTCCCAGGCCGCGATTCAGCTGTTGCCGCGCCTGCGTCGCACCGGCAAGGTCGGCGTGTTGTCGCCGTGCTATGCCGAGCATGCCGAAGCCTGGCGCCGTGCCGGGTACGTGGTGCGTGAGGTGCAGGAACAGGAAGTCGACTTCTTCCTCGACGGCCTCGACGTGCTGGTGGTGGTCAACCCCAACAACCCCACGGGGTTGAGCCTGGCGCCGCAGCGCCTGCTCGATTGGCACTCGCGGCTGGCGCAGCGCGGCGGCTGGCTGGTGGTGGACGAAGCGTTTATGGACGTCACTCCACAACTGAGCCTGGCGAGCCACGCCCATCAAGTCGGGCTGATTGTGCTGCGTTCCTTCGGTAAGTTCTTCGGCCTGGCCGGTGTGCGCCTGGGCTTCGTGCTGGCCGAGCGCAGGTTGCTCAAATTGCTCGCCGAGCAGGTCGGGCCATGGGCCGTCAGCGGGCCGACGCGGGTAATCGGCCAGGCGTGCTTGCGCGATACCGCTGGGCACACACGCCAACGTCTTCGCTGCATCGAAGCCGGCCAGCGTTTGTTTGAGCTGCTCGAGCGCCACGGCTTTCAACCCCACGGTGGCTGCGCCTTGTTTCAATGGCTGATCACCCCTCACGCCGAACGGCTGCACGAATTCATGGCCCAGCGCGGCATTCTGTTGCGCTTGTTTATCCATGACAGCAGTGTGCGTTTTGGTTTGCCCGACACCGAGGCGCAGTGGCTGCGAGTCGATGAAGCGCTGGCCGCCTACAAGGAAGTCTCATGACTACGTTGATGGTGCAGGGCACCACTTCCGATGCCGGCAAAAGTACCTTGGTCACTGCGTTGTGCCGTTGGCTGGTGCGCCAGGGTGTGGCGGTCGTGCCGTTCAAACCACAGAACATGGCGCTCAACAGCGCAGTCACCGCCGAGGGCGGCGAAATCGGTCGCGCCCAGGCCGTGCAGGCCCAGGCCGCTAACCTGGCGCCGCACACCGACATGAACCCGGTGCTGCTCAAGCCCAACAGCGACACCGGCTCCCAAGTGATCATCCACGGCCGTGCCGTCACCAGCATGAATGCGGTGGCCTATCACGACTACAAAGCCATCGCGATGCAGGCGGTGCTGGCTTCCCACGCGCGGTTAAGCGAAGCGTATCCGGTGGTGATGGTAGAAGGCGCGGGCTCCCCGGCGGAGATCAACCTACGCGCCAATGACATCGCCAATATGGGCTTTGCCGAGGCGGTGGATTGCCCGGTGTTGTTGATCGCCGATATCAACCGTGGCGGTGTGTTTGCCCATTTGGTCGGCACCCTTGAGTTGCTGTCGCCCACTGAGCAGGCGCGGGTCAAGGGGTTCATCATTAACCGCTTTCGCGGCGATATCGCACTGCTGCAACCGGGGCTGGATTGGCTGGAAGCGCGCACCGGCAAACCGGTGGTGGGTGTGTTGCCGTATGTGATGGACCTGCATCTGGAGGCTGAAGACGGTATCGACAGACGTCAGATCGACAAGGCGGCGCAGGTGCTCAAGGTGGTAGTGCCGGTGTTGCCGCGTATCAGCAACCACACCGATTTTGACCCGCTGCGTTTGCATCCGCAGGTGGATCTGCAGTTTGTCGGGCCGGGGCAGGCGATCCCTGCGGCGGACCTGATTATTTTGCCGGGCTCGAAAAGTGTGCGCAGTGATTTGGCGTATTTGCGCGCCAATGGGTGGGACACCGCCGTGGCGCGGCATTTGCGTTATGGCGGCAAGTTGCTGGGTATTTGCGGCGGCTTGCAGATGCTCGGCGAGCAGGTGCATGACCCTCTCGGGCTGGAGGGGCCTTGCGGGTCCAGTGAAGGGTTGGGGCTGTTGGCGTTCAGCACGACCCTTGAAGAAGAGAAGCAACTGCGCAATGTGCGCGGGCGGTTATTGCTTGAAGATGCCGAGGTCAGTGGGTATGAGATTCATGCCGGTGTGACGTCTGGCGATGCGTTGTCCCGAGCTGCGGTGTTGCTGGACGATGGCCGCAGCGACGGTGCTCAGAGTGCGGATGGGCAGATTTTTGGGACTTATCTGCATGGTTTGTTTGAGACGCCTGCGGCGTGCAGTGCTTTGTTGCGCTGGGCTGGGTTACAGGATGTGCAGGAGGTGGATTACCACGCTCTGCGCGAGCGGGATATTGAGCGGTTGGCGGATTTGGTAGAGCACCACCTCGATACCACTTTGTTGCGCACGTTATGTGGAATCTGATGGCCAAGTGTGGGAGCTGGGTTGCGGTGGGCATATCCGTTGCTGCGGTAACGGCGGCTGATGGTTCCGCTCTTACAGCGGGTCACTTTTGGAAAGGCCGGAAGCCGGCCCAGCCAAAAGTAACCAAAAGGCCTTCGCCCCACCACTCGGTGCCTCGCTTAGGCTCGGCATGCCCTCACTCCGGCCATCGTGGTTTACGGGGCGTCTCGGATCAAAATCAAAAGCAAGATCACAAGCACGGCGGCCTGAGAGCCGACCTGAGTGGTTGGATCAAAAGCAGATTGTGTGGGAGCTGGCTTGCCTGCGATGGCCGCGCCCCGTTTTCAGCTGACACCCCACAGTCGGCAGTCCCCGCCTCAGGCTCTGATCTCGCCGATAAAGGAACCTGCACATGCTTCAATTAATTCTCGGCGGTGCCCGTTCCGGGAAGAGCCGTCTTGCCGAAAAGCTCGCCAGCGACAGCGGTTTGCCGGTCGTTTACATCGCTACCAGCCAGCCGCTGGATGGGGAGATGAATGAGCGCGTCGCTCTGCATCGTCAGCGTCGGCCTGACGCTTGGGGGTTGATTGAGGAGCCTGTCGAACTGGCGCGGGTGCTGCGTGAAAACGCCGCGGCGGATCGCTGCCTGTTGGTGGATTGCCTGACCCTCTGGCTCACCAATCTGTTGATGCTGGAAGACCCGGCGCGCCTGGCGTTGGAGCGGGATCAGTTGTTGGAAAGCCTGGCGTCGCTGCCGGGTGAAATCATTTTTGTCAGCAACGAAACCGGTCTCGGTGTCGTGCCGCTGGGCGAATTGACTCGCCGCTATGTGGATGAAGCCGGTTGGCTGCATCAAGCCCTGGCCGAGCGGTGTCAGCGTGTTGTCCTGACGGTTGCCGGCCTGCCCCTGACATTGAAAGGTATCGCGTTATGACTGACTCCTGGTGGTTCAACCCTTGCAAAACCATTGATGTTTCGGCGCATGAACACGCACTGGCGCGTCAGCAGCAATTGACTAAACCGGCTGGCTCCCTCGGCCAGCTGGAAGCGCTGGCGGTGCAATTGGCCGGCTTGCAAGGCCAGGTCAAGCCGTCGGTGGATCAGCTGTGGATCGCGATTTTTGCCGGTGACCACGGCGTGGTGGCGGAGGGCGTGTCGGCGTTCCCGCAGGAAGTGACCGGGCAGATGCTGCATAACTTTGTCAGCGGCGGCGCGGCCATCAGCGTGTTGGCGCGGCAGTTGGGTGCGCAACTGGAAGTGGTCGACCTCGGCACGGTCACGCCGTCGCTGGATTTGCCGGGCGTGCGTCACCTGAATATCGGGGCGGGCACGGCCAATTTTGTTCACGGCCCGGCGATGACTGGGTCTCAGGGGCAGCTGGCGCTGCAAGCGGGCCGGGACAGCGTGCTGCGTGCGCGTGAATCCGGCGCGCAGTTATTTATCGGTGGCGAGATGGGCATCGGCAACACCACGGCGGCGAGCGCGCTGGCGTGTGCCTTGCTCGATTGCCAAGTGAGTGACCTCACAGGCCCCGGCACGGGCCTGAATGCCGAAGGCGTCAGCCGCAAAGTGGCGGTGATCGAGCGCGCATTGGCACGGCATGCCGGGCAACGTGATGACGTGCTGCAAACCCTGTTCAACCTAGGCGGTTTTGAAATTGCTGCACTGGTCGGCGCCTACCTGGCCTGTGCCCAGGAAGGCATCGCCGTGCTGGTGGATGGTTTTATCTGCACCGTCGCCGCACTGGTCGCCACGCGCCTGAACCCGGCGTCGCGCGAATGGCTGCTGTTTGGCCATCGGGGTGCCGAGCCGGGCCATCGTCATGTGCTGCAACACCTCGACGCCCAGCCGCTGCTCGAACTCGGCCTGCGCCTGGGCGAAGGCAGTGGCGCGGCGCTGGCGGTGCCCATGCTGCGCCTGGCCTGTGCATTGCACGGGCAGATGGCGACGTTCGCCGAAGCCGCCGTTGCAGATCGCCCGGCATGACCTTGCGTCTGGACCTGCTGCGCCATGGCGAAACCGAGTTGGGTGGCGGCTTGCGCGGCAGCCTCGATGATGCGTTGACCGCCAAGGGTTGGGAGCAGATGCGCGCCGCCGTGGTGGAGCAGGGGCCATGGGACCGGTTGGTCAGCTCGCCGTTGCAGCGCTGCGCACTGTTTGCGCAGGAATTGGGTGCACGGCTCGACGTGCCGGTCAGCCTCGAAAAAGACCTGCAAGAATTACACTTCGGTGCCTGGGAAGGGCAGAGCGCAGCCGCGCTGATGGAAACCGACGCTGAAGGGCTTGGCCTGTTTTGGGCCGACCCCTACAGCTTCACGCCGCCCGATGGCGAGCCTGTCAGCGATTTTTCCGAGCGTGTTTTGGGCGCCGTCTCACGCCTGCATCAGGCGTATGCCGGCGAGCGGGTGTTGCTGATCAGCCACGGTGGCGTGATGCGTCTGCTGTTGGCACGCGCGCGGAGTTTACCCCGGGAGCAATTGCTGAATGTCGAAGTCGGGCACGGCAGCCTGTTCAGCTTGCAGGTCGAGGCCTGCGGCGCGTTAAAGGAAGGAGTCTGAGGATGCTGCCGTTCTTGATTGCCCTGCAATTTCTCAGCAGCCTGCCCATCAAGTTGCCGGGCATGCCGCAGCCCCAGGAAATCGGCCGTTCGTTGCTGTTTTACCCGCTGGTGGGCGTGCTGTTCGGGCTGCTGTTATGGGGCCTCAACACGCTGTTGATGGGCGCACCGCTGTTGCTGCATGCCGCGTTGTTACTGACGGCCTGGGTGCTGCTCAGTGGCGGTTTGCACCTGGACGGCCTGGCCGACAGTGCCGATGCCTGGCTCGGCGGCTTCGGCGACCGCGAACGCACGCTGACCATCATGAAAGACCCGCGCAGCGGCCCGATTGCAGTGGTTACGTTGGGCCTGGTGTTGCTGCTCAAGTTCACGGCGTTGGTGGCGCTGATTGAGCAGCACAATGGTGCGGCGCTGATCCTCGCGCCACTGATCGGGCGCGCTTCAATGCTCGCGCTGTTTCTCACCACGCGCTACGTGCGCGCGGGCGGTTTGGGTCAGGCGTTGTCGGATCACTTACCAAGAGTTGTCGGCCAGCAGGTGCTGATCCTCAGTGGCCTGGCGTGCATTTTGATCGGCGGTTTCAACGGAGGCATCGCCGTGTTGCTCGCTGCCGTGTGTTTTGTGTGGCTGCGCCAGTTGATGGTCAATCGGTTGGGCGGCACCACCGGCGACACCGCGGGCGCCCTGTTGGAGCTGCTGGAAACGGCGGTTCTGGTCGGTCTGGCGCTGTAACGCTTGCTTGCAATTCCATAATTCCGGGTATATACACGCTCAATGCTAGCCTCCCAATGTTTATGCACCAACCTGCGACGTGCCGCCCGTGGCGTCAGCAGGCATTACGACGGCGCTCTCGACGGCTTCGGGATCAACGTTGCCCAGTATTCTCTGCTGTGCAATCTGCAGCGTCTCGACCAACCGAGTATTTCCAGCCTGGCCGACGCCATGGGTCTGGATCGCAGCACCCTGGGTCGTAATTTGCGCGTACTCGAAGGCGAAGGCCTGGTGCGGTTGGTTGAGGGTGATGACCTGCGTAACCGTTTGGTGCAATTGACTGAAGCGGGCGAAGAGCGCCTGACTGCAGCTCTACCGGCGTGGGAAGCGGCACAACAAAAATTGATCGATCGACTGGGCGCGGAAAAACGCGAAACCCTATTGGCCTTGCTGGACGAACTCGCCTGAACGCGGGTTTGTTCGACTACAAGCGGGTATATACCCGCGAGCGGAGAATAACAAATGACCTCGATGTGGCGCGCCAGTGGCTGGGTTCTTGTGGGGAGTGCGCTGATCCTGGCGTTGTCGCTGGGTGTGCGGCATGGCTTCGGCCTGTTTCTGGCGCCGATGAGCAGCGAATTTGGCTGGGGCCGTGAGACGTTCGCCTTTGCGATTGCCTTGCAGAACCTGATCTGGGGCCTGGCGCAGCCGTTTACCGGCGCCCTGGCGGACCGTTTCGGCGCGGCCAAAGCAGTGTTTGTCGGCGGGGTGCTGTATGCCGTCGGTCTGGTGCTGATGGGCATGTCTGATTCGGCGTGGTCGCTGTCGCTCAGCGCGGGGTTGCTGATTGGTATCGGCCTGTCGGGCACCTCGTTCTCGGTCATTCTAGGGGTCGTCGGCCGCGCCGTGGCGCCGGAAAAACGCAGCATGGCCATGGGCATCGCCAGCGCCGCCGGTTCTTTTGGCCAGTTCGCCATGGTGCCGGGCACTTTGGGCCTGATCAGTTGGCTCGGCTGGTCAGCCGCCTTGCTGATGCTGGGCCTGATGGTGGCGCTGATCTTGCCGCTGGTGGCGATGCTCAAGGACAAACCGCTGCCGGTCATGGTCGGGCAGCAAACCCTGCGCGAAGCGCTGAAGGAGGCAGGTTCCCACTCCGGGTTCTGGCTGTTGGCGTTCGGCTTTTTCGTGTGTGGTTTCCAGGTGGTGTTTATCGGTGTGCACTTGCCCGCGTATCTGGTAGACCAGCATCTGCCGGCAAGAGTTGGCACCACGGTGCTGGCCTTGATCGGCCTGTTTAACGTGTTCGGCACCTACACCGCCGGCTGGCTCGGCGGGCGCATGTCCAAACCGCGTTTGCTCACGGCGTTGTACCTGCTGCGCGCGGTGGTGATCGTATTGTTCCTGTGGGCACCGGTGACAGAAATCACGGCTTACCTGTTCGGCATGGCCATGGGCTTCCTGTGGCTGTCCACCGTGCCACTGACCAACGGTACGGTCGCGACGCTGTTTGGTGTGCGAAACCTCTCGATGCTCGGTGGGATTGTGTTCCTGTTCCACCAGTTGGGTTCGTTCCTTGGCGGTTGGTTGGGCGGGGTGGTCTATGATCGAACCGGCAACTACGATTTGATCTGGCAAGTAGCCGTGCTGTTGAGTGTGCTGGCGGCGGCCCTGAATTGGCCTGTGCGCGAGCGGCCGGTGGCACGCTTGCAGGCGCAGATGGAGGCGGCATGAGTATAGCGGTGCGGTGTTTGGCGCTGGCAGCAGGGCTGGTCCTGTTGCTGCTTGCCTGGTGGGGTTGGCAACACGGTGGCCTTGCGTTGATGCAACTGGGTATGTCGATCTGTTAACTTCATGAACTGAAGAATTTCAAGGACCTTCAACATGCAGATGCGCTGGCTCGCTGTACCCGTCCTGATGGCCATTGGCAGTGTTGCGATGGCTGCCAACTGCCCACCGTTGCTTGAGGGCCAATTGCCCAAGCTTCGCGCCAAGGAATCCATCGACCTGTGCCAGCGCTTTGCCGGCAAACCGCTGGTGATCGTCAATACCGCCAGCTTCTGCGGGTTTGCTCCGCAGTTCAAAGGCCTCGAAGCCTTGTATCAGCGTTATAAAGGCCAGGGGCTGGAAGTGATCGGCGTACCGTCCGACGACTTCAAGCAGGAAGCCAAAACCGGCGAGGAAACCGCCAAGGTGTGTTACGTCAATTACGGCGTGACCTTCACCATGACCGAGCCACAGAAGGTCAAGGGGCCGGATGCGGTGAACCTGTTCAAAGTGTTGGCGCAGCAGGCCAGCGCGCCGAAGTGGAATTTCTATAAGTATGTAGTGGATCGCCAAGGCAACGTGATTGCCAATTTCTCCAGCCTGACCAAGCCGGACAGCCCGGAATTGATCAAGGCGGTGGAACAAGCGCTGGCGTCCAAACCCTGATTGGCGCGCACTAAAAAGCCCCGCCTCCTTTGCAGGAGAGCGGGGCTTTTTTATCGGTTTACATCAGAACTTGTACGTCACGCCCAGGCCGAAACCGTTGGCGCTGTTTTCGTACTTCGACGCGTAGGTCTGGCCCAGCGCGTTCTGCTTGTTAACCTTCACTGGCTCTTCCTTGAGGTAGGAGTAAGCCAGGTCGACGGTCATGTTATCCATCACCGCATAGCCCAGGCCGACACTGAAGATGGTCCGGTCGCCGGTAGGAATGCGCGGCGAACGATCAGTGTTGTTGGTCGGCGACTGGTCGAAAGTCAGACCGGTACGCAGCACCACTTGCTTGGTGACCTGATACGAAGTACCCAGCGCGTAAGCCCAGGTGTCGTGCCAGTCTTGCGGTTCCGAGATGCGGCCGACGATCTGAGGTGCGAGCGCACCGCCCGCACGGGTCACGCCTTCGTTGTTGACGGTGATGTCTTTCAGGCGGCTCCAGCGCGTCCAGGTCGCACCACCGTAAACCTTCCACGCATCGCTCAGGTCTTGAGTGACCGACGCGTCCCAGGATTCAGGGGTGTCAACTTTCAGCGAGGCGTCATAGCGACCGGCACCCAGGTAGGCCGCTGGAACGCCAGTGCCAGGGGTGACGTCGGTGTGGCCTTCGAGTTTGTATTTAACTTTCGAGTGGTAGGTCAGGCCGACGCGGGTGGTGTCAGTGGCTTGCACCAGGATACCAGCGTTGAAGCCAAGGGCTGTGTCGTCGCCTTTGACTTTGATTTTGTTGTCACCGGTGCCCGCCAGGCCAGGCAGTGGCAGCAGGCCCAGGTTTGGCTGCGATTCCAGCGTGCCGGTGATGCGGTTGATGGTCGGGCCAAAACCGATCGACACCTTGTCATTGAAGGCGTAGCTGATAGTCGGCTGGAACGTGATGACCGCCACTTCGCTCTTGTTGCCAAAAGCCCGACCCTGGAAGCCGCGTTCGTAGTCAGTCTTCAGGCCGAACGGTGCGTAAACACCAAAGCCGACAGCCCACTGATCATTGAGTTTATTGGTGTAGAAACCAAACGGAACAGCGGTGAACGGCACCATGTCGCCTTTGTTGCTGCCGCGTGAGCGACCGCTGGCGTCTTTGATGTCGGTGGACGCGTCAATGGCTGCGACACCACCGGTGATTTGCTGGCCGTCAAGGCGAGCCATACCGGCAGGGTTACCATAAACGGTGCTGGCGTTATCGGCAGAAGAAGAGCGGCCGGCGAAACCCGTACCCATGCCGGCGACGTCTTGTTCGTTAAGGGCGAAGCCGCTTGCGAACAGTTGGGAAGATGCCATGGCAACGGCGAGGCTAAGTGTGGTCTTGAGCATTACTTTTTTCATTATTAGAACTCCGTGGTGATCACCGCTGCGGAAAGTAACAATAATTTTAAGTTCGCGCTATAGGCTGTAATGCAGGAGATAGAGCCTTTTTGTAGGACAATCAGACCAGATTCACCGTGTTTAGCCGAATCTTGCAGGATGCCTGATCAACAAGTGACCTGATTCATGGGTGAAACACAGGTTTTCCAGGCGTGGGTGAAATCCCGCAGCCGTCCTTGAGGGTGAAATATTTCTTTCCAGATACGTGCCATGGCCAGCACGTCGCCGGGCGGCGGTAGCGCAGGGCGCTGTTGCTCGACCAGAAGCCATGCGATGGCCGTGGCGTAGCGCAAGTTAACCGTGAGTTCCAGCTGGGGCGCGCTGAGGAAAGCATGTTGGCTGGCCAGCCCGCGCACCAGGCTGGCGCGCTCGGGGTCCAGCGCCAGGTAGTTGTCCCAGAGGGCGCGGTGGCGGGGTTCGGTGATGCTGTAAAGGCCATGACCGCGCCGGTCATGCAAAGCGGAGCCTAATTCCGACTGGCTGGCAGCGATGCCCAGCAGCAGGGATTCCGCTGTCTGGTTATGGCAACCGAAGTACAGCAACGTCGGCCTGATCACATAACGACACAATTCACTGGCGGCGATACCCATACAAGCCTCGGTCCATGAAAGTGGTCGACGGTGCCCGAGAGGGAGGGCTTGGCAGCTGTGAATCGGATCTCAGGCCCGTCGCAAGCGGATCACGCCGCTTCAGTTGAAGTGTAGTGTCATATTTGTGATGTAAAGGACTGTTTTTAAAACATCTTCTTCATTCAGTTATAACGTTTATATCTATTTGAACTTAGTAAAGTCGTGCCAGACTCGAATTTCAGGCAATAAAAAACCCTGTGTTTTAAACAGGGTTTTTTGTGTTTCAGCGACTCGGGTCGATCAGGCAACCAGTGCCTGACGGGTACGCTCGATCACGGCCTGCAGCGGCTCTGCGCTGGAGTATTGATCGGGGTACAGGCGTTCGCTGTGACGAGCGATGCCGTGTTCGTTGACCAGTGTGAAGCTGAAGCAGCCTTTGCGAGCGGCCATGATCAGGCAGTTCATTGGGGCAAAAGCGCTGGTGAGGGTGCGAATGGCATCCTGAGTGTGGATAGTTGACATAATTATGGGTGTTCCTACAAATGACACGGTTAAGAACCGTGCAACGTTAAAACGTTCCAGTGACGTTGATCACCATTGATCGAACGAAGAACCCGACTGGAACAAAGCAGCCAGTTTGAAGCGCTAATAAGTTAGGCGCGCTTGGGCTGGCAGGTAGGTACTTAGGAGGGCAGGCAACACAACAGGGGCAAAGGTTCTGGGCCCGGGGTGAAGATCCTGATCAATTTGCAGGCTGGTTCGGTCAGAGTATTGAGACTTCGCGACACCCTTTGCGTGTTCAAAGGCAGTGTCGTCGCAAGTGATACCTGGAAACCATCTAGGTGGTCGATCCCGTGTTGTTCAGGGGAGTTGTTCGACCAGAATTGACTTTCAGCTTGGTACTAACGCGGCGGATAGTAACGGATTGAAACAGGGAAAGAAAGCGCTCCACCCAAAAAACTTCAGTCAACCGCCCAGCAGCCCGCGATAGACCAGCACCGTCACTGCCGCCGCCAGTGAGCAGCCCAGCCCGTAGGCCGCAAGGGTCAAACGCCAGGAGCGGCCGGTCTCGATGACCTTCATCACGTCGCGCATGTCATTGATTCTGCCTTCACCCAGCTCGATACACAGGCTCACCGCTGTAAACGCGGCCGACAGCAGGATGGCGATAGCAAACAACGCGCCGTCGGGGGAGGGAAGTGCCGCGTTGATGCTCAGTGAGGTCGCACAGATGGCAAACAACAACAGTGCAAATATCAGAATTCCTTTCATCGACCCTTACAGTGTTGTGTGGTGGGTCGACCAGTGTGGCGAGCCTGAGCAGATTTGAAAAGTCCTGCGGTTTTGGCCCACCGGTAACATTTTTCCACCCGGTTGAAGCAAAAAGCCTCGCCCATATAACCAGTGGATGGGTACTTGTGCACATTAGTTGCGCGGTGTGTAGACACGCGACTCCTTGCCCGGTGGCAGCGGCATTTGCCTGCAATGAAAATTTAAGTCAATGAAAAGTATCGCTTTTTTTTATTGGTGAAAAAATCGTCAGTTTGACTGCGGCCCCCGTTCCATGGGCCTTTGCGCGAGTTAAAGCTGGGTTGTCCACTGACTTATCCACAGCTTCTGTGGATTGTCCCGAGCGCTTGCTCTAGAACGGGCGTGCAGGTTTTTTTCAGCTTTACCTGTAGGAAAAAAAGAGTAGAGTGGCGCGCCTTCCGATCTGTCCCACAGTGCTTTATGAAGTTTCGCTCAGTATCACCCGATGTTACCGACACCCCGCACACTGTTACCGCACCCGAGCGGTTGTCCTTGAAAGTTGCCGTATGGCTGCTCGACAGCCCGCGCCTGGGCCAGAACACCAACGTCAAACACTTCGCCGGGCGTTTGCTCAAGCAACCGGCCCGTCACGGTGTCGTGGCCGCGCAGAGCCGCCTGGGCGAATTGATGTGCCGTGAGTGCGGCAGCGCCCGCGACCGCCGCATTGGTCACGACCTGCTGCGCCTGGCCGCCCGCGCCGGTGACCGTCGCGCTCAGCGCGAATTGGGCCAGGTCGAAGACTGAGCTGTCGTCTAGCCTTGTGCTCCGTTAACCTCTCCTTTTTTCGTGATGGCAGAAATGGCGATGGCTTTTGACTGGACAAGTATTGCCGTGGGCCTTGCTGGCGCTGGCGTGCCGTTACTGGCGCTGTGCTGGCAGATTCAACGGCGGCTGACCGCACGCACCACCGGTTGGGAATTGCTTGAAGAGCGCCTTGCCACCGCGCAACTGGCCCAGGAAGGGCTTGCGGCTCAACTTGACGCCAGTCGCGACGAGATCAGCGACCTGAGCCAGGCCAACTCCGCAAAACAAGCTGACTTGGCCGCCATGCGCCGTGAAGTCGAACTGCTGCAGATCGACCGCGATAACGCGCGTGACGCCGCCCATGCCTGGAACCTCGACCGCAGCGCCAAAGAAACCGAGCTGCGTCGCCTCGATGCGCTGTCCGCCGCCTTGCGCGCCGAGCTGCGGGAACAACAGGACAGCCATCAACAACGCCTGACCGACCTGCAAGGCTCACGTGATGAGTTGCGGGCACAGTTTGCCGAGCTGGCCGGGAAGATCTTCGATGAGCGTGAGCAACGCTTTGCCGAAACCAGCCAAGAGCGCCTCGGGCAATTACTTGACCCGTTGAAAGAACGCATCCAGTCGTTTGAAAAACGGGTCGAAGAAAGCTACCAGAATGAAGCGCGTGAGCGTTTTTCCCTGGCCAAGGAACTCGAACGCCTACAGCAACTGAACCTGCGCCTGTCGGACGAAGCCACCAACCTGACCCGTGCACTTAAGGGCCAGAAAACCCAGGGTAATTGGGGTGAACTGATCCTTGAGCGGGTGCTGGAGCACGCCGGGCTGGAGAAAGGCCGCGAGTATCAGACTCAGGTCAGCCTTAAAGGCCCGGACGGCGAGCGCTTTCAGCCGGACGTGTTGATCATGTTGCCCGGCGACAAGCAGGTGGTGGTCGACTCCAAAGTCAGCCTCACGGCCTATCAACAGTACGTTGCCGCCGATGATGACCTGATCGGCCAGGCGGCCTTGAAACAGCATGTGTTGTCGCTGCGCAACCACGTCAAAGGCCTGGCCGGTAAGGATTACAAGCGTCTGGAAGGCCTGCACAGCCTGGATTTTGTGTTGTTGTTTGTGCCGATTGAAGCGGCGTTTTCTGCGGCGTTGCAGGCCGAGCCAAACCTGTTTCAGGAAGCGTTCGACCGCCATATCGTCATCGTCAGCCCGACCACGTTACTGGCTACCCTGCGGGTGATCGACAGCCTGTGGAAGCAGGAACGCCAGAGCCAGAACGCCCGGGAAATCGCCGAGCGCGCCGGCTGGCTGTACGACAAGTTTGTGCTGTTTATCCAGGACCTGGACGAAGTGGGCAACCGTCTGCAACAGTTGGATAAAGCCTACAGCGCGGCGCGGAACAAGCTGACGGATGGGCGCGGGAACCTGGTCAGTCGTACCGAGCAATTAAGGCTGTTGGGAGCCCGCGCGAGTAAAAGCCTGCCACCTGATTTGCTGGAAAAAGCCATGACTGATGCCGACGGTGTGGCGCACGTACCTGAATAACGCCGGATCAAAAATGTGGCAGCTCCCACAAAAACCAGTTCCCACCAGGCATTGAGCCAAGCCTTCCTACAGCGGCAAATGCCGACTGAGCAACGCCCGCAACGCCGCCGGCTTTACCGGTTTGGCCAAGTAGTCCAACCCCGCCGCATGCACCTCGGCCACCATCTCCGGGCGCCCGTCGGCACTGATCACCACCCCTGGAATCGGCTCCGCCAGTTGCGCGCGCAGCCAGCCCATCAACTCAGTACCGGTTTCACCGTGGTCCAAGTGGTAATCCACCAACGCCAATTGCGGGCGTACCCCGTCAGCCAGCAGCGCCGCGCATTGAGCCTGGTCGGTGGCCGTCCACACTTCGCAGCCCCAACGTGTCAGCAGGCTCCGCATGCCTATCAGAATGCTTTCTTCGTTATCGACACACAGCACCTGCGCGCCGCTCAACGGCAGCCCGGTGTCTTGAGCCGCCTTGACCTGAGGGCTGGCCTGATGACGCGCCAACGGCACGCGCACACTGAACACGCTGCCTTTGCCGGGCCAGGAACGGACGCTCAAGCGATGACCCAGCACGCGGCACAAGCCATCGGCGATCGCCAAGCCCAGGCCCAAGCCCTTTTCTGCGCGGGTTTGATGGCTGTCCAGGCGCTTGAACTCTTCAAAGATAACCTTCTGTTTATCTTGCGGAATGCCGGGGCCTCGGTCCCAGACTTCCAGGCACAGTTCGTTCTTGCGCCTGCGTACGCCGAGTAGCACCGGGCCGTCGGCATAGCGGAAGGCGTTGGTCAGAAAGTTCTGCAGAATCCGTCGCAGCAGTTTGATGTCGCTGTCCACGCGCACGCGGCTGCCGCGCAACCGGAAACGCAGGCCTTGCTCTTGGGCCAGTGCCTTGAATTCGGCGCCCAGCGTGTCAAACAACTCGTTGAGCACGAACGGCTGACGCTGGGGGTTGATCTTGCCGTTTTCCAGGCGCGAGATATCCAGCAGGTCGCTGATCAGGTCTTCCGCGGAGCGCAGCGAACTGTCCAGGTGTTGCACCAACTGCCGGGCGTCGGCAGACAGGCCGTCGTTCTGATGGGAGAGGGCGGCAGAGAACAGCCGCGCGGCATTCAGCGGCTGCATCAGGTCATGGCTGACGGCGGCCAAAAAGCGCGTCTTCGACTGGCTGGCGGTTTCGGCCACGCCTTTGGCGTCAGTCAGCGCCACGTTAAGTTGCGACAGCTCATGGGTGCGCTCGGTCACCCGCTGCTCCAGGCCCTCGTTGGCCTCGGTCAATGCCTGCTCGGCCTCGCGAAACGCGGTGATGTCGGTAAAACTCATGACAAACCCGCCGCCGGGCATTGGGTTGCCGATCAACTCAATCACCCGTCCATTCGGAAACAGCCGCTCGGAGGTGTGCGCGCGGCCCTGGCGCATCCAATGCAGGCGTCGCGCCACGTGTACCTCGGCCTCGCCCGGCCCGCACAGGCCGCGTTCGGCGTTGTAGCGAATGATGTCGGCGATCGGCCGGCCCACGCTGATCAAGCCTTCGGGGTAGTTGAACAACTCCAGGTAGCGTCGGTTCCAGGCCACCAGCTTGAGCGACTGGTCGACCACGCTGATGCCCTGGGTGATGTTTTCGATCGCGCCTTGCAGCAGCGCGCGGTTGAACTGCAATACCTCAGAGGCTTCGTCGGCGATGCGTACTACGTCCTCCAGCTGCATTTCCCGACCTTCAATCGCAGCCTTTACCACGGCGCGCGTCGAAGAAGCGCCAAGCACGCCGGCCAACAAGCGTTCGGTGTGCGCGATCCAGTCGTTATCGGCGTTCTGGTTAGGGTTGAAGCCCTTGCCCTGGCGATAGGCGAAGCGAATGAAACTCTGCTGGGCGCGTTCCTCACCGACAAAACGCGCCGCGAGGCTGAGCAGGTCGCTGATCTGCACCGACAACATCGACCGCGCGCTGGCGCGTTGGCTGATTTCCTGGCCGATAAAACGCCCGGCCTGCCAGTGTTCGGAAACCCGCGTGCGCGACAGCATCGACACCCACACAAACAGCGTGAAGTTGCCCGCCAGGGAGAACACCGTGCCCAAGGTCAGTGAGGTGACCGTCAAACCAAACGGGTGGGAATGCATCCACGTGAGGCCGGGGAAAAGGCTGAGCGACCAGCCCAGGCTTTTCGCCGTCACCGGTAAAACCAGCGTGTAGAACCACAAGAACGTGCCCGCTGCCAACCCGGCGAACACGCCGCGCCGGTTCGCCTGCTTCCAGTACAGCGCGCCAAGCATCGCTGGCGCCAGCTGGGTCACGGCGGCAAACGCGATCTGGCCGATGGTCGCCAGGCTCGCGGTGGAACCCAGCAGCCGGTAACTCACGTAGGCCAGCAAGAGGATGATCACAATGCTGACGCGGCGCACCGACAGCATCCAGTGGCGGAACACTTCGAATGGCCGCTCCGCGCTTGAGCGGCGCAACAGCCAGGGCAGCAACATGTCGTTGGAGACCATCGTCGACAAAGCAATGCTGGCGACGATCACCATGCCGGTTGCCGCCGACGCACCGCCGATAAACGCCAGCACGGCGAGGGCCGGGTGCGCTTCGGCCATCGGCAAGCTGATCACGTAGGAATCGGGCAGCACCGAGCCGGGCAGCAGCATTTTGCCGCCGAGGGCGATGGGGATCACAAACAGTGCGGCGAGGATCAGATACGCCGGGAACACCCACTTGGCCAGGCGCAAATCCTGGGGGTCGATGTTTTCCACCACGGTCACATGGAACTGGCGAGGCAAGCAGATAATCGCCATCATCGCCACGCCGGTTTGCACCACCATCGACGGCCAGTTGATGGTCTCCTGCCAGTATTCTTCCAGGCGCGGCGCCAGCATCGCCTGGCTGATCAGGTCGCCGAAACCGTCATACAGGCCGTAGGTTACAAACGCGCCGACCGCGAGAAATGCGAACAGCTTGACCAGCGATTCAAACGCGATTGCCAGCACCATGCCACGGTGGTGTTCGGTGGCGTCGAGGTTGCGCGTACCAAACACGATGGTGAACAGCGCAAGTACCAATGACACGATCAAGGCCGTGTCCTGCGCGCGGGTGCCCGTGGTATCGGCGCCGGCGCCGATCAACAGGTTTACGCCGAGCACGATGCCTTTAAGTTGCAGAGCAATATAGGGCAACACGCCGACCAGGCAGATCAGCGCGACCACCACGGCCAGGGACTGAGATTTGCCGTAGCGCGCGGCGATAAAGTCGGCAATCGAGGTGATGTTTTCCTGCTTGCTGATCAGGATCATCTTTTGCAGCACCCAGGGTGCCAACACCAGCAGCAGGACCGGTCCCAGGTAGATCGGTAAAAATGCCCACAACTGTTCGGCGGCCTGGCCTACAGCGCCAAAGAACGTCCAACTGGTGCAGTACACCGCCAGCGACAGGCTGTACACCCACGCACGCACACGCGGCTGCAGCGGCGCACGGCGGCGGTCACCGTAAAAGGCGATGGCAAACATAATGGCCATATAGGCCAGGGCAACGGCGGCGATCAGCCCGCTGGACAGCGTCATGGTAACTCCGAGCATAAGAACACCCGGGCATTCCACGCCCGGTTGGACAGTCTCGCATGATGCCTGGGGTTAGTCAGTGTCGACCAAGGTCGCGTGAGTTTTTATGTCACAGGGGGTCAAGAGCGTGGCGGCAGGGTCTTTTGGCGCAGGATATAGATCGTCACGAGCACGGCACTGGTCAGCATGAACCCGCGTGCCCATGGCATTTGCACCAGGTAGCAGGAGAAACCAATGCTCAGCCACATCAAGCCGATGGCGTAGACCTTGCCTTTAAGCGGGATGCCATTGCCGTCCAGGTAATCACGAATCCACGGGCCAAGGCGCGGGTGTTGCACCAGCCAGTCGTAAAAGCGCGGGGAGCTTCGAGCGAAGCAGGCGGCGGCGAGAAGCAGGAAAGGTGTGGTCGGGAGTACCGGCAGGAAAATACCGATCACCCCCAAAGCCACGCTTAGCCAGCCGATGGCCAGCAGCACGTAGCGCAGGAGCAGCGAACGATTGCCCATGGGTGTCACGGGCAAACGACTCAGTGGTGACGTGGCTTGAGGATCGCCGGTTTTTCGTCAGGCGCGTTGCACAGCAGGTACAGCGCGGTGAGGGCTTCCGGGATCTGCACGATCATGTCGTCCATCAGGTTGGCGTCGGCGGCGATGTCGGAGAATTCCGGCTGGTCGTCGAACAGGCCCGAGCCGACCATGATCGGCAGCAGCATTTCGCTGACTTCTTCTTCGGCGGTTTCGAACCAGGCAGCTTCGCGCAGGAACACACCTTCCATGAAGCCGATGCACCAGCCGCGCAGGTCGGAATCGTCCGGCTCTTCGCCCAGGTCCAGTTCGCACGGCAGCTCGAATTCTTCATCGGCGGCCAGTTGGCGACCGATGTGAGCCTTGAGGGCCAACAGGGTGGATTCGATTTCTTCGCGTTGAGCATCATCGGCGTAATGCGGTTCTTCAGCGAACAAGGCGTCAATCCACTCACGGTCCGGCACGATGTCGGAACAGATCGACAGGGCGGTCAGATAGCCGTGAGCGGCCACGTAGTCCAGCGCCTCGTCATGCAGCTCATCAGCGTCGAGGAAGGCTTGCAGGCGGGTTAGTTGCTCAGCGAAGGACATTGAAGGATTACCTTGGGAATAAACGATGCTGAATTCTAGGCTTTCTTGAGCGCCCAGGCCAGCCGCCATGCAGATTTGCCACCTTTTAGAGACGGGCTGCAATTCGTCAGCGGCGCCCTTTGAGGGCTGATGCTCGGGTATACTGCCGCGTTTTGCGATGCCCCTGCAGGCCGAGCGGCACTTCGAGAAAACTTCGCTTACGGATTATTTCCCGTGACCGCGTGTTTTTTCGGCCAGCCTGTACAGAGGGATTTCGGCACCATTTTGGAGTTTTACATGCTCGAGCAGGCTCAACGCGTTCTCAAGGACATCTTCGGCTACGACAGTTTTCGTGGCCGTCAGGGTGCGATCATTGAGCGCGTGGCCAATGGCGGTGACGCCCTGGTCTTGATGCCTACCGGCGGCGGTAAATCGTTGTGCTTCCAAGTGCCCGCGCTGTTGCGTAATGGCTTGGCGGTGGTGGTGTCGCCGCTGATCGCGTTGATGGACGATCAGGTCGCCACCCTCGAAGAACTCGGGGTTGCCGCTGCGGCGTTGAACTCTACGCTCAGTGCCGAGCAGCAGCGCGACCTGGCTGCGCGGATCAAGCGCGGTGAAATCAAGATGCTCTACCTGGCGCCCGAGCGCCTGGTGCAGCCGCGCATGCTGGCGTTTTTGCAGAGCCTCGAAATTGCGCTGTTCGCCATCGACGAAGCTCACTGTGTGTCGCAGTGGGGTCACGATTTCCGTCGCGAATATCTGCAACTGGGCCAATTGGCCGAGCTGTTCCCCGATGTGCCGCGCATTGCCCTGACCGCCACCGCTGACAAACGTACCCGCGAAGAAATCGTCGAGCGCCTGCACTTGCAGAATGCCGAGCGCTTTCTGTCGAGCTTCGACCGGCCGAATATTTTCTACCGCATCGTGCCCAAGGAACAGCCGCGCAAGCAGTTGCTGGCGTTCCTCTCCGAACGGCGCAGCGACGCGGGCATCGTGTATTGCCTATCGCGCAAAAAGGTCGATGAAGTCGCCGCGTTCCTGTGTGAGCAAGGCTACCCGGCGCTGCCGTACCACGCCGGTTTGCCCAATGAAACGCGCTCGGCCCACCAGAAGCGCTTCCTCAACGAGGAAGGCCTGATCATGGTGGCGACCATCGCGTTCGGCATGGGCATCGACAAATCCAACGTGCGCTTTGTTGCGCATATGGATTTGCCCAAGTCCCTCGAGGCGTATTACCAGGAAACCGGTCGCGCCGGCCGTGATGGCCTGCCGGCGGATGCGTGGATGGTCTACGGTTTGCAGGACGTGGTGATGCTCAAGCAGATGCTGCAGAACTCCGAGGGCGACGAGCGCCACAAGCGTCTGGAGCAGCACAAGCTCGATGCCATGCTCTCGTTGTGTGAAGAAACCCGCTGCCGCCGACAAACTCTGCTGGCGTACTTCGATGAAGACATGCCCGAGCCGTGTGGCCACTGCGACAACTGCGTCGATGGTGTGCAGACCTGGGACGCTACCGAACCGGCGCGCCAGGGGTTGTCGGCGATCTTCCGCACCGGTCAGCGCTATGGCGTCGGCCATCTGGTGGATGTATTGCTGGGCAAGGACACCGAAAAAGTACGCAGCTTCGGCCACGAAAAGCTCTCGGTCTACGGCGTCGGCAAGGCCCGCGCCGAAGGCGAATGGCGTTCGTTGTTCCGGCAAATGGTTGCACGCAATCTGGTCGATATCGACATCGAAGGGTATGGCGGCCTGCGCTTGAACGACAGTTGCCGGCCATTGCTCAAGGGCGAAGTCAGCCTGGAGCTGCGCCGTGACCTCAAGCCGCAAACCACCGCCAAGAGCAGCAGCACCAGCCAGGCCAGCCAACTGGTGCGCGGCGAAGAACGCGAACAGTGGGAAGCCTTGCGCACCCTGCGCCGCAAACTGGCGCAGGAACACAGCGTGCCGCCTTACGTTATTTTCCCCGACTCCACCTTGCTTGAGATGCTGCGCGAGCAGCCAACCAGCATGGCCGAGATGGCCCGGGTCAGTGGCGTGGGTGCGCGCAAGCTGGAGCGTTACGGCCAGGCCTTCCTCGAAGTGCTCGGCGGCCAGGAGGAAGCGCCGAAGGAAGTGGCCGATATTCGCCACGAGCTGATCAGCCTGGCGCGTGCCGGCATGACCCCGATCCAGATCGCCGGCCAACTGCAATGTTCGGAAAAAAACGTCTACACGCTGCTCGCTGAATCCATTGGCAAGCAGCAATTATCCCTCGAGCAGGCGCTTGATTTACCGGAAGATTTGCTCGGTGAAATCCAGGATGCCTTCCTCGACGGTGAAGGCGAACTGCCACCCGTTTCGGAGATTGCCCCGCTGTTTACCGGGCGTGTTCCAGAGGGCGTTCTTTACTGCGTACGTGCCGCTTTGCAGTCTGAATTCGAGATTTAGTGCATCAATTGCGACAATGTAACGAATCAGTCCATAGCAACTATTGCCTACTGGCATGGCTCATGCTTAGCTGGCTAATAATTAGCCACATCTTATTTCAGTCTAAAACATGAGTTTTTTATGCCGTTAACCGATCAACACCGATTTGGCATGCAGCTGGCGCAAATGTCCCGAGGTTGGCGCGCCGAGCTGGACCGCCGCCTGGCGGGGCTGGGCTTGTCCCAGGCGCGTTGGCTGGTGCTGTTGCACCTCGCTCGTTTCGAAGACGCACCAACTCAGCGCGAACTGGCGCAGAGCGTCGGCGTGGAAGGGCCGACCCTGGCGCGGCTGCTCGACAGCCTTGAGGGCCAAGGCCTGGTTCAGCGCCAGGCAGTGTTGGAAGACCGCCGTGCCAAGCGCATCCTGCTGTGTGACACGGCCCGCCCGCTGATCGAACAGATCGAAACCATCGCCACGGCCCTGCGCCATGAGCTGTTTGTGGGCGTGGACGAAGCAGATTTAAGCGTATGCATGCGCGTGCATGAGCACATTTTGTCGAATCTGGAAAAGCCCTGATCGGAGGCACGCAGCAGATCAAAATGTGGGAGCTGGCAAGCCAGCTCCCACAGTTGATTTGCGTTGCCCTAAAACGTCTGGCCCAGGTTCAGATACACCGCCTGTTCATTGGCATCATTGAACCCGTAGCTGAAATTCAGTGGCCCCAATGGCGTATCAAACCCCAGGAAAACACTCGCCGCGTTGATGTACCCGCTGTCGAACTGATTGTCGTTGTTCCACGCCCGGCCACGTTCCAGCGAGGCTCCGAGGTACAGCGGGAAGTCCAGCGGCAAGTACGAGCGCGGCGTCAGGCGGCGGTAGTACACCGCGCGCATCAGGGCGATGTTTTGCCCCGAGATCGCATCTTCCCTGAAGCCTGACAGCTGCCGCGCACCACCGAGCAGGAAGCTGGAAATCACCACATCGGATTTATCCAGGGTGCGCCCGTAGCGGCCGCCCAGAATCAGCGTGTCCGGGCCGTGGCTCATGGCCTTGTCCAGCTTGAATTCCCATTGGCGATAACGCTGATCCGAGCCCAGGCCCGGTTCGAATTCCCGGTAAGCCAGGCCGATGTCTTCGCCGGTGTGAGGGAAGTACACGTTATCGAAAGAGTCGAAGGAGTACTTCAGTTCGTAGAAGCCTTCATTGAAGCTCACGCTCGGCAGGTCGCGGTCGCCAATGCGCACGTCCGCCTTGCCCCAGGCTTCGCCGACGCCGAAGCGGATCTCGCCGCTGTTGCCAATCTGCCGCCCCACGTTCAGGCCGAAACCGTAGCGCTCCAGGCGGTATTCGGAGATGGGATCGTTGTCCAGAATCAGTTCAACGTTTTGCGCCTGGGCACTGATGTAGGGCGCGACAAAGTAGCGGGAACCGGTGTCCATCGGCTGGTAGAACTCGCTGTACAGCTCTTGGCGGTCACCGATTTGCACCCGCGTCAGCCATTCGGCACCGAGACGGTTGATGCCGTTGATGCGGTAACTGGCGCCGAGGTTAAAGGCGCTGTCGCCACGCATGTCGTCCGACAGGTTCAGGCCCAGGCGCAAGTAATCGGTGCCGCTGCGTTTGCCGCGCGCGCTGATTACCAGGGTGTTGTCCTGGCCCTTTTTCACCACGCGGTATTGCACCTGCTCGAAATAATCCAGGCCGTACAAAGTGCCCATGTCGGTTTGCAGGCGGCCCAGGTTCAGCGGCTCGCCGAGGGTTTGGCGGATGTAATAGCGGATCACGTCGTCGCTGACTTTCGAATCGTTCTCGACGTTGATCGCGGTGATCACCGGCGTGCGTTCGCCCGGGGTGCGCGCCGCCACCAGTTCCGGGTCGATCGGTTGGGCGGGGCGCAAATGCGCCAGGCGTACATCGAGGGCGCGCGTGGCGCGGTAGCCGGCGTCAATCATGTCCTTGGCGCGACCAAAATCCGTCACGCCGTAGGCCGCCAAGGGAGGCTGGATCAGTACATCTTTTGGATTCAGGGCCTTGAGCTGCTCCTCTGAATTGCGCCGGGTCATCAGGGTGATCGACTGGTTGAGCACATCCACCACGGTGTTGAGCTGTTTGCGCGAACGCAGCGGGGTGCCGATGTCGACCACGATGGCGATGTCGACGCCCATTTCCCGCGCCACATCCAGCGGAATGTTGTCGGTCATGCCGCCGTCCACCAGCAGGCGGCCATCTATCTCCACCGGAGCAAACACGGCGGGGATCGACATGCTGGCGCGAATCACCTGGGGCAGATGGCCCTTGTTGAACACCACTTTTTCGCCGGTGGTGATGTCGGTGGCAACGGCGCGGAACGGGATCGGCAGCTTGTCAAAATTGCGCGTGTTACTGCTATGGGCAAACATGCTTTCCAGCAGCAGGGCGAGGTTCTGGCCCTGGATCACGCCGAGTGGCAGGCCAAGGCTGCCGTCGTCGCGAAAGCTGAGCTTCTGCTTGACCAGGAAATCCCGGTCATCCTGTTTGCGCCTGAACGGCACATCTTCCCGAGGCGGCGCGTCGGACAGCGCCTGCTGCCAGTCGATACTCAGCGCGAGCTTTTCCAGCTCATCAATCTTGTAGCCCGATGCATACAGCCCGCCAATCACCGCGCCCATGCTGGTGCCGGCAATCGCATCGATCTGGATGCCTTGCTCTTCCAGCGCCTTGAGCACACCAATGTGCGACAGGCCACGGGCGGCACCTCCAGACAGCACCAAGCCGATTTTCGGGCGAGGTGTTTCAACGGCGTCGGCAAGAAGGGGGAGCAAGCACAGGAACAGGCAGGACAGCAGGCGGCGCATCATGAATCTCGGGGCTGGGCAATAAAGGCCGGTATTATAGCCGCTCGATCCACCGAGCCCGTTACGCAGGAACCTCTCAAATTATGTCGCCGAGCAAACCCGAGATCGTCATCACTTATTGCACACAGTGCCAGTGGCTGCTGCGCGCCGCGTGGCTGGCTCAGGAATTGCTCAGTACGTTCAGCGACGACCTCGCCCGCGTTGCGCTGGAACCGGCGACTGGCGGAGCGTTTCGCATCACCTGCGATGGCGTGCAAATCTGGGAGCGCAAGGCGGACGGCGGCTTCCCGGAAGCCAAGGTGCTCAAGCAGCGTGTGCGTGACCAGATCGACCCGCAACGCGACTTGGGGCACAACGACCGTACTGCCGGATAATCAGGCGGTGGCCGCCGGTTGCTTGGCCTGGCTGGCGCTGCCCATCAGGCCGGACAGCACGATGGCGACGATGATCAGTGCGCCGCCTAGCAGCATGCGCAGGGTCGGCGTTTCGGCGAACAGCAGCCAGGCGACGGTAATGCCGTAAAGCGGCTCCATCGCAAACACCACCGACGCCGTGCGTGCCTTGATCACCGCGAGGCTGGCGACGAACAGGCTGTGGGCCAGGCCGGTGCAGAACACACCGAGCAGCCCGATCCATAACCAATCCAGCGCACGCACATCCGCCAGCCCCGGCGCCGCCACGGGCAACAGGCAGGCGGCGACCACCACGTTCTGGCACAGCGCAGCCTGTACCGCCGGAATTCGCCCGGCGCTGGCGCGGTTGTTCAGTGACAGCAACGAGAACAACAACCCCGACGCGATGCCCCACAGCAGCCCGCCCGTGGCTTCGCTGGCCAGGTTGAAATCTGGCGTCACCAACACCAAACCAACGGTAACCAGCGCCACCAACAACACTTCGTTGGCGCGAATGCGCTCGCGAAAGATCAACCCTTCAAGGATCACGGTAAAGGCCGGGAAGGCGGTAAACCCAAGCGTGGCGACCGCGACGCCGGCGACTTTGACCGCGATGAAAAATGTTACCCAATGTGCTGCGAGCAATACGCCGCTGATCAACAAACGGCGCCAGTCGCGTATCTCGAGTTTTTTCCAGGGCGTGTTGCTGGCGAATCGCGCAAACACGGCGAGCGCCACCACGGCAAAGGCGGCGCGGCCAAACACGATGATGGCCGGCGATGCCGCGGCCAGCTTGCCGAATACGCCGGTGAGGCCAAACATCAGTGCGCCGATATGCAGGGCGCCGAGGGCTGTGCGGGGAGTCATTGCGATCCTTGAACAGGCGGGGTCAAAGAATCGCAGTCTAGAGGGTAGTGGGGGCGTGCGTCTGTCGTCCGGCTCGCGATTTTTAGCGCAGGACTCTTCCTACACAGCACGTCGCAGTGCGCCACGGCGCCTTGCTGGACGATCAGCGGATCGTTCACCTGGCTGCCACGGCCATCGACTTCCAGGTCCAGGTGCCCGGACAGGCCGAACACCAGCTGCGCATGGTCCTGGCTGTGGGCCAGAGGCGCTTCGATGTAGTGGCGTAGCGTGAGGGTCGGGCTCATCGCGGTCTCCTGGGAGGCGAGCCGCCAGTCTACAGCGCTTCTCAGCAGTTACGCGCTGTCATCAGACTGACGCACGGCTGTCATGGGCTATTAACCGCGAGGGCGCAAGCTCGCGAAAACACCGTCGAGGGATGCCCATGACCAGTGCCGAGTTCACTAAGCCCAGCCGCAAGCAACGGGTTCGTACCCTGTGGATTTCCGATGTGCACCTGGGTACCCGGGATTGCCAGGCCGAACACTTGTCGCAGTTTCTAAAGGGCTACCATGCCGACAAGGTTTACCTGGTGGGCGACATTATCGACGGCTGGAAAATGCGCGGTGGCATGTACTGGCCCCAGGCGCACACCAACGTGATCCGCCGCCTGCTGACCATGGCCAAGCGCGGCACCGAGGTGATCTACGTCACTGGCAACCATGACGAGTTTCTGCGCCGCTATTCCAAGCTGATTCTGGGCAACATCCAGTTGGTGGACGAGGCGGTGCATGTGACCGCCGATGGCCGGCGTTTGCTGGTGATCCACGGCGATCAGTTTGATGTGATCACCCGTTACCATCGCTGGCTGGCATTCCTTGGTGACTCGGCCTACGAATTTACCCTCACGCTGAACCGCTGGCTCAATCATTGGCGCGCGCGGTATGGCTATGGCTACTGGTCGTTGTCGGCTTACCTCAAGCACAAGGTGAAGACGGCGGTGAGCTTTATCAGCGATTTCGAAGAGGCAATCGCCCACGAAGTGACCAAGCGGGGCTTGCAGGGTGTGGTGTGCGGGCATATTCACCATGCGGAGATTCGCAAGGTGGGCGAGGTGGACTACCTCAATTGCGGGGATTGGGTTGAGTCGTGCACGGCGTTGATCGAACACTGGGATGGAAGTATTGAGCTTTACCGGTTGGCGGATGCGCAGGCGCGGCAAGCGCAGCTCAAAGCCGAGCTGGTGACAGGCTAAGGCCGTACCTGGTCCAACTGTGGGAGCGGGCTTGCTCGCGAAGGCGGTGAATCAGCCGATGAACCCGTCGACTGACACTGCGTATTCGCGAGCAAGCCCGCTCCCACATTGGTTTTGTGTTTATTCAGTTAAATATGGGAAACGTCGGCGATGGCTTGGGCTAGTAGCGTCAGCCGTGTGGCATCAATACCGGCCACATTCGCTCGTCCAGAGCTGACCATATACACGCTGTGTTTCTCGCGCAGTTGCTTCACTTGTTCGGCACTCAAACCGGTATAGGAAAACATCCCGCGCTGCGCCCCGATATGCGCAAACTGCTCGGCCAGCCCGTGTGGCGCCAGCGCTTCTACCAGCCCGGAGCGCAGCTGTGCAATCCGCGAGCGCATGGCTTCCACTTCGCCACTCCACAGGTTTTTCAGCTCGGTATCGCCGAGGATGGTCGCGACCACTGCCGCGCCATGATCCGGCGGCGTCGACCACAGGTTACGCGCGGTGTTAGCAAGCTGGCTGCGCACATCAGTGAGCTTCTCGGCATCCGCCGCACACACAATCAATGCACCGACGCGGTCGCTGTACAGGCCGAAGTTCTTCGAGCAGGAACTGGTGATCAACACTTCCGGCAACTCGGCGGCAAACAGCCGCACAGCCCAGGCATCCTGCTCCAGGCCGTCGCCAAAGCCCTGGTAGGCGAAGTCGATCAACGGCAGCAACTGGCGCTCGCGTACGATCTGCAACACCTGGCGCCAGTCATCCTGGGACAGGTCGAAGCCGGTCGGGTTGTGGCAGCAGGCGTGCAACAACACCACGTCACCTTTCGGTACGGTGGACAGGCTCGCCAGCATCGCCGCCACATCCAGGCGATTGTCAGCGCCCACGTACGGGTAGTGGCTGACCTTGAGCCCGGCCTTGGCAAAGATGGTTTCGTGGATCGGCCAGGTTGGGTTGCTCAGCCACACGCCACGGCCAGGCAGGTTGTGGGCGATGAAGTCGGCACTTAAACGCAGCGCGCCGGTGCCGCCTGGCGTCTGGGTCGCGCCGGCACGGCGTTCGCGGATCAGCGCAGAGTCGGCGCCGAGCACCAGTTCGCTGATCAGTGTGCCGAACGCGGCGTTGCCGTGGCCACCGATGTAGGTCTTGGTGGTTTGAGTGTCGACCAGGCGCTGCTCGGCGAGTTTTACCGCATGTGGAATCGGCGTCAGGCCTCTGTCGTCTTTATAGACGCCCACGCCGAGGTCGAACTTGTTCGGGTTGGCGTCTGCGGCGTACAGATCCATCAGCCCGAGGATCGGGTCGCCGGGCACGCGGCCAATCGCATCAAAATGCATTACTTGCGGCCCTCGGCGCTCTTGGCGACTTCGTCGGTGCGCGCGGCCATGATGAAGTCGTTGCGGTGCAGGCCCTTGATGGAGTGGCTCCACCAGGTCACGGTGACTTTGCCCCACTCGGTGAGCAGGCCAGGGTGATGGCCTTCGGCTTCGGAAATGTCACCCATGGCGTTGGTGAAGGCCAGGGCGAACTTGAAGTTCTTGAACAGAAACACCTTTTCCAGCTGCATCACGCCATCGCGCACTTCGATGTTCCAGTCGGGAATCTGCTTGATCAGTACCGGCAACTCTTCATCGCTGACTTGTGGGGCGTCGGCGCGGCAGGCTTCGCAGTGGGCTTGGTTCAAGGTGGTCATGGAAGGTGTCCTGAATTCGAATGTGTGAAGGTCAGTAGCGTCACCCTAAAGCAACGCGGGGCCAGGGGACAGACTCACCTGGTCTCAAGATGTAAGGTTCACGCAGCTTTTGGCTTCGGTGGAAACTTGGGTGCGTGCAGGCCAAGCTGCATGCCGCGCTCGACCATGCCCATGATGTCTTCCTGCGCCACTTCGAACAGGCGCTTGAGCTCGGGCAGGACGAAATACAGCGGTTGCAGGATGTCGATGCGATACGGCGTGCGCATCGCTTCCAGCGGGTCGAAGGCCTGATGCTCGGGCTCGGACGACAGGCAGTACACCGTCTCCTTGGGCGACGACAGAATGCCGCCACCGTAGATGCGCCGACCCTGGGGCGTGTCCACCAGGCCGAACTCAATGGTCATCCAGTACAAGCGAGCCAGGTACACCCTTTGCTCTTTAGTGGCGGCGAGGCCGAGCTTGCCGTAGGTGTGGGTGAACTCGGCAAACCAGGGGTTGGTCAGCAGCGGGCAGTGGCCGAAGATCTCGTGGAAAATATCCGGCTCTTGCAGGTAGTCCAGTTCTTCACGGGTACGAATAAACGTCGCCACCGGAAACTGTTTGTTGGCGAGCAATTCGAAAAACGTCTGGAAGGGGATCAGCGCCGGCACGCGGGCAACTTGCCAGCCAGTGGTTTCGGCCAGCACTTTATTGATTTCGCCCAGTTGCGGGATGCGGTCCATGGGCAGGCCGAGCTTGTCGATGCCGTCCAGGTATTCCTGGCAGGCACGGCCCTCGATCACTTTCAACTGACGTGTGATCAAGGTGTTCCACACCGCGTGTTCTTCCGGCGGGTAGTGGATAAAACCACTCGCATCGGGCTCGCGGGCCACGTAGTGGGTCTGCTTCATACGGCTCTCCTGCTAGGCATTCGTTTTTGTTATGTCCTGGGATGTGCCTATTGATAGCGCGGACGGTACCGGATTCCATCCATCGGTGAACTGACGCTGTAGGAAAAATCACTGTTTTTCGTAAAGATTTCGTTACGAATTTGTCGTTGGTCGGTGCCTTGGGCTGGGAAAAGGTCACGCGCTGTCACATAATCTTGACGACTATCTGCGCCAGGCGACAAAAAGTCGCGGCGCCTTACCACCTTTCGGGCCTTTTCATGCGTATCAAAGTGCATTGCCAGAACCGCATCGGCATCCTGCGGGACATCCTCAACCTGCTGGTGGAATACGGCGTCAACGTCGCCAAGGGCGAGGTCGGCGGCGAGCATGGCAACGCCATTTACCTGTTTTGCCCGAACCTGGTGAACATGCAGTTCCAGGCATTGCGCCCGCAGTTCGAAGCCATTGGCGGGGTATTTGGCGTCAAGCGGGTAGGGCTTATGCCCAGCGAGCGTCGGCATATGGAGCTCAACGCGCTGCTCGGCGCGCTGGAGTTTCCGGTGTTGTCCATCGACATGGGCGGCTCGATTGTCGCCGCCAACCGCGCGGCGGCGCAGTTGCTCGGGGTGCGCGTGGACGAAGTGCCGGGCATCCCGTTGTCGCGCTATGCCGAAGATTTTGACCTGCCGGAACTGGTGCGCGCGAGCAAATCACGCATCAACGGCCTGCGGGTCAAGGTCAAGGGTGACGTGTTTCTGGCGGACATCGCGCCGCTGCAATCTTCCGAACACGATGACAGCGAAGCCATGGCCGGCGCCGTGCTCACCCTGCACCGCGCCGACCGCGTCGGTGAGCGCATCTACCACGTACGCAAACAAGAGCTGCGCGGCTTTGACAGCATCTTCCAAAGCTCCAAAGTCATGGCTGCGGTGGTGCGTGAAGCCCGGCGCATGGCGCCGCTGGATGCACCTCTATTAATAGAAGGCGAAACCGGCACCGGCAAAGAGCTGTTGGCGCGCGCCTGCCACCTGGCCAGCCCGCGCGGGCAATCGCCGTTGATGGCGCTCAACTGCGCCGGGTTGCCTGAGTCGATGGCCGAGACCGAACTGTTCGGCTACGGCCCCGGCGCGTTTGAAGGTGCGCGCGCCGAGGGCAAGTTGGGGCTGCTGGAACTCACGTCGGGCGGTACGTTGTTTCTCGACGGTGTGGGGGAAATGAGTGCGCGGTTGCAGGTGAAGTTGCTGCGCTTTTTGCAGGACGGTTGCTTTCGCCGTGTAGGCAGTGATGAAGAGGTGTATCTGGATGTGCGGGTGATTTGTGCAACGCAGGTGGATTTGTCTGAGCTGTGCGCCCGTGGTGAGTTTCGTCAGGACCTTTATCACCGCTTGAACGTGCTGTCGCTGCACATTCCACCTTTGCGCGATTGCCTGGATGGGTTGGCGCCGTTGGTGGAGCATTTTCTGGATCAGGCCAGTCGGCAAATTGGCTGCCCGCTGCCCAAGTTGGCGCCAGCAGCGATGGAGCGGCTGAGTCATTACCACTGGCCGGGGAATGTGCGGCAGCTGGAAAATGTGCTGTTTCAGGCGGTGTCGCTGTGTGAAGGCGGGACGGTCAAGGCCGAGCATATTCGCTTGCCGGATTATGGCGTGCGTCAGCCGCTTGGGGACTTTTCGCTGGAGGGTGGGCTGGAAGATATCGTCGGGCGGTTTGAAAAGGCGGTGCTGGAGGCCTTGTATGCCGAGCACTCCAGCAGCCGGCAGTTGGGCAAGCGGCTGGGCGTGTCCCACACCACCATCGCCAATAAGTTGCGCGACTACGGGATTCTCAAGGCTGAGCGCGGGTAATACGGTGGTGGCTTGCCTGCGAAAGCGGTCGTTCAGTTGGCTCCTGGGTCACTGATACACCGCCATCGCAGGCAAGCCAGCTCCCACATTTGTTCTGCTTCGTTGCCGCAGGCGGCAGTAGTCCGCCGTTTTTTCGACTCTCGCCCTCCGGGCAAAACGCCAAGCCGCCCGCAAACCCCCGGCCCACCTGCACTTCAACCTCTTTTCAAAAGTTGGTTCGCAAATTGCTTATGCCTTGTCAGTACAGCGGTGGACGGCAAGCGTTCGTCAGAAAGAGGATACAGCGTGGACAAATACCTTTACGTGGCAATGACCGGCGCCAGCCAGAACGCACTGGCTCAGAAGGCCCACGCCAACAATCTGGCGAACATCTCCACCAACGGTTTTCAGCGTGACCTCGAGCAGGCGCGTTCGATGCCGGTGTTTGGCGACAGCTTTCCGGCGCGGGCATTTGCCCTGAGCGAACGCCCAGGCACCGACTTCTCTCCGGGCGCCATGATCGAAACCGGTCGTGACCTCGACGTGGCCGTCAGCGGCGACGGCTGGATCGCGGTGCAAACCCCCGATGGCGGCGAATCCTACGTGCGCAGCGCCAGCATGAACATCGATGCACTCGGCGTATTGCGTACCGGCAACGGCATGCCGGTGATGGGCAACGGTGGCCCGATTGCCGTGCCGCCCGAGCAGAAAGTCGAAGTGGGTGCCGACGGCACCATCAGCATCCGCGCCATGGGCGAAGGCCCGCGCGTGATGGCTGAAGTGGACCGCATCAAGATGGTCCACCCCGACCTCAAGAACATGACCAAAGGCTTGGACGGCACCATCCACACCAAGGATGGCAAGCCAGCCCAGGCTGACGCGAAAGTCACGCTGACCTCGGGTTTCCTGCAGGCGAGCAACGTCAACGCGGTTGAAGAAATGACCGCGGTACTGGCGCTTTCCAAGCAGTTCGAGCTGCACATCAAGATGATGAACAGCGCGAAGGAAGACGACCAGGCCATGACCCGCGTCATGGCGATGAGCTGATAGCCGCGTCACTGAACGACCACTAATTTTGCAGCGCAGCGCCAACAAACAGGCGCACGAAGGAGAAAGGCATGCTTCCGGCTCTATGGGTTGCCAAAACAGGTTTGTCCGCCCAGGACACCAACCTGACCACCATTTCCAACAACCTGGCGAACGTGTCGACCACGGGTTTCAAACGTGATCGCGCCGAGTTCCAGGACTTGCTCTATCAGATCAAGCGCCAGCCAGGCGCCCAGTCGACCCAGGACAGCGAATTGCCGTCGGGCCTGCAACTGGGTACCGGTGTGCAGATCGTCGGCACCCAGAAAAACTTCACCGCCGGTAACCTGCAGCAAACCGGTCAGCCGCTGGACATGGCCATCAACGGCAAAGGCTTCTTCCAGATTTTGCAACCGGACGGCACCACCACCTACACCCGTGACGGTACCTTCCACCTGGACGCCAACGGCCAGGTTGTAACGGCCAACGGTTTCGCTCTGGAACCGGCCATCGTCGTGCCGAACAACGCCCAGACCTTTACCGTCGGCAACGACGGCACCGTGTCCATCACCGTCGCCGGCAACCCCGCGTCGCAAGTGATCGGCAACCTGCAAACCGCCGACTTCATCAACCCGGCCGGCCTGCAGGCCGTGGGTAATAACCTGTTCCTGGAAACCGCCTCCAGCGGCGCGCCGCAAATCGGCACCCCTGGCTTGAACGGTTTTGGTACCACGCTGCAAAGCACCCTGGAAACCTCCAACGTGAGCACGGTTGAGGAGATGGTCAACATGATCACCACCCAGCGCGCCTACGAGATGAACTCCAAGGTGATTTCCACCGCCGACCAGATGCTTTCGTTCGTAACGCAGAATCTGTAATCAAGTCTATGGGGCGCCCTTTCTGGCGCCTGCAACACCGTGAGGTAAGGGTCATGAATCGCTACGTTTCTGTTTTGGCATTGAGTGGGATCGCCGTGCTTGCGGGCTGTGTCGCCCCCGCGCCGAAACCCAATGACCCGTACTACGCGCCGGTGTTGCCACGCACGCCGTTGCCGGCGGCTGCCAACAATGGCTCGATCTATCAGGCCGGTTTCGAACAGAACCTGTACAGCGACCGCAAGGCGTTCCGGGTCGGTGACATCATCACCATCACCCTGAACGAGAAGACCCAGGCCAGCAAGAACGCCAACTCGCAGATCGGCAAGACCAGCAAGACCAGCATTGGCCTGACCTCGTTGTTCGGTGGCGGCCTTAACACCAATAACCCGTTGGGCAGCGGCGATTTGAGCCTGGACGCCGGCTACAGCGGCGACCGTGCCACCAACGGCAAGAGCGCGGCGGGGCAGGGCAACAGCCTGACCGGTTCGATCACCGTGACCGTCGCCGATGTGTTGCCCAACGGCATCATCGCCGTACGCGGTGAGAAGTGGATGACGCTCAATACCGGCGACGAGCTGGTGCGCATCGCAGGCATGGTGCGTGCCGATGATATTTCCACCGACAACACCGTGCCTTCAACGCGGATTGCCGACGCACGCATTACCTACTCGGGTACGGGTTCGTTTGCAGATGCTAGTCAGCCGGGCTGGTTCGACCGGTTCTTCCTTAGCCCGCTGTTCCCTTTCTAGGTGGCCACTTTGAAACTCAAACAACTGATGGCGGCGGCACTCCTGCTGAGCCTGAGCGCAGTCGCCCAGGCAGAACGCCTGAAAGACATCGCCAGCATCTCCGGCGTGCGCTCCAACCAGTTGATCGGCTACGGCCTGGTGGTGGGGCTCAACGGTACGGGTGACCAGACCACGCAGACCCCGTTTACCCTGCAGACCTTCAACAACATGCTTTCGCAGTTCGGCATCAAGGTACCGCCGGGCTCGGGCAACGTACAGTTGAAGAACGTGGCCGCAGTGTCGATCAGCGCCGATTTGCCGCCGTTCGCCAAGCCGGGGCAGGTGGTGGATATCACCGTGTCGTCCATGGGCAACTCGAAAAGCCTGCGCGGTGGCACTTTGCTGATGACGCCTCTTAAAGGTATCGACGGTAACGTCTACGCCATCGCCCAGGGCAACCTGGTGGTGGGCGGTTTTGACGCTGAAGGTCGCGACGGTTCGAAGATCACCGTTAACGTGCCATCGGCCGGGCGAATTCCAGGCGGTGCCTCGGTAGAGCGCACCGTGCCGAGCGGTTTCAACCAGGGCAACAGCCTGACCTTGAACCTCAACCGTTCGGACTTCACCACCGCCAAGCGCGTGGTCGACAAAATCAACGACATGCTCGGCCCTGGCGTGGCGCAAGCCATCGACGGTGGCTCGATTCGCGTCACTGCGCCGCTCGACCCAAGCCAGCGCGTCGACTACCTGTCGATCCTGGAAAACCTTGAGGTAGACCCAGGCCAGGCCGTCGCCAAAGTCATCATCAACTCGCGTACCGGTACCATCGTGATCGGCCAGAACGTCAAGGTATCGCCGGCGGCCGTGACCCACGGCAGCCTGACCGTGACTATTACCGAAGACCCGATCGTCAGCCAGCCGGGGCCGCTTTCCAATGGCCAGACCGCTGTGGTGCCGCGTTCGCGGGTGAATGCTCAGCAAGAAGCCAAGCCGATGTTCAAGTTCGGCCCCGGCACCACCCTGGATGAGATTGTCCGTGCGGTGAACCAGGTGGGCGCAGCGCCAGGCGACTTGATGGCGATCCTTGAAGCCTTGAAACAGGCCGGCGCCTTGCAAGCCGACCTGATCGTGATCTGAGGCCATGGCCATGGACATGCGTAAAAGCGGGCTCAGCAGCACTGCGGACTCTGGGTCTTACTCCGACCTGAACCGGCTGAACCAGCTTAAAGTCGGCGACAAGAACAGCGAAGGCAACATGCGCAAAGTGGCGCAGGAGTTCGAGTCGCTGTTCTTGAGTGAGATGCTCAAGTCGATGCGTTCGGCCACCGAAGCGCTGGGCAAGGACAACCCGATGAATACGCCGGCGGCCAAGCAGTACCAGGAAATGTACGACCAGCAACTATCGGTTTCGATGTCCCGCGAGGGCGGTGGTATTGGCTTGGCCGACGTGCTGATGCGCCAGATGCAGAAGAACAAACCCGTGGACGCTCAGGCGGCCACGTTGCAGGGCCCGGCGGCGGCGGCAGCGCCTGCCAGGAAAGTTGATGTGCCCACCGAGATCGCGGCGGGCACCAAGGCTGACGGCCCGCTCGGCCGCTCCAACGGTGAGCGCCCGTTGTGGGCGTACCGCGTGGCGGTGCCCGAAGGCACGAATTCCCACGCCAACGACGTGGCGCTGATGAACCAGCGGCGTATTTCGTTGCCGAGCAAACTGACGGATCGCCTGTTGGCCGGCATCGTACCGAACACCGACCAGGCCACGGCGCCAAAAGCTGCGCCGCTGCGTAACAGCGCCGCCGCCGACAATGTGATCAACAGTGCGCCACGCGCCTTTGCGGCGGCGCCGACCGGGCAGATGCAGGTTTACGGTCGCGCGATCGCCCAGCCACCGTTGGCCCCGGCGAAGAAAGCCTTCAGTTCGCAGGATGAATTTGTCGCCACCATGTTGCCGATGGCCAAGGCGGCCGCCGCGCGTATCGGCGTCGATCCGAAGTACCTGGTGGCTCAGGCGGCCCTGGAAACCGGTTGGGGTAAATCGGTGATGCGTGCCGAGGATGGCAGCAGCAGCCACAACCTGTTTGGTATCAAGGCCGGCCAAAGCTGGCAGGGCGGTCAGGCTCGCGCGATCACCAGCGAGTTTCGCGGTGGGGCGATGGTCAAGGAGACGGCGCAATTTCGTTCCTATGACTCCTACCAGGACAGCTTCCATGACCTCGTGACATTGCTGCAAAGCAATGATCGCTATAAAGAAGTTGTGAAATCTGCCGACAAACCGGAGCAGTTTGTGCGCGAGTTGCAAAAAGCCGGATATGCAACCGACCCGGACTACGCCAGCAAGATTTCGCAGATCGCTAAAACCATGAACAGTTATCAGGATTACGCTGCCGCGGGCGCGGCCACTCATTTATAAGGTCTGAATCATGAGTTTGCTCAGTATAGGGATGTCAGGACTAAACGCCGCTCAAGGATCGTTGTCGGTTCTGAGTAACAACATTGCCAACGTCAATACTCCGGGTTACTCGCGTCAGCAGACCACCCAGAACGCCAACGCCAGCAACCCTTATGGCGGCGTGTTCATCGGCAGCGGTACCACCCTGGCGGACGTACGCCGCATCTATAACGATTTCCTCGGCGCCGCTTACCAGAGCAGCACCGCGCTCAACAGCGACGCCGCGGCTTACGCGGGCCAGGCCTCGGCGATTGACAAGACCCTGTCGGACAAGTCCACCGGCATGTCTGCTGCGCTCAGCGCGTTTTTCTCCTCGCTGCAGACCTCCGCCGCTACGCCCAGCGACGTGTCAGCCCGGCAGTTACTGCTGACCAGTGCTCAGACCCTGAGCAACCGCTTCAACTCGATTGCCACGCAGTTGAACCAGCAGAAAGAGTCGATCAACGGCCAATTGGGCACCATGAGCGATCAGGTCAACAAACTGACCTCGTCGATTGCCTCGCTCAACGTTCAAATTTCCACCGCCCAAGGCTCCTCGACCAGCGCGCCGTCCAACCTTTTGGATGCACGCAACGAAGCCGTACGTTCGCTCAATGAGCTGATCGGCGTCACCGCCACCGAGAAGAACGGCCAGTTCAGCATCACCACCGGCACCGGTCAGTCCCTGGTAGAAGGCGGTATCGCCAATACCATTTCGGCCGTGCCGAGCAAGACCGATAACAGCCAGTACACCCTGCAGCTGAACATGGGCGACACGCCGATGGACATCGGCGCGGTGGTCTCCGGTGGCAGCATTGGTGGCCTGTTGCGTTATCGCAGTGATGCGCTGATGCCGGCCATCAACGACTTGGGGCGTATCGCCATCGCCACCGCCGACAGCATCAATAGCCAGCTGGGCCAGGGCCTGGACCTGAACAGCGATTTCGGTTCGTCGTTGTTTGGCGATATCAACAGCGCTGCGGCGATTTCCCAGCGTAGCCAGGCGGCTTCCGGCAACAGCGTAGGCTCGGGCAACCTCAACGTGACGGTTGCCGACACCAGCAAGCTGTCGACATTTGACTACAAGGTCACCTTCACCAGCGGCAATCAGTACAACGTGGTGCGCTCCGACGGCAAGGCCATGGGCTCGTTCGACACCACCACTACGCCGCCGCCGGTCATTGACGGTTTTACCCTCGCGCTCAATGGCGGTGGGCCGGTCGCTGCCGGTGACAGTTTCAAAGTCAGCCCGACCGCCAACGGCGCCACCGGGATTACGGTCGACCTCAAAGACCCGAACAAAATCGCCTTTGCCGGCCCATTGGCGGGCAATGCCAGCAAAACCAACACCGGTACCGGCACCTTTACCCCGCCGACATTGACGGTGCCGATTGATATCGATGGTGGCGCTGAGACCGCGCAATTGCGCACCGGAATCGAAAACTCGATGCCGGTGAAGATGGTGTTCGGCAAGCCAGCGGCGGACGGCACCCAGCCTTATACCGTCAGCGACGCCCAGGGTAACCCGATTGGCACCGGCAGCTTCGTCCCGGGGCAGGGCAACAAGATCAGCATCAATGTGCCGATGCGCGATGCCACGGGAACGCTGATTCCCGGCAAGAGCTTCAGCTTCGATACCACGGTGGCCGGCGCGCCTGCCAATGGCGACAGCACTACGTTTTCGTTCAACAGCGGCGCGACCTCCGATGGCCGCAACGCCCAGGAGTTGCTGGGGTTGCAGACCAAGGCGACCGTCGGCGCGGTGGATGGCAATTCCGGCGTGAGCCTGGTCAGTGCCAACAGCCGGCTGGTGTCGCAGGTCGGCTCCAAAGCGGCCCAGGCCAACACCGACACCGCCTCCACCGGCGCCTTGCTGGCAGCCAACAAGGCGGCCAGCAACTCGGTGTCCCAGGTCAACCTGGACGAAGAGGCGGGCGACATGATCAAGTTCCAGCAGTACTACACCGCGTCGTCGCAGATCATCAAGGCCGCGCAAGAAACCTTCAGCACATTGATTAACGCCCTTTAAAGGAGTCTGGAACGATGCGTATCTCTACACAGCAGTATTTCGACACCAGCTCCAGCAAGTATCAGGACAACTATTCGGGTGTGGTGAAAGCCCAGGACCAGGCAAGTTCCGGTGTGCGCGTGCAAACCGCTTCCGATGACCCTGTCGCGGCCGCCCAATTGCTGCTGTTGCAGCAACAGAAAGACATGCTGGGGCAATACAACGGCAACATCACCAGCCTGCAAAACTCGCTGGGTAATGAAGAAAGTGTTCTGTCGAGCATCAACGCCGCCATGGGCACCGCGCAAGGCTTGGCGTTGCAGGCCGGTAACCTCCAGCTCAGCGATGATGACCGCAAGGCCATTGCCAGCCAGGTCGGCGCGCTGGAAGATCAAGTGCTGGGCCTGCTCAACACCAAGGATTCCAGCGGCAACTACATGTTCTCCGGGACCAAGACCGACACGCCGCCCTACAGCCGTAACAACGATGGCACCTACACCTACCAGGGCGATGAAACGCCGCTGAGCCTGCAAGTGTCGAGCAACCTGACGATCACCACGGGCGACACCGGCAAGACCCTGCTGGAGAGTTCCTCCAACACCGGTCGCACCCAGACCACACTGTTGCCGCCTGCGGTCAACGACGGCAAGGTAGCGATTTCGGCGGGGCTGGTGACTTCCGGCACCACGTACACCAAGAGCTTTGCCGATGGCCAGCCGTACAAGCTGACCTTCGCCAGCAGCACCCAATACAGCGTGACCGACAAGGACGGTAACGACGTCACGTCCGAGATTCCCGGTAACGGCACGTTTGACTCCACCAAGGAGGGCGCTTCCAGCGTCAACCTGCGCGGCGTCAAATTTGATATCAACCTGAATCTGGGGGCGGATGTTCCTTCAGGCCCGCCCTCTGATGCGTTGGTGGCGGGCAAGGAGTTCACGCTCGAAAGCAAGCCGGATTCGTTCAGCACCTCGCGTACCGCCAGCAATGCGTCCACGGCGCAGTTGACCGGTGGCCGGGTTACCGATCAGGCCGCCTACGCCAGCACCTTTCCGAATTCCGGTGCGGTGATCAAGTTCACCAGTGGCAATGCCTACGACGTTTACGCCCAGCCCTACACGGCCGGCAGCAAGTCGATTGCCTCGGGCACCATGGCCACCGGCGCGACCTCGATCACGGCGGCCGGTGTGACGTTTGATGTGAGCGGCACGCCGGGGGCGGGCGACCAGTTTTCGGTCGGCGCCACCAGCAACAAGAACATGAACGCGCTGGATACCCTGGGCCAATTGCGCAAGGCGCTGCTGGAACCGGCGGACGGTAACCAGGTCGCCAAAAATAAACTCAAGGATGTGCTGAACACCACGATCGGTAACCTGGCCAACGCCTCGGCGCAGATCGATCAAGTGCGTGGCTCCATTGGTGCGCGCCAGAACGCGCTGGATATCCAGGGCCAGGAGAACACTAGCCTGGGTTTGGCCAACACGTCGACCATGTCGTCCCTGGCCAACGTCGACATGGGCCAGGCCGCCATCGACCTGACCTTGCAGCAGACCATGTTGCAAGCCTCGCAGTTGGCCTTTGTGAAAATCTCTCAGTTGAGCCTGTTCAGCCGCTTGTAATCGCTGCAATCACAAACGGCCCACCCTGGCAACAGGGTGGGCCGTTGTCGTTTTCGGCGGCCGCAATTTTGTACAATGCGCACAAATTTGAGTGACCTGTGAGTCATAAAGCGCATCTTCACTGTATCGTGTGAAAAGGATAAGTCGTCTGCGGGTCTTTACGTGGCGGCTCTCAGCGAGATTTTTATGGGGTTATCCCCTTTATTGTCAGCACTCCCGGCGTAGCCCGAGGGGTGTTCTCCAGCTATTTAGTATTGGGAAGCCACAATGATTGGCATAAAAAGCATCGCCAGTTACGTGCCGGCAGACGGGGTCGATAACTACGCCCAGGGCGCCAAATTCGCCAAGGATGAAGATTTCATCATCGGCAAGATCGGTTCGGCGTTCCTGCCGCGCATGGATGCTGCGCAGGAAACCTCCGACCTGTGCGTCGAGGCCGTCAATGCCTTGTTTGCCAACAACCCCGAGTTGAAGCGTGAATCCATTGACGCGCTGATCGTTGTAACCCAGAACGGCGACGAAGAGGGCTTGCCGCACACGGCCGCCATCGTCCAGGACAAGCTGGGCCTGCCGACCCATGTTGCTGCGTTCGATATCTCCCTGGGCTGCTCCGGCTACGTCTACGGCATTTATGCGATGAAGGGCTTCATGGAAGCCACCGGCCTGAAAAACGGCTTGCTGGTGACTGCCGACCCGTATTCCAAAATTGTCGACCCGGAAGACCGCAACACCACCATGCTCTTTGGCGATGCCGCCACGGCTACCTGGATGGGTGAGGATGCCCCGTGGCAGCTCGGCAAGTCGAAGTTCGGCACCGACGGCTCTGGCGCGCCGCACTTGAAGGTCAGCGACGGGGTGTTCTTCATGAACGGCCGCCAGGTGTTCAACTTTGCCTTGCTCAAAGTGCCGGCGCATTTGCACGAGCTGCTCAATGAATCGGCGCTCAAGGCCGACGAAATCGACGCGTTCTGCATCCACCAGGGCAGTGCGGCGATTGTCGACGCGGTGGCGCGGCGTTTCGAAGACGCTCCGGTTGAGAAATTCATCAAGGACATGGTCGAGACCGGCAATACCGTGTCATCGAGCATTCCGCTACTGCTGGAAAAGCACATGCTCGACTCCACCTGGAAGCGTGTGGCAATCAGTGGTTTTGGCGTGGGCCTGTCGTGGGGTTCGGCGATTCTGCATCGCCCTTGATGCTTTAACCCGCTGCATAAAAAAACGCCCAGGCTTGAAAAAGCCTGGGCGTTTTTTATTTGACGCCAGAAAACCCTGCATTCGCGGGGGATTGGGCTGCCGTAAACGCTTGAATTACAAAGGATGGCGCGTTGCCAGTAAAAAAAACCAAAAAAGTCCTCAAGCAACCGGCATATACGACGATAACTATTACGAAGGTTCTCTAGGCCACACCCGGCGGTTGCCAGGGCCGGAAGCCGCAGCAAACAACCCACGAGGATTTCGTCATGGCTTTAACAGTAAACACCAACCTTGCTTCGTTGACCGTTCAGAACAACCTGAACAAGGCTTCCGGCGCCCTGCAAACTTCCATGCAGCGTCTGTCTTCCGGCCTGCGTATCAACAGCGCCAAAGACGATGCGGCCGGCCTGCAAGTCTCCAACCGTCTGACCAGCCAAATCAACGGCCTGGGCGTTGCAATCAAAAACGCCAACGACGGCAGCTCGATTGCTCAGACCGCTGAAGGCGCAATGCAGCAGTCCACCAACATCCTGCAAAGCATGCGTACCCTGGCTCTGCAATCCGCCAACGGCTCGCCAAGCGCTGAAGACCGTAAGTCGAACCAGGCTCAATACGCAGCACTGACCGCTGAATTGACTCGTATCGCTACCACCACTACTTTCGGTGGCAAGAACCTGCTGGACGGTTCTTTCGGTACTACCTCGTTCCAGGTCGGCGCCAACGCCAACCAGACTATCGACATGAGCATCGGTAACGTTGCAGCCAACAACATTGGTTCGCAGCAGCTGAAAACTCAAGGCGTTACTCCAAGCGCGACCGGCGTTGCCGGCGGCGCGATCGCTGTTACCGGTAGCGGCCAGTCCACCAGCGTGACCATCGCTGCCGGTGCTTCCGCCAAGCAGATCGCTGCTCAGATGAACGGCGCCGTCGGCGGCCTGGCTGCTACTGCCAGCACCACTGCACAGTTCACCGTTGACTCCACTGCAATCGCCGGTGCAACCCCTGCCAGCGCCAACTTTACCCTGAAAGTCGGCAGCGGTACCGCCGTGCAGTTCACTGGTGTGACCAGCACTTCCGACCTGGCTGACCAATTGAAGTCCAACGCTGCCAAGCTGGGCATCAGCGTTAACTACGATTCGACCACCAACGCCCTGTCGGTCAAGTCCGATACAGGTGAAAACCTGACCTTCAACGCTGGCGACGCCGGTGCTGTTGCCGGTATCAAGGTTGCGACCCTGGACGGTGCCGGTACTGCTGGTACTGCCGTTGCTCTGGATGCTGGTCCGATCATCGCTACAGGTGCAGTTGCCCTGAACTCCTCCAGCAGCTACTCGCTGAGCGGCGCAGGCGTGGCTGGTTTGTTCGCAGCCGGTGCTGCCACCGCTGCCAACTCCACCAAAACCACCGTCAACAACACTGACATCACCACTGCTGCCAACGCACAGAACTCGATCGACGTGATCACTCAAGCGATCTCCGATATCGACTCCCAGCGTGCCGGCCTCGGTGCTGTACAAAACCGCTTCGACAACACCGTTGCCAACCTGCAGAGCATCTCCGACAACTCCAGCGCCGCTCGCGGTCAGATCCAGGACGTTGACTACGCTGCTGAAACTGCTCAGTTGACCAAGCAACAAACCCTGCAACAGGCTTCCACTGCGATCCTGTCCCAGGCCAACCAACTGCCATCCGCTGTACTGAAGCTGCTTCAGTAATAGCTAACGGTAGATGAATGACGGAAGGGCGCGTTTACGTGCCCTTTTGTCTTTTGCGTGATGAGGAGATTGGACATGGACATGAGTGTGAAGCTGAACCTGTCTTATCCAGCAGCGGCGCCGCAGAGCGTTCCTGCACCTGTGAGCAGTGATCTACAGAAAGCCAAGGTAGATCCTGTAGCTGTCGCGGCTCAAACCAGGCAAGACTCGAAACCGTCCGACCTTGAACAGGCGGTCACGGATATTCGCAAATTCGTCCAGGCTGCCCAGCGCAACCTGGATTTTTCCATTGATGATTCCACCCATCAGGTGGTCGTCAAGGTCATTGCGACCGACAGTGGCGAGGTAATTCGTCAGATTCCCTCGGAAACAGCCTTGAAACTCGCCCAAAGTTTGCACGACGCCAGCAGCGTGTTGTTTGACGCTAAAGTCTGAGCTGGCATGAATATTGTTGCTGAAGCTGCTTGAGGCGTCGTCCGTCAAGAAAGCGCCAGCCCCGGATCAGGAGAAAACATCATGGGTGATATATCCATCAGCGGCCCGGTAACGGGCATTGATACCCAGTCTATCGTGACGGCCTTGGTGAACGCGGAACAGGCGCCGAAGCAATCGCAGATCAACAAGCAGTCGACGACCTCGACCGCCCAGCTGTCATCGATCGGCAAGATTCAAGCGGCCCTGGATGCATTCCGCGGTGCCATGGATAACATGGCCAAGGACGCCAGCATCGGCGGCCTGACAGCAACAACTTCAGACGCCAACGTTTCCACCGTGACCCTGGGCGCCAATGCGTCGGCCGGCAGCTACCAGTTGGTCGTAAACCAGTTGGCAACCGCCTCCAAAATCGCTACGAAAACCTATGCCGGCGGCGCATCCACGGTCGTCAACGCCAGTGCTTCAGCAACTTCGCTGACGATTTCCCAGTCGGGCCAGAGCTATGCCGTCAGCGTGCCGCCAGGCGCGACGTTGCAGCAAGTGCGTGACTCGATCAACGCGCAGCTCACCAGTTCCGGTCTCAGTGCCAACATCCTGACTGACGCCACCGGTTCGCGGATGGTTTTAACCTCGACCAACACCGGTGTCGGCACTGACATTACGGTAGGTGGTAATTCCGGGCTGGAAACTGGAACGTCATTAGTGGGCGGTGCGCCGCAGAATGCGAAGTACACCATTGACGGCACTCCCCAGGAGTCCAAGAGCAACACCCTGACCGACGCAATCAGCGGCGTGAGTATCAAGTTGACCGCTGTGTCGCCATGGCCGGCGGGGGTGACCGATGCGAACTCCAGTGGCGTACTGCGCTCATCGTCGACCATCACCGTTGCGCGCAGCACCGACACGCTCAAAAGTTCGGTCAAGGGCTTTGTCGACACCTACAACGCACTGATCACGGCGATTGGCGCCGAGACCAAGGTGACCACCAACCCTGACGGCACCACCACGTCTTCGGCGCTGACGGGCGATGCAACCATGCGTACCTTGCAGTCGGCCATCCGTGCCGAGCTGAACGCAATGGCAGGCACCGGCTCCTTGAAATCGCTGGCGCAGTTTGGTGTGAACACAGACCAGAGCACCGGCAAGCTGAGTCTTGATGACAAGCTGTTCAGTGCGGCGATTGCGACCAACCCGACCGACATCGGCGGTATTTTCAACGGCGATAAAGGCCTGCTGGCACGCATGAAGTCCGCGACCGACAGCTATGCGCTGAGCGGTACCGGTGTGCTCGCCACGCGCAAGTCGACCCTGTCCGATACGATCAAGGACCTGCAAACCCAGCAGGACACCCTGACCGCGCGCATGGCAGCCTTGAAGATAAGCCTGACCAACAAGTACACGACCATGAACAACCTGGTGGCGCAGCTCACCGCACAACGCTCAAGTGTCATGACCACGCTCGACGCGCTGAACAACCCTAAGACCAGTTGATCCTCAATGAGGCCGTCCGGCGAGGTGAATGCCTCTGCCGGGCGTGACCTTCGCCAGATCACCGGGTTAAAGTTTTTTGCGACCCAGTCGACATATTAGTCAGAGCCCATCCTATTTAGCTGTCGCCTGTCACGAGGTAGAAACATGAATCCCATGAGAGCCCTTCGCCAATACCAGAAGGTCAATTCCCATGCCCAGATCTCCGAAGCCAGCCCGCACCGTCTGGTGCAGATGTTGATGGAAGGCGCGCTGGATCGCATGGCTCAGGCCAAGGGCGCCATGGCTCGTGGTGATATCGCGCAAAAAGGCCTGCTGCTGGGCAAGGCGATCGACATTCTGATCGGTTTGCGAGACGGCCTGAACCCGGAAAAAACCGAAGACCCGGCCGCTTTGCAGCAACTCGACAATCTGTATGCCTATATGACCACGCGCCTGCTGGAAGCCAACAGCAAGAGCGATGTCGCCATGATCGACGAAGTAGCCGGCCTGATGATTACGCTCAAGGAAGGCTGGGACGGTATTGCAACACTGTAGGCCCTGCGGCCTGAGGATGATGTCATGAGCCACGCCCTGCAACGTATTGACGAGACCCGCGACGCCTTGGTCGACGCATTGGCTGAACGTAACTGGGACGCCATTGGCGAACTGGATCTGGGCTGCCGTGCCGTGATCGATGAGGCGCTGAACAATGCGCCGGTGGACGAGGACGCGCTGCGCGAGAAACTGCAGAGTTTGTTGGCGGTGTATCAGCAGTTGCTGGAGGTAACGACCGGCGAGCGCCAGGCGATTTTCGAAGAGATGTCACAGATCAATCGCGCGCAAAGTGCGTCGAAGGTTTACCATCTGTTCGGCTGAACGGGCTCAGTTAATCCTCACGCGCGTCATAAATTTGACTGCGCGCGATTTTTTGACTTAACTAGTGTTGTTTTCAGATTTCAGACGGTTGTAACGCAGAAAATGCCTACGACCTTCTAGATTGCCCTCGGCTCCAGGGTATGTGAGTTAACTAGGGAAGTTGCTATTGCATGTGGCGTGAAACCAAAATTCTGCTGATTGATGACGATAGCGTCCGTCGCCGCGATTTGGCGGTGATTTTAAATTTTCTCGGAGAAGAAAATTTACCCTGCGGTAGCCAGGATTGGCAGCAGGCGGTCAGCTCTTTGTCGTCAAGCCGTGAAGTCATCTGCGTACTGATCGGGACGGTGAGTGCTCCAGGTGCAGTTTTAGGCCTGTTAAAGACACTGTCGACCTGGGATGAGTTCCTTCCCGTGTTGCTGATGGGCGATATTTCTTCCGTCGACCTGCCGGAAGACCAGCGCCGCCGCGTACTTTCCAACCTGGAAATGCCGCCCAGCTACAGCAAACTGCTTGATTCCCTGCACCGTGCCCAGGTGTACCGTGAGATGTACGACCAGGCCCGCGAGCGTGGGCGTCACCGCGAACCCAACCTGTTCCGCAGCCTTGTCGGCACCAGCCGTGCGATCCAGCACGTGCGCCAGATGATGCAGCAAGTGGCTGACACCGACGCAAGCGTGCTGATCCTCGGCGAGTCCGGCACCGGCAAGGAAGTGGTCGCGCGCAACCTGCACTATCACTCCAAGCGTCGCGACGGGCCTTTCGTGCCGGTCAACTGCGGGGCGATCCCGGCAGAGCTGCTGGAAAGCGAACTGTTCGGCCACGAGAAGGGCGCCTTCACCGGCGCGATCACCAGCCGTGCCGGGCGTTTCGAGCTGGCCAATGGCGGCACCCTGTTCCTCGACGAAATCGGCGACATGCCGCTGCCGATGCAGGTCAAGCTGCTGCGGGTTCTGCAAGAGCGCACGTTTGAACGCGTGGGCAGCAACAAAACCCAAAGCGTCGACGTGCGCATCATCGCCGCGACCCACAAGAACCTCGAAAGCATGATCGAGGTCGGCAGCTTCCGCGAAGACTTGTACTACCGCCTCAACGTATTCCCGATCGAAATGGCCCCGTTGCGTGAGCGCGTGGAAGACATCCCGTTGCTGATGAACGAGCTGATCTCGCGCATGGAGCACGAAAAGCGCGGCTCGATTCGCTTCAACTCCGCCGCAATCATGTCCTTGTGCCGCCACGGCTGGCCGGGCAACGTCCGCGAGCTGGCCAACCTGGTGGAGCGCATGGCGATCATGCACCCCTACGGTGTTATCGGCGTGGTCGAGTTGCCGAAGAAATTCCGCTACGTCGACGACGAAGACGAGCAACTGGTCGACAGCCTGCGCAGCGACATGGAAGAGCGCGTGGCGATCAACGGCCACACGCCGGACTTCGGCTCCACCGCCATGTTGCCGCCCGAAGGCCTGGACCTTAAAGACTACCTGGGCAACCTCGAACAGGGGCTGATCCAGCAAGCGTTGGACGACGCCAACGGCATCGTCGCACGCGCCGCCGAGCGCCTGCGCATCCGTCGAACCACCTTGGTGGAGAAGATGCGCAAGTACGGTATGAGCCGTCGAGAAGGTGATGAACAGGCAGATGATTGACGCCTGTTTTTTAAACTACTGAAATTTCAGTAGTTTTTTTTCGGCACGGGTATTGCTACAGCCCTCGCAACGTTCCGTTTAACTGACGGTCAGCCAGCGAGAGAGCATGATGCCCCACGCCGCCCAACATTCTTCGGCCCCCGATCTTGCAGGGCTAATCCCTTCTGTAGAGCAGCAAAGCCGACAGGGGCTTGAACAGGCCTTTTCGCTGTTCAGCCAGATGTCGAGCCAATTGACTGACTCCTACGGTTTGCTGGAGGCTCGGGTTTCCGAGCTCAAAGGCGAGCTGGCCGTGGTCAGTGCCCAACGCATGGAAGAACTGGCCGAGAAAGAGCGCCTGGCTAACCGCCTGCAAAACCTGCTGTCGCTGCTGCCCGGCGGCGTGATCGTCATCGACGATCAAGGCCGCGTGCGCGAAGCCAACCCGGCCGCCGTCGACATGCTCGGCCTGCCGCTGGAAGGCGAGCTGTGGCGTGAAGTCATCACCCGCTGCTTTGCGCCGCGTGAAGATGACGGCCACGAAATCTCCCTGAAGGACGGGCGCCGCCTGTCTATTGCCACCCGTTCGCTGGACGCAGAGCCAGGCCAACTGGTGCTGCTCAATGACCTGACTGAAACCCGTCACCTGCAAGACCAGCTGGCGCGCCATGAGCGCTTGTCTTCGCTGGGGCGGATGGTCGCTTCTTTGGCGCATCAGATCCGCACGCCGCTGTCGGCCGCGTTGATCTACGCCAGTCATTTGACTGATGAGCAATTGCCCGCCGCGACCCACCAACGTTTTGCTGGCCGTCTCAAGGAGCGCCTGCATGAGCTGGAGCACCAGGTTCGCGACATGCTGGTGTTTGCCCGCGGCGAATTGCCCCTGACCGATCGCATCACGCCCTCGGCATTGATGCAGTCCCTGCAAGCGGCCGCCGCCACCCATGTTCAGGAAGCGCACGTGCGCTGGCAGTGCGACAGCCACCTCGGCGAGTTGCTGTGCAACCGTGACACGCTGGTCGGCGCCTTGCTCAACCTGATTGAAAACGCTACCCAGGCCAGCGGCCCGGGCGCGCGGCTCAAAGTGCACCTCTATACCCGCGAGCAAACCCTGCGCCTGTGCATCAGCGACAGTGGCAGCGGCATCGACCCGGTGGTGCTGCGGCGCCTCGGCGAACCCTTTTTTACCACCAAAACCAACGGCACAGGCCTGGGCCTGACCGTGGTCAAGGCAGTGGCGCGTGCCCATCAGGGAGAATTGCAACTGCGCTCCCGGTTGGGTCGTGGCACGTGTGCATTGATGACCTTGCCGCTGTTTTCAGGCGCGGCAAGCGCGGAGTAACAGGATTATGGCTATCAAGGTTTTATTGGTTGAAGACGATCGCGCCCTGCGTGAAGCATTGGCTGACACGCTGCTGTTGGCGGGCCATGACTACCGGGCGGTCGGTTCGGCCGAGGAAGCCTTGGAGGCGGTTGAGAAAGAGCCTTTCAGCCTGGTGGTCAGCGACGTGAACATGCCCGGCATGGACGGCCATCAGTTGCTCGGCCTGTTGCGTGCGCGTCAGCCGCAGCTGCCGGTGTTGCTGATGACGGCGCATGGCGCTGTGGAGCGGGCGGTGGACGCCATGCGCCAGGGCGCTGCAGATTACCTGGTCAAACCCTTCGAGCCCAAAGCCTTGATCGAACTGGTCGCCCGGCATGCCCTCGGCGTTCTCCCGGCGACTGACGGTGAAGGCCCGATTGCCTTTGAACCGGCCAGCGCCCAGCTGCTGGAACTGGCAGCCCGGGTGGCGCGCAGTGATTCCACGGTGCTGATCTCCGGCGAGTCCGGCACCGGCAAGGAAGTGCTGGCGCGGTATATCCACCAGCAATCCAGCCGCGCCAAGCAACCGTTTATCGCGATCAACTGCGCGGCCATTCCCGACAACATGCTCGAAGCCACTTTGTTCGGGCATGAAAAGGGCTCGTTCACCGGCGCCATCGCGGCCCAGGCCGGCAAGTTCGAACAGGCCGACGGTGGCACCATTCTGCTCGACGAAATTTCTGAAATGCCTCTCGGCTTGCAGGCCAAGTTGCTGCGCGTGCTGCAGGAGCGCGAAGTCGAGCGGGTTGGCGCACGCAAGCCAATCCAGCTGGATATCCGCGTGGTCGCCACCACCAACCGCGACCTGGCGGGCGAAGTGGCGGCGGGGCGCTTCCGTGAAGATCTGTTCTACCGGCTGTCGGTATTCCCGCTGGCCTGGCGCCCGCTGCGTGAACGCACGGCAGACATCCTGCCGCTGGCCGAGCGCTTGCTGAACAATCACGTCAAAAAAATGAAGCACGCCCAGGCGCGCCTGTCCGCCGACGCCGAGGCCTGCCTCATAGGCTACCCGTGGCCCGGCAACGTGCGAGAGTTGGACAACGCGATCCAGCGCGCGCTGATTTTGCAGCAGGGCGGCCTGATCCAGCCCCAGGATTTCTGCCTGCCCATGGCCAATGGCGTTGCGCCGTTGCCCAGCCTGGCGCCGGCACCTGTGGCGGTGGCTGACACCGAGTCTGGCGGTGCCTTGGGCGACGACCTGCGTCGCCGTGAATTCCAGATGATCATCGACACCCTGCGCTCCGAACGCGGCCGCCGCAAAGAAGCGGCCGAGCGCCTTGGCATCAGCCCGCGCACCTTGCGCTACAAGCTGGCGCAGATGCGCGACGCCGGAATGGACGTGGAAGCCTACCTTTTCGCTACTTGAAAAAGCGTGGGCCGACAGGGTTTGTCGCCTTTTCTTACCAGTCGCCACGGAGCTGGCACCCTTGTTGCTACTACCCCCAGTAACCGCTGCGTAGTGTCAAAAAATTGCGGGTCGTCGGAGAGAGAAGGTCATGAGCCAGGGTATTGAGTTCAATCGGTTGATGTTGGATATGCGCTCCATGCAAATGGATGCCATGGCTCAACCGAAATCCGTCGCGCAAGCGCCGGAATTGGGCCAAAGCAGTTTTGCCGACATGCTCGGTCAGGCAATTAACAAAGTCAGTGATACCCAGCAAGCCTCGAGTCAGTTGGCGACCGCCTTCGAGATCGGTAAAAGCGGCGTGGACCTCACCGATGTGATGGTCGCCTCGCAAAAGGCCAGCGTTTCCTTCCAAGCCTTGACCCAAGTGCGTAACAAGCTGGTTCAGGCTTATCAAGACATCATGCAGATGCCGGTTTAAGGACGAGATTTAAGTCATGGCAGAAGCAGTCGTGGACAACGTACCCGCCAAGGCAGCCGGCAAGCCGCCGCTGTTTGGCCTGTCGTTCCTGGAAAACCTCTCCGAAATGACCATGTTGCGTCAGGTGGGCCTGATGGTCGGCCTGGCTGCCAGCGTGGCGATTGGTTTTGCCGTGGTGTTGTGGTCGCAGCAACCTGATTACCGCCCGCTGTACGGCAGCCTGGCCGGCATGGATTCCAAGCAAATCATGGAAACCCTGGCCGCCGCCGACATCGCTTACACCGTCGAGCCCAATTCCGGCGCCTTGCTGGTCAAGGCCGATGACGTGGCCCGCGCGCGCATGAAGCTCGCCGCGGCTGGCGTGACGCCGTCCGACAGCAACATCGGTTTTGAAATTCTCGACAAGGACCAGGGCCTGGGAACCAGCCAGTTCATGGAAGCCACGCGCTACCGCCGTGGCCTTGAAGGCGAACTCGCACGCACCATCTCCAGCTTGAACAACGTCAAGGGCGCCCGTGTGCACCTGGCGATTCCGAAAAGCTCGGTGTTCGTGCGCGATGAACGCAAGCCGAGCGCTTCGGTGTTGGTTGAACTGTTTTCCGGCCGCTCCCTGGAGCCTGGCCAGGTATTGGCGATCATCAACCTGGTGGCCACCAGCGTTCCCGAATTGAGCAAGTCGCAAATCACCGTGGTCGACCAGAAGGGCAACCTGCTGTCCGACATGGCGGAAAACTCCGCGCTGACTCAGGCCGGCAAGCAGTTCGACTACAGCCGTCGCATGGAAAGCATGCTGACCCAGCGCGTGCACAACATCCTGCAACCGGTGCTGGGCAATGACCGCTACAAGGCTGAGGTGTCCGCCGACGTCGACTTCAGCGCCGTTGAGTCGACCTCCGAGCAGTTCAACCCCGACCAGCCCGCGCTGCGCAGCGAGCAGTCCACCAGCGAACAACGCACCGCCAGCAATGGCCCGCAAGGTGTGCCGGGTGCCCTGAGCAACCAGCCGCCCGCGCCAGCCTCGGCCCCGCAAACCACCGGCGGCGCGGCTGCCAGCGCCGGCGCAATTGCCGCAGGCCAGCCATTGTTGGACGCCAACGGCCAGCAGATCATGGACCCTGCCACCGGCCAGCCGATGCTCGCGCCGTACCCGGCGGACAAGCGTAACCAGTCCACCAAGAACTTCGAACTTGACCGTTCCATCAGCCATACCAAACAGCAGCAGGGCAAAATAAATCGCCTGTCGGTGTCGGTGGTGGTCGATGACCAGGTCAAGGTCAACGCCGCAGACGGCGCCGTCACCCGTGCGCCGTGGAGCGCCGACGAATTGGCGCGCTTCACTCGCCTTGTGCAGGACGCCGTCGGTTTTGACGCCAGCCGTGGCGACAGCGTCAGCGTAATCAACATGCCGTTCTCCGCCGAGCGCAGTGAAGTGGTCGCCGACCCGGCGTTCTACACACAGCCATGGTTCTGGGACATCGTCAAGCAAGTGCTGGGTGTGTTGTTCATCCTGGTGCTGGTGTTCGGTGTGTTGCGCCCGGTGCTCAACAACATCACCGGTCATGGCAAAAAACAGCTGGCACTGGCCGGTGGCGACGTGGAGTTGGGTGGCATGGGCGGCCTGGATGGCGAACTGGCCAACGACCGCGTCAGCCTCGGCGGCCCGCAAAGCATCCTGTTGCCAAGCCCGAGCGAAGGTTACGACGCTCAGTTGAACGCAATCAAAAGTCTGGTAGCAGAAGACCCGGGCCGTGTGGCTCAGGTCGTGAAAGAGTGGATCAACGCAGATGAGTGATAATCGAGCCGCTGTAGCCAAACTCTCCCGGGTCGACAAAGCCGCCGTGCTGTTGCTGTCCCTTGGAGAAACCGACGCCGCCCAAGTGCTGCGCCACATGGGCCCCAAAGAGGTCCAGCGCGTCGGCGTGGCCATGGCGCAGATGCGCAATGTGCACCGCGAGCAAGTCGAGCAGGTGATGAGCGAGTTCGTCGAGATCGTCGGCGACCAGACCAGCCTCGGCGTCGGGTCCGACAGCTATATTCGCAAGATGCTCACCTCGGCCCTGGGCGAAGACAAAGCCAACGGCCTGATTGACCGAATCCTGTTGGGCGGCAACACCAGCGGCCTCGACAGCCTGAAATGGATGGAACCGCGCGCCGTTGCCGACGTGATCCGCTACGAGCACCCGCAGATCCAGGCGATCGTGGTGGCGTATCTGGACCCGGACCAGGCCGGTGAAGTGCTCGGCCACTTCGACCATAAAGTGCGCCTGGACATCATCCTGCGCGTGTCGTCGCTGAACACCGTGCAGCCGGCGGCCCTGAAAGAACTCAACACGATTCTCGAGAAGCAGTTCTCGGGCAATTCGAACGCCTCGCGCACCACCCTGGGCGGCATCAAGCGTGCGGCCGACATCATGAACTTCCTCGACAGCTCGGTCGAAGGTCAGTTGATGGACTCGATCCGCGAGATCGACGACACCCTGTCCGGCCAGATCGAAGACCTCATGTTCGTCTTCAACAACCTCTCCGATGTCGACGACCGTGGCATTCAGGCGCTGTTGCGCGAAGTGTCTTCCGACGTGTTGGTGCTGGCCCTCAAGGGCTCGGACGAAAACGTCAAAGAGAAGATCTTCAAGAACATGTCCAAGCGTGCGTCCGAACTGCTGCGCGACGACCTGGAAGCCAAGGGCCCGGTACGCGTCAGCGACGTGGAAACCGCTCAGAAGGAAATCCTCACGATTGCCCGCCGTATGGCCGAAGCCGGAGAAATCGTTCTCGGCGGGAAGGGCGGCGAAGAAATGATCTAAGGCGCGCCCCATGTCGAACAAAGATGAGGCACCCAGCGATCTGATTCGCGCGCGGGATGTCGGCGGGTTCGACATTTGGTCGTTGCCCAGCTTCGACCCGCACCAGCCGGAACCCGAGCCTGAACCGGTCGAAGAACCGCCTGCGCAAATGGAAGAAGTGCCGCTGGACGAAGTCCAGCCACTGACCCTCGAAGAATTGGAAGCCATCCGCCAGGAGGCCTACAACGAGGGCTTCGCGGCGGGCGAAAAAGACGGTTTTCGCAGCACCACGCTCAAGGTCCGACAGGAAGCCGAAGTGGCGCTGAGCGCCAAGCTCGTCAGCCTGGAACGCCTGATGAGCGTGCTGTTCGAGCCGATTGCCGAGCAAGACTCGCAGATCGAAAAAGCCATGGTCGGCCTGGTCGAGCACATCACGCGTCAAGTCATTCAGCGCGAACTCGTGCTGGACTCCAGCCATATCGAAAGCGTGATGCGTGAAGCCCTCAAACTGCTGCCCCTGGGCGTTGGCAATGTGCGGCTGTACATCAACCCCCAGGATTTCGAACAGGTCAAAGCCCTGCGCGAGCGCCATGAAGAAACCTGGCGCATCGTCGAAGATGCTGCGCTGCTGCCCGGCGGTTGCCGCGTAGAAACCGAACACAGCCGCATCGATGCCACGGTGGAAACCCGCATCAGCCAGATCATGGCCAAGCTGCTCGATCAACAACATGAGCAAGCCCTGAACCCGGCCGAGCCTGACCTGAGCGTTGACCTGGACGCCCCCGATGCGCCTTGATCGCACCAGCTTCGCCAAGCGCCTGGGCAGTTACGCCGAGGCCGTCGAGTTGCCCGGCCAGCCGATCCTCGAAGGGCGCCTGTTGCGCATGGTCGGCCTGACCCTCGAAGCCGAGGGCCTGCGCGCCGCCATGGGCAGCCGTTGCATGGTGATCAACGACGACAGCTACCACCCGGTGCAAGTCGAAGCCGAGGTGATGGGCTTTTCCGGCAACAAGATTTTCCTGATGCCCGTGGGCGGCCTGGCGGGCATCGCTCCCGGCGCCCGCGTGGTGCCGCTGGCCGACACCGGCCGCCTGCCCATGGGCATGAGCATGCTTGGCCGCGTGCTCGACGGCGCCGGCCGCCCCCTCGACGGCAAAGGCAGCATGAAAGCCGAAGACTGGGTACCGATGGACGGCCCGACCATCAACCCGCTCAACCGCAATCCGATCAGCGTGCCGCTGGACGTGGGCATTCGCAGCATCAACGGTTTATTGACGGTCGGTCGCGGCCAGCGTCTGGGCCTGTTCGCCGGTACTGGCGTGGGTAAATCGGTGCTGCTGGGCATGATGACGCGCTTTACCGAGGCCGACATTATTGTGGTCGGGCTGATCGGTGAGCGGGGCCGTGAGGTGAAGGAGTTCATTGAGCACAGCCTTGGTGAAGAAGGCCTCAAGCGCTCGGTGGTGGTCGCGTCCCCAGCCGACGATGCGCCGTTGATGCGTTTGCGCGCCGCCATGTACTGCACACGCATCGCCGAATATTTTCGCGACAAGGGCAAAAACGTCCTGTTGCTGATGGATTCACTCACTCGTTTCGCCCAGGCCCAGCGGGAGATTGCCCTGGCCATCGGCGAGCCGCCGGCCACCAAAGGCTATCCGCCGTCGGTGTTTGCCAAGCTGCCCAAATTGGTTGAGCGCGCCGGTAATGCCGAGGCCGGCGGTGGCTCGATCACCGCGTTCTACACCGTGCTGTCTGAAGGCGATGACCAGCAAGACCCGATTGCCGACTCGGCGCGGGGCGTACTCGATGGGCACATTGTGTTGTCGCGGCGCTTGGCTGAAGAAGGGCATTACCCGGCTATCGACATTGAAGCTTCGATCAGCCGGGTGATGCCGGCAGTGGTCACGCCTGAGCACATGGCCCGTGCGCAACACTTCAAACAATTGTGGTCACGTTATCAGCAGAGTCGCGATTTGATCAGCGTCGGTGCTTATGTGGCCGGTGGTGATCGCGAGACTGACTTGGCGATTGCCCTGCAGCCGCAGCTGGTGTCTTACCTGCGCCAGGGCCTTAACGACAAGATCAGCATGGGTGAAAGTGAAGCGCACCTGGGCTCGATCTTCGCGCCGGCGCCGGGCGGTTAAGCCATGGCCAGCACGCGTTCTTCGCGCTTGGCGCCGGTGGTGGACATGGCTGAAAAGGCCGAGAAAGCGGCTGTGCAACGCTTGGGGTATTTTCAGGGGCAGGTGCGTTTGGCAGAGAGCAAGCTGGGCGACCTTGAGCGCTTTCGGGGTGAGTACCAGCAGCAGTGGATTGAGCGGGGCAGCAAGGGCGTGTCGGGGCAATGGTTGATGGGGTATCAGGGGTTTCTCAATCAGCTGGAGACCGCTGTCGGCCAGCAGCGTCAGAGTTTGGCTTGGCATCAGAATAATCTTGATAAAGCGCGTGAAAGTTGGCAAGCGGCGTTTGCGCGGGTTGAGGGGTTGCGCAAGTTGGTGCAGCGTTATATCGACGAGGCGCGGGCGCTTGAGGATAAGCGTGAGCAGAAGCTGCTCGACGAACTGTCGCAGCGGCTTCCGCGGCAGTCGCAGTTCTGATGATCAGAATCGGGGGGCTGTCGGTGTACATATCCTTTGTTTTTGTAACGGCTGATATGGGTTCCGCTCTTACAGCGGGTCACTTTTGGCAAACGCCCCAAAAGTAACCAAAAGGTCTTCGCCCCA
>NZ_JAUTYR010000081.1:0-2606 GCF_041946035.1 Pseudomonas sp. AMR01
GAGACAGGCCGCTTTCCACAAGTGATAGAGATCCTCTTCAAGCTGGCCAGCATCCACGCCGGAGCCCTCGAAGAACCACAGTTCGTGAAAATGGGGGTGCCAGCCGTTGGCCTCGCCGTGGTTGATCTCGGTCGCAATGATCCGGCCCTGTACGCCAAGGCGGGTTTGGAGCTGACGATAGGCCCTGTTTTTGCCCATCCAACGCAGGGCATCCTTGATAAGGGCGAGGGTATCGGTCAAGCGATCTTGACGGCCATGAGGGATGGTGAAGGTCGGCATCAACACTTGCCCACCTTGGGCGAGACACTGCCCCATAGCCTGCTGGATCTCGTTGGCGCGGCGCTGGGCAATCTTCGGGGAGCATATCGGACACAGCCAGGGAAGGGCGCAAGTTTGCAACCCGACAAAGTGACCAGGTAGATACGCATCGAGCTTGGCCCACACCTGGACATCGGTGGCCTGCTTGATTGGATTCCGGTGGCAGCACGCTAGGCGATGCTTTCGCCCGAAAATCTCTATCAGGGCAGCCTTGCGGATCCATTTTAAGGCGCGAAGTTGGGCGGGGGTCTTTTCGATCTGAAGGGTGCAATCATGCTGGCGCGAAACTTGAAAAACTTCACCAGTTTCGGCGTCGATGATTTCGCGGATTCCCTTGATTGGCGCGGGTTTGCGGGGCGTTGCACTAGGCAAAGCGGCGGCGGTTTCCGCAATATACCTAGAGCGGCCACTCCGGCCCCCTGCGGCATCCAAATTCTCGGCGGGTAATCTATCGGTCTTCATGGTGCCCTCTCCCTATGGAGAAGGCGGGGAAATGATGTAAGATCATGTCATCACCTTGGGTCTGCATATATCCAGTTGCGGGTGATCGTCCCTCGGAGGCTTGCCGGCCTCGCGGGGGGTTTCTTTTTGTGGGTCTAGCGCGGCTTATGGCCCACTGCTGCCCAAGAAATTTCCACTTCGTCTTGTGAAGGACAATCGCACAAATCGTACTCTCTGGGCTCCGCAAGGGCAAGGAGAGCACGGCGGGGCGCTGTGGCGTTCTCCTCCCTCAGTGCCCGAACCCCTTAACTGCCGGTTTTGCAGGGAAAGGGGGGTTCACTGGCTCGGGTCAGGATGGGCGTGTTTCGCGGCCTACCACCTTCCCCCATATCGACCTATCAGGGCCGCTTGCAGGGCCTACCGGCCCTATCCTTTGAGCTGCACCATCTGTGCACGGCGTAGAGCCTCCAGAACCTGCCCCGCCTCGTCTGACGTGAGGATCTGGGCGCTATTCCCATCCCGTATCGCCTGCATCTGGGCATCCAGCCTCTCAAGAATACCGCGATTAATCGTAACAGTGACGTTATTTTGTGCCACCTTGGCGCGGTACTTGGCTTGGCGTTCGGCCTGCGTCATAGCCTTGCCGGTGCGAGGTCTGCCCCGTGGGCGCTTGATAGGGAGCAGGTCGGGGGTCTGGTTGTCGTGGGCGTCTTTCATGCTTGGCCTTTTCCGTGACTGTGACGATAAATAATTATTGTCACAGTCACACAAAATAAGCAAGCGGAACAAATCGCTCGGAAGTGATCCCGAAGGGCTCCGAACTTTGGCACAAAGTGTTAGGAGAACACTTCACAGGGAATCAGCCAGCCGACCCCGTATTACATACGGGACTGGCAAGGGGGATCCCCCTTGACCCCCAACAACCGGAGACGCTGGGCGCGATTGGGTGGCATCAGTTCGCCAACCAAGAGGGCCAGCAGGCAAGCGAAGCGCGGCAGGGGCTACGCATAATCGCCCCCCCTGAGTTTTTCGCATGAGAAAAAGCGAGCGATTTGTTCCCGCCTTTTCGGGGGTTATTCGCCACGCATTGATTCAAGGGTAAGGGTCTGTTTATAAAAGCATTTTAGCGGCCACAAGAGCCGCTGGGTGTGTATAGATTTCGTGTTATGTAACAAGAGGGGTCGGGCTGCCCCCCTTGAGACGCTACCCCGCCAGCGGGGGCCCCTTCTCAAGGGGCTGCATCCGCCCCTTTTCGTAACAGTTACGTCAATCCGTGGGGGTTTTCGGTCGATACGCATCAATGACAGCGTAAACAGCCTGCCGACCGTTGAGGCACACATCGAGAATAACCGCCTCCAGACGATGCCTGACAACGATCCGCCAGTCATCAAGGGGGATTTCAGCGATAAAGACCGCCTCTTCCTCCTGCTGCGCTGCAAGCTCTTCGTCCGTCATGTCAGTAACGGCGTACCGCTTCTTGAGGCCCTGCGTCCACGTAAGCACTTTGCGGCCCTTGGTGGCCTCGGCGTACTCAATGATCAGTTGCTTGGCTCGGTTGCGGTGCTGGGTGGTGGCGTTCTCGTCCATGTAGCAATCAATCAACTGCCAGAACGAGCGGTTTGATCTCCGGCCCTTCTTGGAGTTCGACTTAGCCATTTCATCAGCCAGCGTCCACGGCTTGTCCCCCATCTTGGACACGTAGGAGGCGGCGAGACTGCCATCCTGCACCACTACCCCATGCTTGCGACTGGGCTCGCCAAGGCCGAACTTGAGACAGGCCGCTTTCCACAAGTGATAGAGATCCTCTTCAAGCTGGCCAGCATCCACGCCGGAGCCCTCGAAGAACC
>NZ_JAUTYR010000082.1:0-2303 GCF_041946035.1 Pseudomonas sp. AMR01
GTGACCGCAGTTTGCGCTGGGTTGGTCAGCGTGGCGGTGTAAGTAATATCGCCGCCTTCAACGACCGACGGGTTCGCCGTCAGGGTAACGGTAGTGGTGTCGACCGAGTCAGTGATCGTGGTCACAGCCGGAGTTGGGTTAGTTGCCAGGTTCTCGAAATTGCCGCCGGTAGCGTTGGTGATCGTCGTGTTGACGGTCGAACCGTTGTTGTAGACATCGTTGGCCGGGGTTTCGAATACAACGGTTCCAGCAGACTTGCCCGCTTCGATAACGATTGTCTGGCCGTTACTCAACGTGACGGTCACAGCAGTTTGCGCGGGGTTAGTCAGCGTGGCGGTGTAGGTGATGTTGCCGCCCTCAACGACCGAATTATCGGCGGTCAGGGTGACGGTGGTGGTGTCGACCGAGTCGGTGATCGTGGTCACAGCTGGCGCTGTATTCGCCGCCAGATTCTCGAAGTTACCGCCTTCTGCTTTGGTGATGGTGGTGCTTACGGTCGAGCCGTTGTTGTACACATCGTTGGCTGGGGTTTGGAACACCGCAGTCCCGGAGGACTTGCCAGCTTCGATGTTGATCGTCTGGCCATTGCTCAACGTCACGGTGACCGCGGTTTGCGCCGGGTTAGTCAGCGTAGCGGTGTAAGTGATGTCACCGCCTTCAACAACCGACGGGTTCGCCGTCAGAGTAACGGTGGTGGTATCGACCGAGTCGGTGATCGTGGTCACCGCTGGCGCAGAGTTAGTCGCCAGATTTTCGAAATTACCACCTTCTGCTTTGGTGATCGTGGTGCTAACGGTCGAACCGTTGTTGTAAACATCGTTGGCTGGAGTTTCAAAAACTACAGTTCCAGCAGACTTGCCGGCTTCAATAACGATGGTCTGGCCATTCGAAAGCGTCACGGTGACCGCGGTTTGCGCCGGGTTAGTCAGCGTAGCGGTGTAAGTGATATTACCGCCTTCAACGACTGAGTTATCGGCGGTCAACGTGACGGTCGTGGTGTCGATCGAATCGGTGATCGTGGTCACAGCCGGAGCTGGATTCGGCACTAGGTTCTCGAAGTTGCCGCCAGTGGCGCTGGAGATCGTGGTGCTGACAGTAGAACCGTTGTTGTAAACATCGTTGGCCGGGGTATCAACCTGGACAGTCCCAACCGACTCGCCCGCCTTGATGGTAATCACCGAGCCGTTGCTCAAGGTGATGGTCACCGGCGTTTGCGCAGGATTGGTCAAAGTAGCGGTGTAGGTAATCTGACCGCCTTCGGTCACGGTCTCGCCTGCGGTCAGCGTGACAGTGGTGGTGTCGATCGAGTCAGTAATAGTGGTAACTGCAGGTGCCGGATTTGGCGCCAGGTTTTCGAAATTACCGCCGGTCGCCGAAGTGATGGTGGTGCTGACAGAGTTGTTGGTGCTGCCGTTGTTATAGACGTCGTTGGCCGGAGTTTCGAACACTACCGAACCAGCAGATTTGCCAGCCTCAATAGTGATGGTCTGACCGTTAGAAAGCGTCACGGTAACCGCTGTTTGTGCTGGGTTAGTCAGCGTAGCGGTGTAAGTGATATTGCCGCCTTCAACGACCGAATTATCTGCGGTCAGAGTGACGGTGGTGGTGTCGATCGAGTCGGTGATCGTGGTCACAGCCGGAGCTGGATTCGGTACCAGGTTCTCGAAGTTGCCGCCAGTAGCGTTGGTGATCGTCGTGTTGACGGTCGAACCGTTGTTGTAGACGTCGTTGGCTGGAGTTTCAAAAACTACAGATCCAGCAGATTTACCGGCTTCAATAACGATGGTCTGGCCATTGCTCAAGTTGACCGTCACAGCGGTTTGCGCTGGATTGGTCAACGTCGCGGTGTAGGTGATGTTTCCGCCTTCAACGACCGAGTTATCGGCGGTCAGGGTGACGGTAGTGGTGTCGATCGAGTCGGTGATCGTGGTGACAGCAGGCGCAGGGTTGGTCGCCAGGTTCTCGAAATTGCCGCCCGTAGCGTTGGTGATCGTCGTGTTGACGTTCGAACCGTTGTTGTAGGCATCGTTGGCCGGGGTTTCAAACACTACCGAGCCAGCAGATTTGCCGGCCTCAATAACGATGGTTTGACCATTGCTCAGGGTCACTGTCACCGCAGTCTGCGCTGGGTTAGTCAGCGTAGCGGTGTAAGTGATGTTGCCGCCTTCAACAACCGAGTTATCTGCGGTCAGGGTGACGGTGGTGGTGTCGATCGAGTCTGTGATCGTGGTCACAGCCGGAGCTGGATTCGGTACTAGGTTCTCGAAGTTGCCGCCAGTAGCGTTGGTGATCGTCGTGTTGAC
>NZ_JAUTYR010000083.1:0-2276 GCF_041946035.1 Pseudomonas sp. AMR01
GCTTGTCCTGGAATCAGGAAGGAGCTTGTTCACGACCGATTTGAGGGCCCACCGGTTGGCCCTGGCCAATTGGGGGTTCGGTTCGGTAACTTCACCGGTCTCTGGGTCAAAAGCACCGGCCTGAGAGCCGCGCTGTGACTGGGGGGAAGTAGTTTTGGCAGTATTACCAAGGGGCGAACCACCCGCAGGCCCCAAACTCGCCCCACCAAAGGCAGAGGGAAGGGACTCAAACTCTTGCATGTAGCCACCTTGCAAAGCCTCTAGGGCTTGTCAGGGCGGCGGTATGAGGTATGATCATATGCGTCACCATTGCTGGGTTTTAGATGAATTCAGGTGACCGAGCCCCGGACATTTTGCGGATGTTGCGGGGCATTTCATTTTTTCGGGCCGGAGATTCGCTGCTTTCGGTTCGGAGCAGGCCGGTGTTATCCCTTTCGACAGGTAGAGCCCCATGCTCTCTGAATAAACGCGTCGGTCACACGCCAAAATAACACCAGTAAGATCAAGGCTCAATCGTTGTCGTCGTTGTCGCTCGCTGCGCGCCCTCGCTCCTCCGCCTCCTCCAACGAATCCTATCCAGGAAGCTCCCAAAATCGGGGGGCGCTGCGGCGTCACACTCCCTCAGTTCCTGAAAGCCTCAAAAGCCTGTTTTGCAGGGAAGGGGGGGGATCTCGCCTCGGGTCAGGTTCCAGGCCGCTGCGCGGGTTCCGGCGTTCGGCATTACGTGAAAAATTTGACGTAAGGGGAGCGCCTTATAGGGGCTATCGCCCCTGTTCTATGGCTGCATCGAACAGTGCGGCAACCAGCCGATCCAGCGTTACCTGGTCAACTTCGAGTGAGGGGTTGGGGTTGGCCAGCAGCAGCTTGAGCGCGGGGATATCCTCACGATTAAACGTCACTGTGACATTTTTTTCGGCCATCTTGGCGCGGTACTTGGCTTGACGGGCTGCACCTGGGAGGGCTTTGCCGGTGCTCGGGCGACCACGTGGGCGCTTGAGCGGGAGAAGGTCTGCGGTTTGATTGTCGTTGACGTCTTTCATTGGGCTGCCTTTAGTGTCACTGTGACGGTAATTAATTATCGTCACAGTGACGCCAAATAGCAAGCTGTTAACACACTATCGTTAAGTGGAATTTATGATGGTGTGTTAACCAATTAGCGAGTTAGCTAATCAGTTGATCACTTGAGCGGTTGACCCTACGGCCCTCCGTCGTCGTCCTCCTCGCTAGATCGCTCGCCCGTCCTCCTCCTCCGGTAGGGTCAACCTGGTGGGGCAGCGGCATCCCTGAACACCAGTCGCTCGATAGTCGTTGCCAGAAGAGTTGGGGCATCCTCGGCCACGGTCAGGAGGTGGGCCTCCTGGTGGAACCGGCGGATAGCCCGCCATTGTGCGACCGTGATGGTGGCAAGCACTGTAGCCTGTTCATCCTCGGCCTTGGCGGCGAGTTCCTCGTCCGTGAGCTCCCTAGACAGACCGAGCAGATCCCGGAGACCGTTCGACCAGTAGAGCTGGCGGCGGCCGTGGAATGCCTTGGCGTAGACCTGGAACAGTTTGCCGGCCCGTTCGGGCGGGTACTCTGGATCGTTAGCATCTAGAACGGCCCGCAGAAGCCCCCAGGGGGACAGGCCCTTGCGTTTGGTGGTCTTGGCATTGGCCTTGGTCATCTCATCCTCCAGACCCCACTTGCTGGCGTACTGGGCGGCGAATAGGCCGTCCTGGACAGTCACACCATGCTCCAGGGAGGGCTGAGGAAGGCCGGAGAGCTTGCAGGCTCGGATCCAGGCATTCCGGTAGACATAGCCAACGGCGTTGGCCGTAACGCCCCTGTCGGTGAATACCAGGATATGGAAATGGGGATGGAAGCCGTGTTGGCCGTGGGTTACTTCAAAGGCCCGGATATAGCCGTAGATCTGGGATTCTGGGGCAATCGCCCTGAGTTGGTTCTTGACCGAATACTTGCCATTGGACAGCCGCTTGAGGGCCTTGGAAAGGAGATCGTTCATCACCTGGATGTCATCGCTCACACCATGGGGCACCGTCAGCGTGACGAAATGGACGTTCATCCCCATGGAACCGGCAGCCTTGAGGGCGTCCTTGAGTTCCTGGCGGCGGCGTTCCGATACCTTGGCGGCGCAGACTGGGCAAGTCCAAACGCGGCTACAGACCAGCAAGCCCTGGTAAAACGCCTTCTTGTGGATCCCCTTCATGATCTGGATATCACCCAGGGTTTGACCGGCCACAGGGGCGCGGTGAACCATGCACTTGCTTGTCCTGGAA
>NZ_JAUTYR010000084.1:0-1844 GCF_041946035.1 Pseudomonas sp. AMR01
AGTATCTGACTCACCGCATTCTTCCTTTTTAGGGTCGCTTCGCAACCCAACGCGGGGCAAGCCCGCTCGCCACAGGGGCAGTGTTCGCCCTTAACGGGCTGGGCTTAGAACACGTCTATCGGATAGTCGACGATCACCCGGTATTCATCCACGTCCCGGTCCACTGCCGAGTAGCCATTGCTGCCACGGTTGGTCGCCCATTGCAGGCGCACGGCCAAGTCCTTGGCCTTGCCGCCTTGCACCACGTATTTCAGGTCGATATCGCGTTCCCAGTGCTTGGCGTCTTTGCCGTCGGCGCTGTACCAGGCGCTGTAGCCCCGGCTGTTGGGGTCGACTTTGGTCAGATCGGTCTTACCGCTGATGTAGGACACGGCGGAGGTCAGGCCAGGCATGCCCAGCCCGGCGAAGTCATAGGCGTACTTGAGCTTCCACGAGCGCTCGTTGGGACCGTTGAAGTCCGAATATTGCTGGGAGTTATCCAGGTACACGCTGTCGCCCTGGGTGATGTAGTCGAACGGCGTATTGCCGTTGACCCGCTGGTAGGCGGCGGTGACGCTGTGATTGCCCACGCCCACGGTGAAATGCAGGCTGTAGGTGTTGTTGTCGATGTCTCCCAACAGCGATTGCCCGGTGTTTTGCGTGTGGTAATAGTGCAAGCCGGGGTTGAGGCTGACCAAGTCATTCAGCGCGTAGGAGTAGTCCAGGTCGTAGTAGTACTGGTGCCATACGTCTTTCAATTCGGAGGCGTACAGGTTACTGGTCAAGCCCGGAACGCCGCTGAACGACACACCGGCCCAGTTCAGGTGCTGGCTGTCGGTATTGTCGGGCAACGCGCCGTAGCTGGTGCCGATGCGGCGATGACCGCTTTGGTTGTAAAGCTTGGTGAAACTGGCTTGACCGCCTTCGATCATCCAGCCGTCGAAGCTGTGATTGACCAGGCTTACGCCACGGAACGTCTGCGGCAGCATGCGGGTCATGCCGCCGGCGATAACCGGGTTGTTAAGGAACAGGTCGCCGGCTTTGAGCTCCGTGTCGAAAGCACGCATTTTCAAGGTGCCGCCAGCCGTGGAAAACGAACCCGGCGCTTTGCCGTTGCCGCTGCCGTAGGGAAGGATGCTGGAGCCATCAGTGCCGCCACCGCCATCAAGCTTGAGGCCGAGCATCGCATTGACGTCCACACCGAAGCCGACGGTGCCTTGGGTGTAGCCGGATTCAAACGTGCCGAGAAAGCCTTGGCCCCACTCCTTGCTGTCATCGGTGTGAATATCGCGCCGGTCGCGGTTCATGTAGTAGTTGCGGGTGTTGATTTTGAAGCTGGAGCCTGCGACGAAACCGTCGGCCGGGGTGGTGTCTGCCGCGTGGGCGAGAGGTGCGATCGTTGCTGCAATCGCGAGGAATAGCGGGGTGAACGTCAGCGAGTTCTTCACCGGTGGAGCTCCTTTGGTCTATCGGAAACGGCCAGTGTCGTGGGGGTGTGCCTGGCCTTTTTTACGGCAAAAAAAAGCCGCTGAAGTCAGCGGCTTTAAGACAGATTCCCGGTGTAGAGCCCTGGAAATAGTCGAGGGGAATTGGGGGGAGCGGGGTGACTGTCTTTGCCGTCGCGCTCATCGGTGCGTCAACGTAACGCAGGTGAGCGGTGCGGTGTAGAGTGTAACAAGATAATGACTGTTGCCCAAATCGCAACAGTCTTGGTGGTTTTTAGGTGGGAGTGGGGTTGCGTTTGATTGAGGTTTGTTGGGGTACATATCCGTTGCTGCGGTTATGGCGGCTTATGGTTCCGCTCTTACAGCGGGTCACTTTTGGAAGGACCCAAAAGTAACCAAAAGGTCCTCGCCCCACCACTC
>NZ_JAUTYR010000009.1:0-187058 GCF_041946035.1 Pseudomonas sp. AMR01
CGGGTTAGCCGTGCTGGGCCAAGGATGGCCCATCACGGCGGCCCACGGATTCAAGCCGGAGTGAGGGCACACCGAGCATTAGCGAGGTGCCGAGTGGTGGGGCGGGGACCTTTTGGTTACTTTTGGGTCCTTCCAAAAGTGACCCGCTGTAAGAGCGGAACCCATTTCAGCCATCACCCAAATAACGGATATTCACGCCCTCACTCAACCCATCAACCGCCGAACCACCGCCAACCCAACCTCCTGAGTCGACCCCTGCCCCCCCAAATCCGGCGTAATCGGCCCCGACGCAATCACCTCCTCTATCGCCCGCAAAATCCCGTCATGCGCCGCCCGGTACCGCCCATCCCCCTGCCCCAGAAAATCCAGCATCAACGCCCCCGACCAAATCATCGCAATCGGATTCGCAATATTGCGCCCTGCAATATCCGGCGCCGAACCATGCACCGGCTCAAACAACGAGGGGAACCGCCGCTCAGGGTCCAGGTTCGCCGAAGGCGCTATCCCAATCGTCCCCGCACACGCCGGGCCAAGGTCAGAAAGAATGTCCCCGAACAAATTCGACGCCACCACCACATCAAACCGATCCGGCTGCAACACAAACCGCGCGCACAAAATGTCGATGTGCTGCTTGTCCCACACCACATCCGGATAGTTCGCCGCCATCAACGCCGTGCGCTCGTCCCAGTACGGCATGCTGATTGAAATCCCGTTGGACTTGGTCGCCGCCGTCAAACGCTTACGCGGCCGGGTTTGAGCCAGCTCGAAGGCGAATTTCAGAATGCGGTCGACGCCGCGTCGGGTGAACACCGACTCTTGCAGCACAAACTCATGGTCGGTGCCTTCGAACATCTTGCCGCCGACCGACGAATATTCGCCCTCGGTGTTTTCGCGGATCACCACAAAGTCGATGTCCCCAGGCTTGCGCCCGGCCAGCGGGCATGGCACGCCAGGAAACAAGCGCACCGGACGGATATTCACGTACTGGTCAAAGTCGCGGCGAAACTTGAGCAGCGAACCCCACAAGGAAATATGGTCCGGCACTTTTTCCGGCCAGCCCACGGCGCCGAAGTAAATGGCGTCGAAGCCCTTGAGCTGTTCAAACCAGTCATCGGGCATCATCTGCCCGTGTTCCAGGTAATAGTCGCAGTGGGCCCAGTCGAGTATTTCAATGCTCAGGTTCAGGTCCCAGGTTTTCGCAGCCTGTTCCAGCACCCGCAGCCCTTCGGGCAATACTTCCTTGCCAATGCCATCACCGGCAATCGCGGCGATTCTGAATGCTTTGCTCATCGATCGTGCCTCGCGAGATTCAGTTCAACCCGCCGATGTGGAAGGCTTTGACTTCAAGGTATTCGTCCAGGCCGTACTTGCTGCCTTCGCGACCGAGGCCCGACTGTTTGATGCCGCCAAAGGGCGCGACTTCCATCGAGATGATCCCGGTATTGAGCCCGACCATGCCGAACTCCAACGCTTCGCCAAAGCGCCACGAGCGCTTGAGGTCCTGGGTGAAATAGTAGGCGCCCAGGCCGTACGGGGTGGCGTTGGCCAGGGCCAGCGCCTCGGCTTCATCGGTAAATCGCATCAGCGGCGCCACCGGGCCGAAGGTTTCTTCGTTGGCGAGCAACATGCCGGCATGGGCTTCACCCAACACGGTGGGTTGCACGAACTGGCTGTCGCCCGCAGGCAGCGCGCCGCACAACAGGCGAGCGCCCTGGCTCAGGGCGTCGTCGATATGGCGCGCGACCTTGCTGACAGCAGCAGGGTTGATCAGCGGGCCAATGGTCACGCCTGCCTCCAGGCCGTTACCGACATTGAGCTTGCCCACCTCTTCCACCAGGCGCGCGGCGAAACGTTCATAAATACCCGCCTGCACTAAAATCCGGTTGGCGCACACGCAGGTTTGCCCGGCGTTGCGAAACTTGCTGAGCATCACGCCGGCCACCGCCTGTTCCAGGTCGGCGTCGTCAAACACGATAAACGGTGCGTTGCCGCCCAGCTCCAGGCTCAGGCGCTTGATGTGCTCGGCGCTTTGGCGCATCAGCAGGCGGCCGACGGCGGTGGAGCCGGTGAAGGAGATTTTGCGCACCGCCGGGTTGCCGGTCAGCTCTGCGCCGATGCCGGCAGGCAGCCCGGTAAGCACATTGAACACACCCGCCGGGATGCCAACGCGCTCGGCCAGTACCGCCAGCGCCAGGGCCGACAGCGGCGTCAGGTCGGACGGTTTGACGATGATCGGGCAACCGGCGGCCAGCGCGGGTGCGCACTTGCGGGTGATCATCGCGTTGGGGAAATTCCACGGGGTGATGGCAGCGCACACACCCACCGGTTGTTTGAGGGTCAGCAGGCGACGGTCGCCGCTTGGCGCCGGCATGGTTTCGCCGTAGACACGGCGTGCTTCCTCGGCGAACCATTTGACGAAACCGGCACCGTAGCGAATTTCGCCTTTGGCCTCGCTCAGCGGTTTGCCCTGTTCACAGGTCATGATCAGCGCCAGGTCGTCGAGGTTGTCGATCATTGCCTGGTACCAGCGCTCCAGCAGCGCGGCACGCTCCGCCGCAGGGCGTGCGCGCCAGGCGGGCCAGGCACGTTCGGCGGCCTCGATGGCGGCGCGGGTGTCCAGCGCATCCATCGACGGCACTTGAGCGAGCAACTGGCCGGTGGCGGGATCACGTACATCCAGGGTAGCGCCGCTGTCGGCGGCGATCCACTGGCCATCCACATAGGCGAGTTCAGCCAGCAGGCTGGGGTCTTGCAAGCGATTCTTGAGCATGGTCGAGTCCTGATCCGAGACATACCCAAGTCTAGGGAGGTGCTGCGAACGAGGATGCCGAAAGCGCGGTTGAAGCAGCGTGCCGTGCTGAAATTCAGCCCAGGACGGCAGGCTCTGCTACGCCTTCAATGAGCCCAGCAAGCCCTGCAAAAATCGCTCGCCGGCGTCCATCTGGCTGATGTCGACAAACTCGTCCGGCTTGTGCGCCTGCTCGATGGAACCTGGCCCGCACACCACCACCGGCACATCCAGGCGCTGCTTGAACAGGCCGCCTTCGGTGCCGAACGAAACCTTTGAGGTGCCCGTGTCCGGCGCGGCAAATTGTTTGAGGAAACGCACCGCTTCGACACTTGGGTGCGTGTCGAGGCCGGGGTAGACGTTAACCGTCTCGATGTCGATGGCGGCCACGCTGGACAACTTCTGCGCCTCGCGCACGATGATCTCGGCCCGCTCGCGCATCTGCTCAAGGAACTGATCCAGGTCGTCCGCCGGCAGGTTACGCACCTCGAAATCCAGGGTGCACAGGTTGGGCACGATGTTCAGCGCCTTGCCGCCGACAATCTGGCCGACATGCACGGTGCTGTAGGGCACGTCGTAGTCATTGTCCTGGGCGCCGTGGCGTTGCAACTGTTGCTGGCTCTCGCGCAGGGCGCTAATAAAGTCGCACGCGACATGGATCGCGTTGACCGAACGCGGCGCCAGCGAGGAATGCGCTTCCAGGCCTCGGCAATAGGTGCGGTACGAGCCCTTGCCTTTGTGGCCCAACACGAACTGCATGTTTGTCGGTTCGCCGACCATGCACAAAAACGGGCGCACCGGCGCCAGGTGCAGCACGTCGAGCAAACGCCGCACGCCGACGCAGCCGATTTCCTCATCATGGGACAGCGCCAGTTGCAGCGGGCGGTTGAGCGTGTGATCGGCGGCGTCGAGCATGGCGTCGATGGCCAGGGCAATAAAGCCCTTCATGTCGCAACTACCGCGCCCGTAGATACGCCCGTCCTGCACGGTGGCGGCAAAGGCTGGAAAGGTCCACGCCTGGCCCGCCGCCGGCACCACGTCGGTGTGCCCGGACAACAAAATACCCGGCTGATCGCGCGGACCGGTGCTGGCGAACAGGTTGGCTTTCTTGCCGCTGGGGTCTTTGACGATCAGCGACTCGATGCCCTTGCTCAGCAGCAGGTCGCGCACGTAGTCGATCAGGGCCATGTTGGGCTCCGATGACACGGTTTCGAAGGCCATCAGCCGTTTTAGAATCTCGAGGACGCGGGGTTTCATGAGGCCTGGCTCCGTTGTGCAGCGCTAGGGGCAAACCGGGTGATGGAAAAGGCATCGATGGGCGTGCTGGTGCTGCCGGTGCTGAGCAGTTCAGCCATCACATCGCCAACGCCGGGGCCGAGCTGGAAGCCGTGGCCGCAAAAACCGAAGGCATAAAACAGCCCGTCGACAGTGCCACTGGCGCCCATGATCGGCAACGAGTCCGGCAGGTAGCCTTCGATGCCGCTCCACACGCGGATGATGCTGAGGTTGCCGACGCCCGGCAGCAGGCGGCGCATCTGGTTGATCTGGTTGAGGATGCTGCGCGGCTCGACCTGAGCGCGGCGGGTGTGCATGTCGGGTTTGCTGCGATAACCCCCGCCAATCACGATATTGCCCCGGGGAATCTGGCGGAAGTAAATCACCTCCTCCGGGATCTTGGTGTACACGCCGATCACGGTCGGCAAGGCGTAGGGCACCGGCTCAGTCACCGCCATCTGCGGGCCGTGGGTGTCCAGCGGCACTGGCTCGCCGAACTGTGCCGAGAGTTTCTGGCCCCAGGCACCGGCGGTGATCAGTAACTGCGCGGCCTGAAATTCGCGGCCGTCGGTGGTGGTGACATGAAAATCCCCGCCGGCTTTGTGTACCCCGGCCACCTCTGTGCGCTCTTCGATGCGCGCGCCAAGGCGCCTCGCCGCGCGCGCAAACGCGGGTGCCGCCAGGCGCGGGTTGGCGTGGCCATCGTGGGGCGCGTAGGAGCCGCCCTTGACGTCCGGGCCAAGGAAGCCGAAACGTTGGCGCAGCTCGTCGCCGCGATAGATTTTCAAATCCAGTTGCGCCGCTTCGGGCGCAGCGGCGTAGGCCTCGAGTTCAGCGATTTCGTCCTCGCGATAACACACGCGCATGTGCCCGCTGGCGATGAATTCGAGGTCATCGTCGATCAACTCCGGCAGGCGTTTCCACAGCGCCCACGAGCGGTTGGCCAGGGCCAGTTGCCCCAGAAAACGCCCTTGCCGGCGCACGTTGCCAAAGTTCACACCGCTGGCGTATTGGCCAATCTGGTCACGCTCAAGCAGGATCACCGACTGTCCGCGACGCCGCAGGAAAAACGCGGCGGCCGAGCCCATCAGGCCGCCACCGACGATCACTACATCAGCTTTCTGTACGCTCATGGCGAAACCTCCTCGGTCAGCATCGACAAGGGTTTAACCGGTGCCTGGCCGCGCTGGCGACCGACCTCTTGCACGTGCACGCCTGCGGCGGCGGCAATCACTTCGGCACCCGCCTGGGAGCAATACCGCCCCTGACAGCGGCCCATGCCCACCCGGCTGAACGCCTTGGCGCGGTTGACTTCGCAGGCGCCCTTCTCGTTGACGGTGCGGCGCAATTCACCGGCGCTGATCATCTCGCAGCGGCACACGATGGCGCTGTCCGGCAATGCCTTGGCTTGCTCGCTGGGCCAGGGGAACGCCTCGGCCAGGCCCAGGCGAAATTGATCCATCACTGCCAGCGCTTGCTGTTGTTGATCACGCAACACGCTGTCCACCGGCTGCTTCAAATCTTCAAGCAGGGCCAACGCCACCAGGCGCCCGGCGTGTTCGGCAGCATCCGCACCGCGAATTTTCGAACCGTCGCCGGCCGCATACACGCCCTTCACCGAGGTGCGCCCGGCCTCATCGGTGGCCAGCCACCATTGGCTGGAGGCGTGATCAAACGCCATGGCGCACCCGGCCAGGTCGCCCAGTTGGGTTTCCGGGCGCAAGTGGTAACCCAGCGCCACCGCATCGGCCTGCACCGTCCTGGCCCGCCCGCTGCCCGTGCTGAACCGCACGCCCATCACGCCATTGGCTGCGTCGCCCATGATGTGCAGCGGCTTGATCCCCAGGTGCACCGCGACCCTGGCCCGGTACAGTTGCGCCAGCAGTTTGATCCCGGTGAACAGCAAACCGGGCCGCGCCAGCAGCTTGGGCAAGGCCTTGATGCGCAGGCTCAACGGCGATGTATCAAGCACCGCCGCCACGTCGGCACCGGCTTTGACGTATTGGCTGGCGACCAGATACAGCAATGGCCCGCTGCCCATGAACACCACGCGATGGCCGATCGACACGGCCTGATTTTTCAAGGCAATTTGCGCCCCGCCCAGGCTGTAGGTACCTGCCAGTTGCCAGCCCTCGATGGGCATCAAGCGGTCGGTGGCGCCGGTGCAGAGGATCAGCGCGTCGTAATCCACTGTGCTGTGGCGGCCCTGGCTCGCGCAGCACAACTGGCCCGGCGTGAGGTTCCACACCAGGGTGTCGGGGCGGTAGTCGATGGCGCCGCGCAGGCGGTCGAAACTCTGGTGCAGGTGCTGGGCCTTGGCGGCTTCAGTGCCGTACAAGGTGGTGTAATCGCGGGTAAAGCCGTCAGGCTGGCGACGGTAGATCTGCCCGCCGTCGCGGCGGTTTTCATCGATAAGGATCGGTTTGATACCGGCCGCCAGCAAGGTTTCGGCGCAGCGAACCCCCGCCGGCCCGGCGCCCACAATGACTACCCGTGCAGTGGCCATGTCGCCTCCGGTTGTGTGGTAACAATGTCCAGGCCCTCGCGGACCTCATTGGAACAGGCGCGCAGGCGTTCGCCGCTGCGGGTCCATACCCAGCAATCCTGGCACGCGCCCATCAGGCAAAAACCGGCGCGGCGCCCGCTGTCGAACTCCGATTGGCGCAGCGCATTGCCGTGGGTCAGCACGGCGACCATCAGGGTATCGCCCTGCAACGCCTGGATGGGTGCGCCATCCACGGTCAGGCTGACCGTCGGCCGGCCCTGTTCGGCCAGCCTCACAAAACGCCCCTTCATGCATAGGCTCCCAAAGTCATGGTCGTGACGCCCTGCTGGGTTTTCAGCAAGCGGGCGCTGTCGTGGTGGCAGAGGATTTCACTGCCGTTGTCGAGGGTGCGGCGGCTTGGCGCGGTGCGATTGCACAGGCCGTCGACGCGCACCGGGCAGCGATCGAGAAAGGTACACAACTCCAGCACGTTGGCCCGCTCGCCGAGCGTCGGCAGTGTGGCGCAGGTGGTGCCGCAGCTTTCCAGCCAGCCCTGGCGCAATTCAGGTACTGAGTGGATCAGCAGGTCGGTATACGGATGGAACGGCGGCTCGGCAAACGACTGGCGGCTGCCGGCCTGCACCTTGTGGCCGCTGTACATCACCACAATGTCATCGCACAGCGCGCGCACGGTGGAGATGTCGTGGCTGATAAACAGGTAGGACACGCCCAGTTGCTGGCGCAGGTCGCGCAGCAGTTCGAGGATCGCCGCGCCGACCACCGTGTCGAGGGCCGAGGTGACTTCATCGCACAGGATCAAATCGGGCTTGGCCGCCAGTGCGCGGGCCAGGTTGACGCGCTGTTTTTGCCCGCCGGAAAGTTCATTAGGGCGGCGTTCAGCCAAGTTGCGCGGCAGGCGCACCAGGTCGAGCAGTTCGCCAATGCGCGCCTGTAGCGCCGCGCCTTTAAGGCCGAAGTACATTTTCAGCGGGCGGCTGAGAATAGTCGCCACGCTGTGCATGGGGTTAAGGGCGGTGTCGGCGTTCTGAAACACCATCTGGATGCGCCGGAATTGTTCCGGGGTGCGCTCGGGCAGGCTGCCGCCCAGCGGCTGGCCGTCAAACGTCAGCCCGCCGAGGGCTGGGGTCAGCAACCCGGCCACCACACGCGCCAGGGTGGATTTGCCGGAGCCCGACTCACCGATCACGCCGATGGCCTGGCCACGCCGCACGGTCAGGTCGATGTCTTCCAGCACCCGAATGGCGGGCATGCCGTGCATGTTCTTGTTGCCGTAGCCGGCGGTGAGGCCGCTGATGGTCAGCAGCGGCACGTCTTCGGCAATTCCGCAGGGCGGGCGAATGTTGGTGTCCGGTCGCGCGGCGGCCAGCAGGCTGCGGGTGTAGTCGTGGGCGGGGTTCTTCAGCAGCGGCGCGGTGGCGCTCTGTTCGAGGATCTGCCCGCCGTTGAGCACCACAATCTGGTCGGCCATTTGCGCGACCACGGCCAAGTCGTGGGACACATAAACAGCCGTTGCGCCACGTTCACGCACCACGCGTTTGAATGCACGCAGCACATCGATTTGGGTGGTCACGTCTAGCGCCGTGGTCGGTTCATCCAGCACCACCAGCAAGGGATCGCTGATCAGCGCCATCGCCGCCATCACCCGTTGCAGTTGCCCGCCGGAGACTTGGTGCGGGTAGCGTCGGCCAATGCGCTCGGGGTTGGGCAAGGCCAGGTCACGGAACAAGCCGATGGCCTTGGCTTCCAGCTCGGCCCGCGTGCCCAGGCCATGAATCAACGCGCCCTCCACCACTTGGTCAAGGAGCTTTTTGGCCGGGTTAAAGGCAGCGGCGGCGCTTTGGGCGATGTAGGACACGCGATTACCGCGCAGGCCCTGCAGTTGCTTTTCGCTCAAGGCGAGCATGTCGTGTTCGCCGACCTGCACCACCCCGCCGGCCAATCGACAGCCACGCCGTGCGTAGCCCAGCAGCGCCAGGGCGATGGTGGTCTTGCCCGAGCCGGACTCGCCGATCAACGCCAGCACTTCACCCTTTTCCAGGGAAAAGCTCACGCCTTTGACGATTTCCACTTCGCCGCGCTCATCGCCAGCAACGACGCGCAGGTTTTCGACGCGAATCAATTCGCTCATTTCAATGGCCTCCCGTGCGTCGACTACGTCGTGAAGACAGGTAGTCGATCAACAGATTCACGCCGATGGTCAGCGTGCCAATGGCCAGCGCCGGAATGATGATGGCCAGCGCGCCCTGGTTGAGGCCGCCGATATTTTCCCGCACCAGCGAGCCGAGGTCGGCATCGGGCGGTTGCACGCCGAGGCCGAGAAAACTCATGCCACTGAGCAACAACACGATGTAGCCGAAGCGCAGGCCCAGGTCAGTCAAGACCGGGTTGAGCATATTCGGCAGGATTTCCATACACGCCACGTACAAACGGCCTTCGCCGCGAGTGCGCGCCACCTGTACGTATTCCAGTGCCTCAATGTTCACCGCCATGCTGCGGGCCACGCGGAACGAGCCCGGGATGTAACTGATGACGGCGGTGCAGATCAGCAAGGTGACGGACGAACCAAAGGCGGAGACCATGATCAATGCGAGCATTTTGCTCGGGATCGAAATAAAGGCGTCCATGATGCGGCTGATGATTTCGTCCAGCCATTTGGGCGATACCACCGACAACAGCGCACAGCCGGTGCCGAAGGTACTGGCCAACAACGCCGCGACCAGCGCCAGCCCAACCGTAAACCGTGCGCCCACCAACACGCGGCTGAGCATGTCGCGGCCCAGGTAATCGGTGCCGAAAGGGTGCGTAAGGCTGAAGCCTTCGAAGATGTTATCGGACACCACTTCACCCACCGGGTGCGGCGCCAGCCAGGGGCCGAACAGCGCCACCAGCAACCACACCACGCACACCACGGCGCCGAGCAGGCCCAGCCATGACGGGCCGCTGGAGACTTTGGCGAGTGCCAGGGCGGACGACAGAGGCTTGGATTTCGCAATGAGGTTGTTCATTGGTTTCTCAGCCTCGGGTTGGACAGGATTGCGCACAGGTCGGCGAGCAGCACCAACCCCAGGTAGGCCGCGCAGAACAACATGGTGCACGCTTGCACCAGCGCCATGTCGCGGTTGGTCACGGCATCGACCATCAAGCTGGCGATGCCGGGGTAGTTGAAGATGGTTTCGACAATCACCACCCCGCCCAACAGGTACGACAGGCTCAGGGCGATGGCGTTGGCAATCGGCCCGATGGCGTTGGGCAAGGCATGGCGCAGCACGATGCGTATCGGGCTGACACCTTTGAGCCGTGCCATTTCCACATAGGGGCTGTCGAGTTGGTCGATCACGGCGGCGCGGGTCATGCGCGCCATTTGCGCGACGATCACGCAGCACAGCGTCATCACCGGCAACGCGTAGGTGCGCAGAAATTGCAGCGGTGAGGTGATGTCACTGGCGTAAGACAGTGCTGACAGCCAGCCGAGGTTGACCGCAAAAATCAGCACCGCCAGGGTTGCCACCAGAAACTCCGGCACCGCGACCATCGCCAGGGTGATAAAGCTCAGGCAACTGTCGATGCGCCCGCCCCGGCCCATGGCCGAACCGATACCGAGTATCAACGCCACCGGCACCGACACCAGCGCTGTAGCGCCGGCCAGCATCAGGGTGTTGGGCACCCTGCCCGCCATCAATTCACCCACCGGCATGGCGTTGGACACCGACACGCCCAAGTCGCCAGTGAGCAGGCTCATCAGCCAGTGCAAATACCGCAACACACCGGGTTGGTCCAACCCCAGCTTCAGGCGCAATGCCGCCACCTGTTCCGGGGTCGCGAACTGGCCGAGGGATTGTTGCGCCGCGTCCCCCGGCAGCACGGCCGTGATCGCAAACACGACCATGGACACTATCAACAAAGTCACGACCCCGGCGCCGAAGCGCCGGCCGATCAACCACAGTGTATTGCTATTCATCGCGCTGCCCTCCTCAAGCGTCCAGCCACACCTGCTCGGCGAACATGTAGCCCATGAAACCGCCCAACGGGTTGGTGTCGTAGCCTTTGACGCGCTGGTCGACGCCGTCAATGTTGCTGATGAACACCGGCACGCCGATACCGCAGTGGTCGTGCACCAGGGTCTGCATGTCGGCGTACATTTTGGCGCGCTTGGCGTCATCGGTTTCGCCACGGGCGAGCATCAGCAGTTGGTCGAACTGATCGTTCTGCCAGCCGGACTCGTTCCACGGCGCCTTGGACTGGAAGAACTGCGAGAACATCACGTCGGCGTTCGGCCGCGGGTTGATGTTGCCGAAGCTCAGCGGGTGCTTCATCCAGTGGTTGGACCAATAGCCGTCTGCGGGCAGGCGGTTGACGTCAAGCTTGAGCCCGGCCTCTTTCGCCGATTGCTGCAACAGCACCGCAATGTCCACGGAACCGGTCGCCGCAGGCGACGCCATGAGCGGCATGGTGATGCTTTCCATACCGGCTTTTTTCAACAGGAATTTGGCTTTTTCCGGGTCATAGACCGTCTGCGGCAAGTCGGTGTTGAAGTAGCGGGAACCCGGCGCAATCGGGTGATCATTGCCGACCACGGCGAACCCGCGAAACACGGCGGACTTGACCTGTTCGCGGTCCAGCAGCAGCTTCATGGCCTGGGTGAATTCCGGGCTTTTGCCTGGCAACTGGTCCTGGCGAATAATCAAGTCAGTGTAGTTGCCCGACGGCGCGTCGACGACCCGGTGCTTGGCACTCTTGCCAATACGATCGGTAGAGCGCGGGTTGACCTCGTTGATCATGTGCACGTCGCCCGAGAGCAGTGCATTGACCCGCGACGGTTCGTCGGCAATCGCGATGAATTCGATTTCGTCGAGGTACGGCAGGCCCGGTTTCCAGTAGTTCTTGTTGCGCACGGCAATCGAGCGCACGCCCGGCTTGAATTCCCCTACGGTAAACGGCCCGGTGCCGATGCCTTTGTTGAAGTCGGTGGTGCCCTCGGGGACGATCAGCAGGTGCGACACCGCCAGGATCGACGGCAGTTCGGCGTTGGGCGCGCTGAGGCGAATCTGCACTTCGTTCGGCCCGCTGGCCTTGACCTCGACGATTTGCTCCATCAACGGCATGACTTTCGAGCCGGTGAGCGGGTCTTTGTGCCGGTTGAGTGAGAACACCACGTCGGCGGCGCTCAGGGCCTTGCCATTGTGGAAGGTCACGCCTTTGCGCAACGTGATGGTCCAGAGGGTGGCGTCGACGTTGTCGATACGCTCGGCCAGCTCCAGCTGCGGCACCAGGTGCTTATCAAAACGCGTCAGGCCGTTGTAGAACATGTAATGGCGCGCATAGTCGGTCGACAGCGCGCCCTTGGCCGGGTCCAGCGTATCGGCGGTGGAGCTGGACATGCCGGCGACACGGATCTTGCCGCCTGGCTTGCCTTTGCCTTCAGCGGCCGCTTCGTCAGCGAACAATTTGCCCGCGCTGCCGAACAGGCTGCCGGCACCGGCGGCGGCCACACCGGCAACGCCGAGCATTTGCAGGGCATTGCGGCGTGACATGCCACGGTTGAGACTTTCGAAGACCCGCAGGCTTTCCTGGCCGGAAATGAGCTCGGGTGTGTTTTTGTTATCAGTCATATCAAGGCTACCTGTCGATAATCGGAAGAATCGAGTGCTCACGGATGTCCGGAGCGTACTGGAAACGCAAACGACGGTGACGCAACAACGGCAACTCAGTGCAGATAGTCCTGGAACCGGTAATAGGCGCCCACGAACGGCAGGAACCAGGGTTTGCCGAAATGCCCGGGAATAGCCGGCCACTCGAGTTCACGCCACGGGTTGGCGGCGGCATTGCCCGCCATGACCTCGGCCATCACTTGCCCCATGTGCACCGACATCTGCACGCCATGGCCGCTGTAGCCCATGGAGTGGAATACCCCGTCGTGCTGGCCGGCGCGCGGCAAGCGGTCGGACGTCATGTCCACCAGGCCGCCCCAGCAGTAGTCGATTTTCACGTGCGCCAACTGCGGGAACATGTTCAGCATCGCGGCCTGCAGCACCTTGCCGCTCTTGGCATCGGAGACGCTGTCGGACATCGCAAACCGCGCACGCCCGCCAAACAGCAGGCGATTGTCCGGGGTCAGGCGAAAGTAGTTGCCGATCATGCGGCTGGTTACATAGGCGCGCCGCTGGGGCAGCAATTGGTCGATGAGTGCCTGAGGCAATACTTCGGTGGCGATGACAAAGCTGCCAACCGGCACGATCCGCCGGCGATACCAACCCAGGTCGCCATGCTGGCAAGCACCGGTCGCCAGCAACACTTGACCGGCGTGCAGCGAACCCCTGGCGGTATTGACGTGATAGCCGCCCGCCTGGGCCTTCCAGTCTTTGACCTCGGTGTGTTCGTAGATCATCGCGCCACGCCGTGCCGCGGCTTCTGCCAGCCCCACACCAAAACGCCCGACGTGCATCTGCACGCCGTTACGTTGCAGCAAACCACCATGGAATTGCGCCGAGCGCACCTCTGCGCGGGTTTGCTCGGCGCTGAGCAACTCGACGTCGGCATCGACCTCCTGCCGAATCAACTCGCAGGTTCGAGCCAGGCCCTCGTAATGCAGGGGCTTGGCCGCCAGTTTGAGCTTGCCATTGCGCACCAGGTCACAGGCAATCGCTTCCTGCTCCACCAGCGAAACCACCGTTTGCACCGCGTTTTCATAGGCCTGGTAATAAGCGCGGGCCTTGTCGGCACCGAGGCTGGCGTACAAGCCGGCGTAGTCTTGGGCCACCCCGGTGTTGCACTGCCCACCGTTGCGCCCCGAGGCTTCGCCTATCACTCGCCCGGCGTCCAGCACCACCACGCTGGCGCCTTTAAGCGCCAGGGCGCGAGCCGCCGCGAGGCCGGTGAACCCACCGCCGACCACAGCCACGTCGACCTGCTTGGGCAAGTCGCCCAGCTGCGCACCGGTGAATGCCGGTGCAGTGTCGAGCCAATAGGATTCACTGCCCATGTCTTACTCCCAGGTGTGCTGTTACAGACCGACCAATGCTGGCAACCCACCGATGTCGGTGATCTGCTGGTAGCCGTAAAACGCGTTGGCCGGTACTTCGTGACCACGGGCAACGAACGCCTTGTGCTTGATCTTCATGTCATGCGCTGGCATCAGGTCATAACGGAAGCTGGAAGACACATGCAAGATGTCTTCCGGACCGCACCCGAGGTTGTCGAGCATGAATTCAAACGCCGCCAGACGCGGTTTGTAGGCTTGGGCCTGTTGGGCGGTGAAGACCTTGTGGAAAGGCGCGCCGAGCTTGTCGACGTTGGACATGATTTGACTGTCCATGGCATTGGAGAAAATCACCAGCGGAATTTTGTCGGCAATTTTCGACAGGCCCGCCGGTACATCGGCATGCGGGCCCCACGTTGGCACGGCGTCGTAATACAGCTGGCCTTCTTCGCGATAGTCGATACCCCAACGCTTGCATGTGCGGGCCAGGGCGGTCTTGAGGATTTCATCGTATGGGCGCCAGTCGCCCATGACCTGGTCGAGGCGGTAGGCGGAAAAGTCTTTGACGAACTGGTCCATGTGCTCGGGAGTGATGCGGTCTGCGAAGAGTTCGCGGGTCATGGTGCCCATATGGAAGTTGGTCAGCGTGCCGTAGCAATCGAACGTAATGAATTTGGGACGAAGAAAGCTCATTGAGTGCGGTCCTGAAGTCAGTTGAAGGTGACAAGCGTTCGCTGCCCTGGCGGCGCGTCGGCCTCGTTGCAGCACAGCTTCATTACACCACTGTGAAATCAGCATATGACGTCTAAAACGACCTGCACTCAATACAAACCACCGTTTTGGTGGCTGGCCTCAGCAGAGTTTGCGGTGCGCGCCAGGCTTGGGCAGAGCCTTTGTTTGTGCGCTTTTACGGGGCTTTTGCGGTGGGAAGGCTTAAGGATAAGGGTTCGCGGCGGCAGAACCTGTGGGGCGCGATACAGCAGCGCAAGCACAACCTGCGCCGTCGAAAAAAGCGCCTGGCATTTGCTACCGGCCCATCCCCGAAATTAAGCAGTAACTATGGCCTTCCACCCCTCTGCCCACCAAATCTACCGAATCACCCGCGCCCTATTGCCAGCCCTGAATGCAGGTGCGATACAGGCATTAATGTGACCTGCACCCCTTGCCCACACTGCACTCCGGAGCCTCGCCATGTCCGCACTGCCACACCCCGCTTATGTCTACCGTCCGATGACCCGCGCCGACCTGCCGGCCGCCCATGCGTTGTCGGTGCAGCTTAAATGGCCGCATCGCCTGGAAGACTGGGCCATGCTGCAGCGCGTCAGCGACGGTTTCGTAGTGCTGGACGGCGAGCGTCTGATCGGCAGCGCGTTCACCTGCCCCCAGGGCGACTACGCAACCATTGGCCTGGTGATCGTCAGCAATGATTACCAGGGCCAGGGAATCGGTCGCCGGCTAATGGAACACGCGCTTGAGGCGTGCCAGTCGCGTACGCCACTTCTCAACGCGACCCTCGCCGGTGCGCCGCTGTATGCCAGCCAAGGGTTTGTCGAATTCGGACGGGTGCAACAGCATCAAGGGCAGGCGCAGGTACCGGCCTTGCCGGACCTGGGTGAAGGTGAAACCTGCCGAGCGTTGCACGCCGATGATCACACCGCCCTGCTCGCGCTCGCCAAGGCCGCCAGCGGCCTGGACCGCAGCGAGGTCCTGCGCGACCTGCAGGTGGAGCATGCCGTGGGTATTGAGCGCGATGGCCAGTTACGCGGCTTCGCATTGCTGCGCCCGTTTGGGCGTGGGCGCTGCATCGGCCCGGTAGTCGCCGAGGACCTGAACCAGGCCAAACACCTGATTGGCGTGTTACTGGCGCAGGTGCCGGATGCCTTTGTTCGCATCGACATTCCTGCCGATTGCGGCCTCAGCGACTGGCTCGAACACAACGGCCTCAAACACATCGACACCGTCGCGCAAATGGCCCTGGGCAAACCGCCTCAGGCCAGCGGCGGTGTTCACCCGTTTGCCCTGATCACCCAAGCAATCAGCTGACTGTTCATCCGGAGCCTTACCCATGCCCTCTCCCCGAATTCTGCTGTTGGCACGCGCCGACGGCAGCCGCGTTGACACCCCGTTCAACCGTGGCGCCCTGAGCCCGCTGGACCCCTTTGCAGACACCCGCCAACTCGCCTGGCTCGGAACTGACGGCGTGTCCGCAGGACTTGTAGGGTTCAGCGGCGAAGTCACCGTCGACGATTTTCCACACAGCGAGACGCTGGTGGTCCACGCCGGCAATGTGGTGTTGCATACCGCCGAACAAAGCCTGGACCTGGGCGTGGGTGGCAGCGCAGTCATTGGCCGTGGCACGCGCCTCACGCTGCAGGCAACTGTGGGCAGCCAATGGGCATTCTGCGCCGTTGACCAGCCCGGCGCCCCCGCGCGGCCAGGCCTGACGCTGATGGTTGGGCACAGCTTATTGAACCCCTCCGCCGCGCCGGAACCTGCGATCCTGATCGGCCCGGCGCCGCAGTGCCGCGCCCTCAACCTGTTCGACGACCCCGTGACCGAGCTGCGAGTGGGCCTGTGGGACTCGACGCCCTACGCCCGCCACGGTCGCCCGCACAAGCTGCATGAATTGATGCATCTGCTGGAGGGCGCCGTGACACTGCGGGACGCCGAGGGCACCGATGTGACCGTGAGCACCGGTGACACCGTATTTGTGGCAAAAGGCGCACCGTGCGCCTGGACCAGCACGGTGTATGTGCGCAAGATTTACGCCGTGCAGTGAACTGCAGAGGGGCGAAACCGCAAGTACACGGCCCTGGGTTCAGGTTTTCAAGCTGTCTTCCAGAAAGGCCACCAACGCCTGCACGCGCGGGCTGCGAAGTTTGCGCGAAGGCACCAACAGGTTGATCGGTGCGCTGTCGAAACTCCACGGCGCCAACACGCGTACCAGGCTGCCGTTGGCAAGGGCGTCACTGACATCCCATTGCGAACGCAAAACCAACCCCAAGCCTTGCTCGGCCCAGCGCCGGGCGACGCTTCCGTCGTTACTCAACAAGGCGGGCTCTATGCGCAGGGTCTTGCGCCCCTGCCCCTTTCGCAGGTGCCACAAGGTTACGTCCTCATCGTTTTCACGAATGCAAATGCAGCGGTGCGAAGCCAGTTCCTCGGGCGTCGACGGCTCGCCGTGTTCTTGCAAATACGCCGGGCTGGCGCATAACCATCGCTCGTTGGGCGTAAGTTGTCGGGCGGTCCACAGGCTGTCATTCAGATGACCGATGTGAATCACCGCGTCGCTGTCATGGCGGTCGGGCCAGGGTGTCTCGCGTAAATCCAACTGCAGGCACACCTGTGGGTGCAATTTTGCAAAACGTGCCAGCAACGGCGCGATCCGCTGTCGGCCATAACCAAACGGCGCCGCCAACCGCAAGGTTCCCACCAGCCTTTCGTCTTTTTGCGTGAACGACTCTCCAAGCGCCTCCAACTGATCGAGCAAGACTGCGCTTTCTCGCGAAAACCGTTCGCCTTCAGCGGTAAGGCTCAGGCGCCGGGCGTCGCGATTGGCCAGCGTCAGCCCCAGTTGCCCTTCGAGCTTGCGCAGGCGCATGGAGAGCGCGGGCGGCGACACGTTCAGGGCTCTGGCGGCAGCACTGAGTGATTCAGAGCGGGCAAGCGTGACGGCGAGGCGCAAGTCTTCGATGGAGATCATTCAATTTTACTTAATGATTGATGAGCTTTAATTGAACCACACCTTAAGGATTGCTGAGTAGAGTGCAGCCCATACCCAGCCACTCGAGTGCCATCATGTCCACGCCGATTGCCCCCCTCGATACGCCTGTAGCGTTAGTCGATGTGCCGCGAATGCAGCGCAATATCCAGCGCATGCAGCAGCGCATGGACACCCTCGGCGTGCGCTTGCGCCCGCACATCAAAACCAGCAAGTGCCTGCCGGTGATCAACGCACAGATGGCCGCAGGCGCCAGCGGCGTGACGGTTTCCACCCTCAAGGAAGCGCAGCATTGCTTCACGCACGGCATCCTCGATGTGTTTTACGCCGTGGCGCTGGCGCCGGCCAAGCTGCCTCAAGCCCTGGCGCTCATGCGTGAGGGCTGCCACCTCAGCGTGCTCACCGACAGCGTGGTCGGCGCCCAAGCGATCGTGGCCTTCGCCAGGCTTCACGACGCGTGCTTTGAGGTATGGATTGAAATTGACTGCGACGGCCATCGCTCAGGCCTGGCCGCCGACGACGGCGCCCTCATAGAGGTTGCGCGCATCCTTAGCGACGGCGGTATGCGACTGCGTGGTGTGATGACCCACGCGGGGTCCAGTTATGACCTGGATACGCTGCAAGCCCTGCAAGCACTGGCTGAACAGGAACGCGCGCTGTGCGTGCGCGCCGCGCAGCGCATTCGCGAGGCCGGGTTGGCGTGCCCCGACGTCAGCATCGGCTCCACACCCACTGCGCTCTCGGTGCTGAACCTTGAGGGTGTGACGGAGGTGCGCGCAGGCGTCTATGTGTTCTTCGACCTGGTGATGCACAACATCGGCGTGTGCCAGGCAGACGAATTGGCGCTGAGCGTGCTGACCACCGTCATCGGCCATCAACCGGATAAAGGCTGGATCATCACCGACGCCGGCTGGATGGCCATGAGTCGCGACCGCGGCACGCAGCGTCAGCGCCAGGACTTCGGCTACGGCCAAGTGTGCAATGAAGCCGGCGACTGGATTGACGGCGCACGGGTCACTGGCGCCAACCAGGAACATGGCATCATCACCCTGGGCGCCGCCGACACGGCCGACGTTGTCGCGCGCTTCCCGATTGGCAGCCGTTTGCGCATCCTGCCCAATCACGCCTGTGCCACCGGCGCGCAATTTCCGGACTACCACGCCCTGGATGCCGAGGGTTTGGTGCACACCTGGAGCCGCCTGCATGGCTGGTAATTCAGCGGAGTCGTTATGAATATCCAAAAAAGTGATGTGTTGGTAATCGGAGGCGGCGTCATGGGCGCCTCTTCAGCGTTTTTTCTGCGCCGGCGCGGCTGCTCGGTCACGCTGCTGGAGCGCGACCAGATTGGTCAGTACGCCAGCGGCGTGAACTTTGGCAACGTGCGACGCCAGGGCCGCTACCTGGGGCAACTGGAGCTGGCCAACCGCTCCTGGGCGTTGTGGAAACGCCTGCCGGAGCTGATTGACGATGACCTCGAATTCATCGCCAGCGGGCACATGCGCGTGTGTTATCGCGAGGATGAGATTGCTGAACTGGAAGCCTACGCCGCCGCACCGGAGGCCGCGCAGCTGGACTTGAAGATCTATCGGGGCGCCGAACTGCACCGACGTTTTGGCTTTCTGGGCCCGGAGGTCAAGGGCGGCTCCTATGCGCCCCACGATGGTCACGCCAACCCTCGGCTGGCGGCGCCAGCGTTTGCGCGTGCGGCGCGTCGGCTCGGTGCGCGCATCGAAGAGCGTACTGAAGTTGCCGATGTGCAAAAGGTCAACGACGCATTTCACGTCACCACCACCGACGGCCAGCACTTCGTCGCCGACCAACTGCTGATCACTGCCGGGGCCTGGGCGGCAAAGCTTGCCGAGCGTTTCGGCGAGGCGGTGCCGCTGGAGCCCAACGGCCCGCAGATGTCGGTGACTGAGCCGGTGCCGTACGCGTTGCCGACCGTGATCGGGGTGTTTACCAAGATCAAGGAAGAGGTGATCTATTTTCGCCAGATCCCGCGCGGCAACATCATCATCGGTGGCGGTAACCGCTGCACACCAGACATGCTCAACCGACGGGCGTATTTCAAACCGGAAAGCCTGCTCAACCAGATGCGGCAAATGAAGCGGCTGCTACCCGGCGCCGAGAAGCTGAACATCATCCGCGTGTGGAGCGGCATCGAGAGCTATACGCCGGACTCCTTGCCGGTGATGGGCCCGAGCGGCGCCGTGGACGGGCTGTTTTATGCCTTTGGTTTTTGCGGCCATGGTTTCCAGCTGGGGCCTGGCGTCGGCGATGTGATGGCCGAACTGATCAGCACCGGCAGCACCAACACCTTGATCAGCCCGTTTGATATCCGCCGCTTCACTCAACCATCGGTTGCCCTGCCTATGGCGACCAGTGCCCTCTCGACAGGAAAACTCATATGAGCCTCGCTACGGTTTATCGCCCCGCCACCGCGTCCGACATGCCGGCGGCGCATGCGCTGTCGGTGCACCTGAAGTGGCCTCACCGAGAAGAGGATTGGGCCATGGTGCAGCGCACCTCCGTAGGCTTCGTTGCCGAGCAGGACGGCGAATTGGTGGGCGTGGCGTTTGCCTGTCATCAGGGCGCCTATTCCTCCATCGGCTTGGTGATCGTGAGCGATCAGCATCAGGGCAAAGGCATCGGGCGCCGCCTGATGAACCTGTGCCTGGAGGCTGCCGCGCCCCGCACGCCGATCCTCAACGCCACTGAGTCCGGCGCGCCGCTGTATGCCAGCATGGGCTTCGTGGATTTCGCGCGAATCCAGCAACACCAGGGCGTGCCGCAGACACCCGCGCCCATGCCTCTGGTCAAGCACGCGCAGTGCCGGGTGTTAAGCCTGGCCGATTACCCAACGCTGATCGAGCTGGCCAACGCGGGCAGTGGCCTGGACCGCAGCGCCGTCCTCAAGGACTTGCTGCCGGCGGCCGAGCACGTGGTGGGTATCGAGGTAAACGGGCAGCTGACCGGGTGCGCTCTGCTTCGCCGATTTGGGCGCGGCCATATCGTCGGCCCGGTGGTTGCGCAGAATCTGCAGCAGGCTCAACAGCTGATTACCCACGCGCTGCGCATGATCCCTGGCGCCTTTGTGCGCTTCGACATCCTCGCCGATTGCGGCTTGGCCGAGTGGCTGGAAAGCCTGGGCCTGCCTTGTGTTGATCGAGCGCCCAGAATGGTGTTGGGTGTGCCCCCGCAATCACGCGAGGGGATCCAGCAGTTTGCGCTGGTGACCCAAGCCATCGGCTGAAGCCACGCAAGATGCGCGGCCAACCTGGCGGATTCAGCAGATTATTCCTTGCAGGCGGCAACAACGGCATCTTTGAACTGGGCCGTTTTGCTAGCGTAACCACACGCTAGGGCCGTGCCCGTCGCAGCGCCTATTACCGCTCCAGGGAGCTCGTTGGATGACCACACACTCTTCGAATAGCTACAGCGTTGATCCGCACACCTCGCGCCTGTTTTACATCAATGGGCGCTGGTGCGCGCCTGCCGTCCCGGCGAGCCTGCCGGTGGTCAATCCGGCCACTGAAACAGTGGTTGCCGAGGTTGCACGCGGGTCTGCCGAGGATGTTGATCGTGCGGTCGCCGCTGCGCGTGCCGCATTGCCGGGTTGGTCAGCGACGTCCCCGGCGTCACGTGCGCAGGTGCTCGGCAAAATCCACGAGCTGATCCTTGAGCGAAAGGAAACGCTCGCCCAAGCCCTCTCGCTGGAAATGGGCGCCGCGATAAGTTTTGCGCGGTCGATGCAAGTACCGCTGGCGGCCGAACACGTGCGGGTCGCCCGTGACGTGCTGTCCAGCTATCGCTTTCAGACGGTTGAAAACGGCACCGCGATTGAACGCGAAGCCATCGGCGTGTGCGGCCTCATCACCCCGTGGAACTGGCCGCTGTATCAGATCACCGCCAAGGTCGCTCCGGCGCTCGCCGCCGGCTGCACTGTGGTGTTGAAACCCAGCGAACTGTCGCCCCTGAGCGCGCTGCTGTTTGCACAACTGTTGCACGACGCCGGCCTGCCGCCCGGGGTCTTTAACCTGGTGAACGGAAGCGGGCATGAGGTGGGCGCCGCCATGGCGGCGCACCCTGATATCGATATGATTTCAATTACCGGTTCAAACCGCGCAGGCGCGCTGGTGGCGCAGGCCGCTGCCCCCACCGTTAAACGCGTCACCCAGGAGCTGGGCGGCAAGTCGCCGAACATTCTGCTGCCGGACGCCGACTTTGCCAAAGCGGTGCCGCTGGGCGTGATGTCGGCGTTTCGCAACGTGGGGCAATCTTGCAGCGCGCCGACCAGGATGATTGTGCCAAGGAGCCGCTTGGCGGAAGTCGAATCACTGGCTGCCGCCACCGCGAATGCAATCATCGTCGGCGACCCGCAATCGGAAGCGACGCAACTGGGCCCGATTGCCAACGAGGCTCAATTCAATCGCGTTCAGGCCATGATCGAAGCAGGCATCGCCGAAGGCGCAAAGCTGCTGTGCGGCGGGCCAGGACGCGTGGCCGGCTTTGAAAAGGGCTTCTACACCCAGCCCACGGTGTTCTCCGATGTGAGCTGCGCCATGCGTATTGCCCAAGAGGAAATATTCGGCCCGGTGTTATGCATCATCGCGTACGAGACGGTGGATGAGGCCGTCGCTATCGCCAACGATACGGTCTATGGGCTCGGTGCACATGTTCAAGCGCAGGACTTGAACCTGGCGCGCGCCGTTGCCTCGCGCATTCGTGCCGGGCAAGTGCTACTGAACTATCCCGCCTGGAACCCGATGGCGCCTTTCGGCGGCTATAAGCGTTCGGGCAACGGTCGTGAGTACGGTGTACAGGGTTTTGAAGAGTACCTTGAAACCAAAGCGATCATTGGCTTCGGCGAGTAGCCGGCCGGCTCCCGACACCTGTATCGCGCTTACTTGGTACTCCAAACCGCGGGCACGGAGGCCTCTTCTCTGTGACGTCTCCACTTGGGGTGGGCGGAGGTGGAACTGAGCGGGATAGCGACGTTAAACGAGGTACCCGCCTCCGCATCCGAAGATACGTTGATATAGCCCTCGTGCGCGTTAACGATCTGATCAACGATAAACAGCCCGAGGCCCAGGCTTGCGTAGGGGCCGTTGTCCTCTGAGGATTGCGGCGAATAACGGCCCATGGGGTTGAAGATAAAGGGCAGCACGTCTTCGGGAATCGCTTTACCCATGTTGTGTACGCTGAACGAAAGGCTGTGGTCACAGGCCTCAAGCGTCACCTTCACCGGTGAGCGACCCGTGCCATGCTGGACGGCATTACTGATCAAATTCGAAAACACTTGCTCCAGGCGTGCCTCATCAAACTCGCCGACCGCACGCTCTGCGCGGTCGGCCACGATGTTGGCCTCAGGGTAAACGGCGCGGGACTCGTCAACAATTCGATCAAACACCGGCGCCATGTCAATTAACGTGCGATTGACAGGAATGCCACGGCCAAGCTGCGAGCGGGTGAAGTCCAAAAGGTCGCCCACGATTCGTGACGCGCGCTTGACGCTTGCGTAGATGCGGGAGGCAATTTTGGTTGTCCTGACGCTTAAGTCATCCGTGCGCAAGAGCACGTCGGCCCCCATGAGAATCGCACTTAAGGGCGTGCGAAGGTCGTGGCCTAAAATCCCCAGGAACACATCACGCGACGACTGCACGGCGCTCGCATAGCTGCTGATGGATTCGGCGAGCGCCTGATCGATCGCTTCGTTGAAGCGGATCATGTCCTCCACTTCAAACGTTTCACCGTCCTTGACCCGGCTCATCCAGTGCTTGACCACGCTGGCGCGCAACGCTCTGAACTCAGAGGTGACTTGCTCGACGGTGAAACCCGCCATCAAGCGGGTGATCGCGTGAGTTTGAGCGGCCGTATCGTCTTCCGTGGGGGCCAGCCCCTTGGATTTTTCGAGCTGTTGATGCCCGGACTGGTAGGTTTGCAGATCATCGGCGATGGCTCGGATCATCAGCTCGGCATGGTCACGAAGCCCGGCGGAATCCAGGGGCGCGCTGTCGGTACGGATGGTCCGGGCAAAATTTTCCCATTCTTGAAGAATGGGCTCGATATTGCTGAGCAGGAAGGCTGAAAGCCGCATGGCAAATTGTCCTTGGTTGGAGGGCGCGCATGCACATGCGTGCCCTACAGGAGAGATCAGTGTGCCGGGCATCAGTCCATGCCACATAACAGACTCCATTAGTGGTCTGATCCCCTGCTGATCAGGTTCGTTCAACCTCTGGCGCTTTCCCTCACTTGGCACTCGTCGCATAACTGCGCTTCGGGTACGAATTAATGAACGGGGTGGCTTCGCTGGTTTCACACAACCAAGCGCGCGCACTCAAGTTAAAGGGAAAGCTGTAATGACTAAGCAAAAAGAGTATGGATCGACCTCATTAGTGAACACTCAACCGATTGCCCCTCCAACACAGGAAGAACTGTTACAGGCGGGCCTGACGGATGATCAACGGGTGAGTCGAGAGGACGACAGTGATTCAAGTGGACGTCCTCAAACATCTTTTATATTTGACCTTGATGGCACATTGACTGACAGCGTTTATCAAAATGTCGCGGCCTGGAAACAGGCGCTCGACGCTGAAAACATTCCGCTCGCCATGTGGCGCATCCACAGGAAAATCGGCATGAGCGGGGGCTTGATGTTAAAGACCCTGTCGCGCGAAACCGGGGTGGAGATCAGCGACGAACAAGGCACCAGGCTCAGTAAAAAACATGCTGAAGCCTACGCATCGCTCAAAGGCCAGATAACCGCGCTACCCGGTGCGGTCGAACTTTTACATACGCTGACGCAGGCGAAGATGAAGTGGTGCATTGCCACAAGTGGTGGGTCGTCTACTGCGCAAATCAACTTGAAGGCTTTGGGCCTGGATATTAACCAAATCAATATCGTCACCCGCGATGACGTCAAGTACGGCAAACCCGACCCGGACCTGTTTCTTGCCGCCGCGCGAAAACTCGAAGTGCCCATCGAGGAATGCGTCGTCGTCGGCGATGCCGTGTGGGACATGCTGGCCGCTCGGCGCTGCAAGGCGACAGGTGTGGGCTTGCTGTCGGGCGGCTACGACATCAGCGAGCTTGAGCGAGCCGGCGCGCTGAGGGTGTATGAAGATCCACTGGGATTACTGCAGCACCTGGAAGAAATTGCCACGCGTCCCTAGCTCTTCATTGTTCCCCGGCGCCTGAAGGCGTGAAGGTTTCAGCCACACACATTTAATAACGGCGCGAGAAACCTGTACAAAATCGCTTTTTTGTACAAGTATTTACCACTGCTTATGTCACGCATCAGTTCAGGGGTTCTGCGGGGAAATCGCGGCCCCCTGCGTGGCTCACTCACTGGATAACGCGCCATGAAATCGACTCGCCGGCTATGCCTCGTTCTGGGCGACCAACTGTCTTTCGACCTGGCCTCGCTACAGGGTCTGGATAAAGAACGCGATACGGTGTTGCTGGTCGAGGTGATGGAAGAAGCCAGCCATGTGCCCCATCACCCGCAAAAAATCACGCTGATTTTCAGTGCCATGCGCCACTTCGCCGAGGCGTTGCGGGAGCGCGGAATCCAGGTTCACTACGTGGCACTCGATGACCCGCACAACAGTGGCTCAGTGCCGGGTGAACTGCTGCGCTGGCAAGCGCGCCTGCAGCCCACCGAGTTCCACCTGACCGAATGCGGCGACTGGCGTCTGGAGCAGTCGATACGCGACTGTGGCTTGCCGATTCAATGGCACAGCGATGCGCGTTTTCTGTGTTCACGTGACGAATTCACCCGCTGGGCGGCAGGCAAGAAGCAGCTGCGCATGGAGTTTTTTTACCGCGAAATGCGGCGCAAGAGTGGGCTATTGCTCAATGGCGACGCCAGCCCGGTGGGCGGCGCGTGGAACTTCGATGCCGAAAACCGCAAGGCCTTGCCCAAAGGGATAAAGCCGCCATCACCGGCGCGTTTTGCGCCAGATGCAATCACCCGTGATGTGCTCGCGCTGGTCGCCAGGCACTTCAGCGAGCATTACGGCACCGTTGATACGTTTGACTACCCGGTTACGCACGCTGACGCTCAGGCATTGTGGAATTACTTTCTCGATTGGGGCCTGGCTGCCTTCGGCGACTATCAAGACGCCATGGCCAGCGACGAACCCTTTTTGTTTCATGCAAGGATAAGCGCTGCATTGAATATCGGCTTGCTGGATCTTCGCCAGCTGTGCAGCGATGTGGAGGCCGCTTATTGGTCTGGCAGCATTGCCCTGAATGCCGCCGAAGGCTTTATTCGCCAGTTGATCGGTTGGCGCGAATACGTGCGGGGCGTCTATTGGCTGAAGATGCCGGACTACGCCCATGGCAACGCGTTCGGCAATACCCGGGCGCTTCCGGAGTTCTACTGGACAGGCGATACGCAGATGAACTGTATGCGCCAGGCCATCAACCAAAGCCTTGAACACGCCTACGCTCACCATATCCAACGGCTGATGGTGACCGGCAATTTCGCCCTGCTCGCCGGCATTGCGCCGAGTCAGATCTGTGAGTGGTACCTGGCGATTTACATGGACGCCTTCGACTGGGTGGAACTGCCCAATACACTGGGCATGGTCATGCACGCCGATGGCGGGTATCTGGGCTCCAAGCCTTACTGTGCCAGCGGCCAGTACATCAAGCGCATGTCTGATTATTGCCGTGGCTGCGCGTACAAGGTGACTGAAAGCACCACCGAGGACGCGTGCCCGTTCAATTCGCTGTACTGGCACTTCCTGATGCGTCACGGCGACCGCCTGCGTGGCAATCACCGCATGGCCATGCTTTATAAAAACCTCGACCGCATGGATGAATCCAAACAGCAGGCGCTTTGGCAGCGTGGCCAGCGGTTACTCACGCAGTTGGATGAAGGTGAGTCGTTTTGAAAAAAAGTGAGCTCCCGGTCAAAACCTGCGTGACCTGCGGCCTGCGCTTCACGTGGCGCAAGAAATGGGCGCGCTGTTGGGAAGACGTGCGCTATTGCTCTGAGCGTTGCCGGCGGGCGCGTCATCGGGTTGCTCAGTAAGGCTAAAAGGCTTCACCCGCGCCGATCCGGCCATCCATGTGTTGATCCCCCGCCACACCTCCCCCTCAAAAGCACATATCTCGTCACCCACTGTAGTGATCACTATAGAAATAGATTAATATGTAGTGGTCACTATTTAAATAGGGTTCAGCGGGCATCAACCCTGTGCTTCATCGCCCCTTTCAACACTGGAGAGACACCATGAGCAACCCAACCTACGTGCAGGACTACAACGAAATCGTCGCCGTATTGAACCTGTATAACGAAGGCGGCAAACAAGCGAACGCCAGCCTCATGAAACCCGCCTTCAATGAGCAAGCCACCATTTTCGGTGTAGGCGCCGACGGCCAGTTGGCCGGTGGGCCGATCCAGCAACTGTTCGACACCATTGACAGCGCCTTCCGTCCTTCGCCGCAAGCCAAAGGCGCCATCGTCAACGTTGATATCGTAGGCACGGCTGCCAGTGCTCGCATCGATACCAACGACATCTCGGGCTTCTGCTTTACCGACTTTTTCAACCTGTTGAAAGTGAATGGCAAATGGACAGTGGTGAGCAAGATTTACCACACACACGTAGCGCCTTGAGCCTTCATTTCTATTAAGCGTCATTCCAACGAGCAGGAGTTTGATCATGAGCAAAAACATCAAGGCGGTACCGACCCAGGATTACAACGCCGTTATCGCCGTGGCCCAGCAGTACGCTGACGGCCTGCGTGTTGGCAGCCCGGATATTCTGGAACAAGCCTTCCACAAAGAGGCCGTGATGTACGGTTTCACCAACGGCGAACTGCTGGGCGGGCCGATCAGCAATCTGTTCGACTTCGTCCGCACAAACGGCAAGGCGCCGGACATCAGCACACGACTGGACGTGCTGGCGATCACCCCGACCACAGCCGTGGTTCGCGTGGACATGGAGAAAGATGCGATTGGCGCCGATTACAACGATTACCTGACGCTGATCAAAATCGACGGCACCTGGAAGGTCATCGCCAAGGTTTATCACCAGTTCGAAGGCTGATAAGCAGCTTGAACGGCAATGATGTGTTTAAAAGGTAATAAATCATGGCAACAGTTACATACACCGCCGTTTTAGACGGCGGCGCCGAGCGCGTTTGGGGAGTTCTCAAACGCTTCGCAGACATCAGCCAATGGCACCCGGCAATCACCCAAAGCGTGATCGAAAACGGTCAGCCTGACGGCCTGGTTGGGTGCATCCGTCGGCTGACGCTGCAGGACGGTGCGATCCTGCGTGAGCAGTTGCTGTCGGTGGACGCGGTCAACCTGCAATTCTCTTACCGTTTTGTTGAGGCGCCGCTGCCCGTGGACAACTACGTGTTGACGGTGCGACTGATCCCGCTGACCGGCGAAGACAAAACCGTGATTATGTGGGCGGCAACCTTCGACACCCGCGCGCCTGATCCCGAGGGGCAATGGACCTCGACCATCGAGTCGCTGATTGTCGGCGGGCATGACAGCCTCCAGCTCCACCTGAACCAAACCGCCTCGGCGTGATGTGCCCTGCCCCGCCCCAGCAATGGGTGCGGGGTTTATTTTTTAGTTTCGATGAGAGAACGCCCGGGCACACGGCTTTGCGCCAGTGCCCGGGCTTAAAGGTTGCTTACCAATCCTGACGGGTTGGCGAAATGATCAGGTCGTTGACGGTGACGTTTTCAGGCTGATTCAACGCATACACCACGGCGCGGCCGATATCGTCCGGCGAGATCGCGATTTTGTTGAGTTCCTGAGCCGCTTTACGGCCGGCGGGGTCGGTGACTTTGTCGGCCCAACCGGTGTTGATCACACCCGGGCTGACCGTATTGACGCGGATACCGTGTTGCACGCCGAGCTCCTTGCGCATCGACTCGGTCATGGCTTGCACGAAGAACTTGGTTGAGCTGTAAATACCCGCAGCAGGCCCGACCTGGTGACCGGCCACCGAATCCATGTTGAGGATCTGGCCCGACTTCTGTTTGAGCATGAACGGCAGCACGGCGGCGATGCCATGCAGGTAGCCTTTGATGTTCACGTTGATCATCTTTTCCCAGTCATCCGTGGCCAGGTCGACCCAGTTGGAAAACAGCATCAGGCCTGCGTTGTTGATCAGGATATCCACCGAACCAAACGAGTCGTGGGCAAATTGCGCGAGGGCTTTCATATCATCCGGGTTGGTCACGTCACTGACGCGACCGACCGCCTGACCACCCTTGGTTTTCAGTTCGCTGACGATGGCGTCCAGCCCTTGCTGGTCGAGGGCTGCGGCGACAATTCGAACGCCTTTTTCAGCCAACGCGCGAGCGGATGCGGCACCCAGCCCGGACGATGCACCAGTGATGATCGCGGTTTTATTCTGCAGATAGTTCATGAGCGTTCCTTTAGAGAAGGACTGCCCGACTCCACGGGCAGTCGATAGGGTTATCGCGGATGCAAAAGGGATCAGTAGTTGCCGACAGGCCAGTCGGTGTAGCCCTTGGCGCCGCCGCCGTAATACGACTCGCGTGGTGCAATCGTCAGCTCGGCGCCTCGACGCAGGCGCTCTACCAGATCCGGGTTGGAGATGTACAGGCGACCAAACGCAACGGCGTCGATCTTGCCCTGGGCACGGCGCTCAATCGCCATGTCCAGGTCGTAGTTGTTGTTACCGATGAAGGGGCCTTTGAACTGTGCGCTCAGCGCGTCCATGTCGACGCCTTCGGGCACTTCGCGCGACGTCGCGGTAGCGCCTTCGACGAAGTGCAGGTATGCCAGGTCGAACGCGTTCAACTGCTGGATCAAGTAGCCGTACATCGCCATGACATTGCTGTCAGGCGGCGTGTTGCCAGCGTCGGGTGTTACCGGCGACAGACGAATGCCAACACGGTCGTTGCCCCAGATCTTGACGATTGCTTCGGTCACTTCCAGGGTCAGCCGCGCACGGTTCTCGATGGAGCCGCCGTAGCTGTCGGTGCGATGGTTGGTCGAGTCTCGCAGGAACTGGTCCAGCAGATAGCTGTTGGCGGAGTGAACCTCTACGCCGTCGAAACCGGCGCGCTTTGCGTTCTCGGCGGCACGTTTGTACTGCTCGATAATCCCCGGGATCTCATCGGTTTCAAGCGCACGCGGCATCGACACGGGTACGAAGCCATTGACGGTATAGGTGTCACCCTCAGCCTGGATGGCAGAAGGCGCGACAGGTGCAGCACCCTCAGGTTGCAGCTCCACGCTGGAGAAACGTCCCACATGCCACAGCTGGCTGACGATTTTGCCGCCGGCGGCATGCACCGCATCGGTGACCTTCTTCCAGCCGGCAACCTGCTCTTCGCTCCAGATGCCGGGTGTGGCCGCGTAACCGCGACCCTGCGGGGAAATATTGGTGGCTTCGGCAACGATCAAACCGGCTGTAGCGCGCTGGGCGTAATACTCGGCGTGCATCTCGTTGGGGATGCCATCTTCGGCGTAGCGGCTACGGGTTACGGGCGCCATCAAAATACGGTTGGCCAGTTTCATCGCGCCCAGGTTAATGGGGGTGAACAAGTCAGTACGAGTCGAGTTATCTGTCATGGTGGACCTCAATTAAATAGACCAGTCGTCTAGAGAGTGGATAAAAAAATAGCTACGACAAAAGTCGTTTAGCCAGGGTGAGGGAGTTTTCGAATGCATCGTCGCGTTTGCCGATTTTCATCATCAAAGAGGCGCCGAGCCACACGTGGTAGAGAGAATGCGCCAGGGCTGCGCAGGGCATCGTGGAGGTAATGGATCCATCCACAAGCCCCTGCTCAATGCAGCGTTCAAGCTTCGCATAGATGGCCTGCGTACCTCGATCAAGCACCAGGCGCATGCCCTCCGAGAGGTCACTCACCTCGGCGCCCAATTTGGCCACGAGGCATTTGTCGGTGGGTAGATCCGAGCATTGGGTATGCGCCCAATACTGGAAGTAACCCATTAACCTTTGCGCGGCAGGTGCGGCGCCCATCAATAAGGTGTCGACCGTTGCCAGGTAGTCGGAAAAATACTGCTCAAGCAATGCCTGGCCGAACTCATCCTTGGATTTAAAGTAATGGTAGAACGAACCTTTAGGCACGCTCGCGGCCGCCACTACTTCAGCCACACCTACGCTGGTATAGCCTTTGTGAGTCATCAACACCCTGGCGACGTCCAGAATGTGTTGGCGTGTTTCGCAATGACGCTTTTTCATAATGCGACCACCCTAATAAAAACTAGACCGGTCGTCTAGCTTTTTCTGGCTGATCTGGCTTTCAACGACCAACGGCACACCCTGAATCCCCGCACGACTCACGTCGCGCAACTGGAAAGTCGGTTTTGTGTATCATCGGCACAACTCTGTTCCAGACATGTTCGTCTGGCGATACGCCCTAAGGTAATGCACTCAATGACTGACCCTACCCCGCTCGCTGCTCCACGCGCCAAAGGACGCCCGCGCGCGTTCAACCGCGACCAGGCGCTGCTTCAAGCCCTGGCAGTGTTTTGGAAGCGTGGCTACGAGCCAGCGTCTGTGGCGGAGTTGTGTTCAGCAATGGCGATCAGCCCTCCCAGCCTTTACGCAGCGTTCGGCAACAAAGCCAAATTGTTCCTCGAAGCGGTTGCCTACTACGAAGAGACGTTTTGGGATGCCACGTGGGAACGCATGGACAGCGAGACGGACATCGTGCGCGCCATCAGCGACTTCTTCCACACGTCCGCGTCAATCCTCACAGAGCCCAACGCCCCTTGTGGCTGCATGGTCGTACTCGCCGCCGTCAATGTCTCGGACGATGCAGGAGAAGTCACCGCCACCCTCAAGGCCCTGCGCCAAGAAGGCCGCGACTACCTGCAGCAACGCCTGGACCGCGCGGTTGCCGATGGGCAACTGCGCCGCGACACCAATACGCGCCTGCTCGCCGCGGCCTTGAACACGTTGCTGGAAGGCATGTCATTGCAGGCGCATGACGCTGCCAGCCGTGAAGATCTGCAGGGCATTGGCGCCACCGCTGTCGCCATGCTTGCCCCGGCGCTCGCTGAGCCAAAGTAGACGCGGGCGACGTCGCGCACTGACTCAATCCACATCAGCAATCCTGAAGCTCTGGGCCAGACACAAGCCCGTAGGCAACTCCCGCCTGCGCGCAAAAATGCGCAAAGAGACGCCTGAAGCATGCGCTTTGGATGCTTGACAATTTCTGTAGTGACCAATATAGAATGTGGCGCAGCACGCAGTCGTTATTCACAACGGCGGGTTCGCTTGAGCGAGCCACTGTTAAAACATCGCCTGATCGGGAGGATCTATGCACTCAGTTTTTATCGTCGGTGGCTCGGGAAAAATCGCCCGCAGCCTCGCCCGACAACTGGCGGAACGGGGTCATCAGCCACGCTCGCTGTACCGCCATGCAGAACAAGCCGAAGGGCTCAAAGCACTGGGCGCCACTCCCGTTGCCGGTAACTTGCTTGAGCTCGATGAACAGGCCCTCGCCACACTTATGGCAGGCAGTGATGCCGTCGTGTTCGCGGCGGGTGCTGGTGGAAAAGGCGGTGCGCAGATGACGGATGCCATCGACGGTCGCGGCCTGGAGTTGTCTGTGGCCGCGGCTCGTTTGGCGGGTATTCGGCGCTTCATTCTGGTTTCGGCATTTCCAGAAGCATCGCGTGGCAAAGCGGTTTCCGAGACCTTCGAAAACTACATGGCCGTGAAGAAGCACGCGGACGTACACCTCGCTGCGAGCGATCTTGACTGGGTCATTCTGCGCCCCGGTACGTTGCTGGACGCGCCCGGCACCGGCAAGGTCCACGCCGGCCTGGCCATCCCTTACGGCGATGTGCCGCGCGAGGATGTCGCGGCGGCCTTGTTGCGAATCATTGAAACGCCGAGCGTGAGTCGCGTCATCATCGAACTGACCCAAGGCACTACGCCAGTCGATGAGGCTATTCAGCCGTTTTAGCTCGCGCAGAGTGACTGCGAAACCGGGAGACAAAAATATGAATATATCTCCCGGCGAAACATAATTATTATTTGCGCATGATCAAAGAACTGAAAACACTCATCGCCGTGGCGAGAGAAGGCACCTTCGCGGCGGCCGGTAGCAAGATCGGCCTTACCCAAGCCGCAGTCAGCGCACAGATGCAACGCCTCGAAGCGGAGCTCGGGGTAGAGCTGTTCGACCGCAAGGGACGCTCGGCTCAGCTCAATCGAATGGGTCACCAGGTGTTGGTGCAGGGTCAGGAACTGGTACGCCAATTTAAAGAGCTGGGCTCGACGTCGGTGGGTCTTGCTGCGAACGTTTTGGTCACCCTTGGAGCGATTGCCTCGGTTCAGCGCTCCTTCTTGCCAGACGCTCTGGCTGAATTTCATCAACAATCTGCGCAATGCAGAACGCGCGTCGTGCCCGGTCTGTCGATGGAGCTGGTGAACCAAGTCGATTCAGGCGAGATCGATATGGCTGCGATCATCCGCCCGCCCTTCTCGCTTCACAGTGATCTGCGCTGGACAACCTTGGCGCGTGAACCTTACCGGCTGATCGTGCCCGCCGATATGCCGGGAGACGATTGGGCTGAACTGGTAGCCAGCCAGCCGTTTATCCGCTATGACCGTTCATCTTTTGGCGGGCGCCAGGTTGACAGGTTCTTGCGTCAAACCCATTTCTCATTGCATGAAGTCTGCGAACTCGATGAGCTGGACGCGATCATTAAACTGGTCGCAAACGGCGTCGGTGTGGCCCTGATACCGGAAACCGGCACCCGTAACGGATGGCCTGTTGAAGTGCGTGCGATCGACCTCAAACAACGTACATTCCATCGCGACATCGGCCTGATTCATCGCGCACGCCGCAGCCTTAGCGAGCCAGTAAAATTACTGGCTCAGCTGATTATCGAACACGCCGTGAAGAAGCATTGAAGGCGTTGCGCCCCGACTAATGCACCACGGGTTGAGCCGCAATTAAGCCGCTGGATGCGTCTGGAAAATCTTGCTCACGACCGTCCACTTGCCTTCTACTTTCAGCAACTGGAAGAAGTCGGTGAAAGAGATGCCAGACATGCCGTTGGCGTCAATGCGAGCACTGGCGGCGTTACCGACGATTTCAATGCGCGTAATAGCGGCCTTCGCGTCAGGAGAGGGGCGAAACTCCTTGTCGATGCCCTCGAACAGAATTGGAATTGCACCGCCGGCCAGCTTGCCATCGGCGCCGACGCTGTACATCGTTGCATGTTCGTTGAATGCAGACTTCATGAGGCTGCTTTTGGCCTGCTTGCAACCCTCGATGTAGGTGTTAAGCACCGCAGTGATGGCTTGGTACTCTTCTACATACGTAGGTGTGCTGACGGTTTTACTGCTGATGACTGGTGGGGCGCTCGGTGAAGTTTCTGCGTAGGCCATCGCGCAAAAGCTCGACATCAAGGCCGCAAAAAACACAGGCTTAAAAGACATTATTTTCATTTAGTCGCTCTTTATGGAGAGTGCAATTATTGATAAACGCCCGCAGTTTCACCGTAGCCTGCGGGCACTTTTTTTGAAATTACTTGCTCAGGTTGGTCTTGAGTTCCCCAGATGCCTGCGCAATCGCGCTGCGAGGCGTCGGCAGATGGCTGAACGCGTTCGACAGCCCAAAATCGTGAATCATGCCGTTGTAACGAACCGTCTTCACCGGTACGCCTGCTGCGTCGAGCTTGCGGCCGTAAGCTTCAGCTTCATCGCGCAGGACATCGAATTCGGCCGTTTGGATCAGCGTCGGTGGAAGGCCCTTCAACTGCTCGTTGGTGGCCTGCAGTGGGGATGCGTAAATCTGTTTGCGCGCCTGGCCGTCCGCCGTGTAGTTGTCCCAAAACCACACCATCATGGCCTTTGTCAGGAAATAACCGTTGGCAAACTCTTTGTACGACGGCGTATCGAAGTTGGCATCTGTCACTGGGCACAGCAACACTTGCGAGCGCAGTGCCGGTCCACCCTTCTCGTTGGCCATCAAGGCAACCACGGCGGCAATATTCCCACCTGCGCTGTTGCCGGCTACGGCGAGGCGCGTGCCGTCTACCTGGATCTGTTCGCCATGTTCGGCCACCCATTTTGTCGCGGCATAGGCTTGCTCGGTGGCGACGCCGTATCCCGCCTCGGGCGAGAGACTGTAGTGAACGAAGACCGCCACCGCTCCCGAGCCTGCCACCAGGTCACGTACCAGTCGTTCGTGGGTCGGGAAGTCGCCCAACACCCAGCCGCCGCCGTGAAAATACATGAACGCGGGCAGGCTCTTATGCTGGCTACCGACCGGGCGCACGATGGTCAGCTTCAGATCGCTGTCGTTGATGCGTATCGTCATCTCACTCACATCAGCCGCCGGCAAGGCCACTTGGGGCGCAGCCTGAGCAGCCGCCAGCGCGGCGCGGGCATCGGTCGGCGTCATGGAGTCCAGCGTCTGGCCACCTTCAAGGGATTGCAAGAGTTTCGCCGTGTTGTGCTCAACGCCCGGGTATGCGGTGGCGGAGGCAGTACCGGGCGCAAGGGTAACGACCGTAAGAGCGAAAGCAGAGGTAAGGGTTTTCATGACGTTTCCATTTTTATGCCGGAGTGCCGGGAAGCCTCGACTACTGCGGGCTCAAGACGCGACGTGGGTGTGAAAGATCTTGCTGACAACCGTCCACTGGCCGTCGACTTTCAACAGATGGAAAAAATCGGTGAAGGAAATGCCTGACATGTCATTGGCGTCGATGCGAGCGCTGGCCGCCGTACCGACAATCTCAATGCGCACGATAGCGGCCGGCGCGTCAGGAGATGGGCGAAACCCCTCGTCGATGCCCTTGAACAGGATTGGAATTGCACCGCCGGCCAACTTGCCGTCGGCATCGACGCTGAACATGGTTGCTTGCCCGTTGAACGCTGGCTTCATGAGGCTGCTTTTGGCCTGCTTGCAGCCCTCAATGTACTTGTTCAGCACCTCAGTGATGGCTTGGTATTCGTGTACGTAAGTAGGTGTGTTCATGGTTTTAACTCCTGCTGGATTGGATTGAGGATAGGCCACGTTCAACAACGCGCTGATTCACGCTTTGGTATCAAGCCACACAGACCCATAACGGGTGTAGGCGGCAGGAATCTCAATGATTTCTTTCAAGTCATCTGCGGCGGTGCGTACCCAGAATGGGTCACGCAGCATCTGCCGCCCGATAAACACCAGATCAGCTCGACCGTTCTGCAAGACTTCTTCGGCTTGGCGACCGCTCTGGATCAAACCCACGGCGCCCGTAGCAATGTGCAGCTCTTTACGCAGTAACTCAGCGGCCGGTACTTGGTAACCTGGATAGGTCTGAACCTTGACCATCTTGATCCCGCCGGAGCTGCAGTCGATCAGATCGACGCCCTGCTCTTTCATCCAACGGCCGTATTCAAGGAACGATTCGGGCGTGTTGCCGCCTTCGGCGTAATCAGAGCTTGAGATCCGCACAAACAGCGGGCGATCGCCCCAATGGGTTTTCACTTCCTCCAGCACTTCGCGCAAGAAGCGATAGCGACGCTTGGCATCACCGCCATATTCGTCATCGCGGGTATTGGCCAGTGGGGAGAGGAACTCATTCAGCAGATAACCATGTGCAGCATGGACCTCAAGCACATCGAAGCCGGCTTCACTGGCGCGTCGTGCAGCATCGCCGTAGAGCTTTACCAAACCCGGAATTTCATCCGCCGCGAGTGCGCGAGGCACAGGGCTGGTTTCCGTGAACGCAATGGCCGATGGCGCGATGTGAACAAGATTCGGCAGGTCGGCATTACGCCCCGCGTGGCCGATCTGCGCACCGGCTTTGGCACCGAAGCTGTGAAGCAGTTCTGTCAACGCCTTCAAGCCGACGACGTGTGCGTCGCTCCAGATACCGAGGTCACCGGCGCCAATACGGCCATCGGCATGAACTGCCAGCGTTTCGGGGAAAATCAGCGCCGCCTGGCCCAGGGCGCGAGCGCCGTAATGCACGCGGTGCCACTCAGTAACAAACCCGTCATCCGCAGCCATGTGCATGCACATGGGCGACATGACGACGCGGTTTTTCAATTTCATGCCTTTTATTTCATGGGGCGAAAGCAACAAGCTCATCTGGCGTATTCCGTAGTGGTTGATACGGAATGATGTTAACGTACGCACAACCTATGCGTAAGTACGCACATTTTTGTGCTGTAGGCACATTTTTTATACCTGGGAGACTCACTGTGAAAAAATGCCTTCCGCAGGATGAAGTTGAAGCATTCGCTTGCCCCGTCGCGTTTACGGTTGACGTTATCGGCGGGAAATGGAAATCGCTCATCCTGTTCCACCTGATGTCCGGAACAAGACGCTTCAACGAGTTGCGCCGGCTAATCCCGGATGTGACGCAGCGCATGCTCACCTTGCAACTCAGAGAGCTGGAGACTGATCGAGTTATCCATCGCGAAATCTATCGTGAGGTCCCGCCCAAGGTTGAGTATTCGCTCACAGAGTTAGGTAACACGCTTGCGCCTTTGATCAGTGCGATGCGCGAGTGGGGCGCGGTGCATGAGAGTGCAATCCTTGCATTCAGGCGTGCCGAGATCGATACGACTGCACTTGAATCGCTCACCTAGCCGCAGATTCCTGTGAGCCAGGCGAGCGCACTGACCCACTACTTGGCGATGGACGTCACCCCCCTGCCCCTGGGGTCTGAAACGGGCTCGGGCACGCCATGCTCAACCCTGATTGCCTGGATATCACCATTGAAGCCCTGGTTAGCCAGGTAATAGCCGGCGACGTCGAGGTCTGCGGCCAATTGCCCTGAAATCGGCGCATACGGCTCCCAGAAGATCGTGTTGGCAGGCAGCAACTGATGGTGAAAACGCATCGCACTCACCGAATCTTTCAGCCCAAGGTGGAAGTCATACAGGTTACTGACAACCTGAAAGATGGAGGTAAAAATCCGCGAGCCACCGGGGGTTCCGATAACCAGGGCCACTTTGCCGTCCTTCAGGAAAATCGTCGGTGTCATCGAAGACAGCGGCCGCTTTCCGGGCTCGATGGCATTGGTGTCGGTACCCACGACGCCCATCTGATTGGGCACCCCTGCCAGTGCCGAGAAGTCATCCATCTCGTCATTGAGCAAAATACCGGTTTTTTCCGCGACTACGCCGGAACCGAAAAAGCCATTGAGCGTGTAGGTGTTGGAAACGGCATTGCCCCATTTGTCGACGATTGAAAAGTGAGTGGTCTGAGGTTTTTCCGGCGACTCGATATTCAGGCCCGCGACGACCTTACTGGTGTCCGAAGGACCTGACAGACTGACCTGCGACGCACGGGCCGCCAGGTAGTGTTCGTCGATCAATTCATGCACCGGCACCGTGTAAAAATCCGGATCACCCAGGTACTGCGCCCGATCGGCAAACACCCGCTTTTCGATCTCCGCCACCAGATGCATATAACGCGCGGAGTTGAGCGGCACGCCCTGGAAGTCTTCTCGGCGCATCTCTTTCATCTTCAACAGTTGTACCAGCGCAACCCCGCCGGAGCTCGGCGGTGGAGCGGTGACGATTTGAAAGCCATTCCAGTTGGCTTGTATCGGCGCACGCCAAACGGCTTTGTAGCCGGCCAGATCTTGCGCGCCGATCAGGCCGCCATTGGCAGTCATATCGGCTACGAGCAGCGCAGCGGTTTTACCGGCGTAAAACCCCTTCGGTCCCTGCGCGGCGATGCGCTTGAGTACCGCCTCAAGTTCCGGCTGCTTGAAGGTAGCCCCGGCCCGCAGCGTGCCGAAATGCCCAGCGAAGTTAGTTTTACCGGCGAAGCGTTTTTGGTTTTCGCTCGTGGCAATACTGGCCAGTGCTTCATCGACCACGAAGCCATGGTGCGCATAGTGAATGGCCGGCTCGATCAGCTGCGCCCATTTGAGCTTGCCGAAGCGTTTGTGCGCTTCCCACATGCCGGCGACCGTGCCCGGTACGCCCACCGACCGGTGGCCGATCACACTGCCCTGGAGCTGATCGGCAGCAATTACTTTTTTACCCGAACTGTCGACAAACATGTCTCGCGTCGCTTTCAGCGGCGCGCGCTCACGGTAATCGAGAAAATACGGTTTGCCCTTGTCATAGATCGTCATGAAACCGCCGCCGCCAATATTTCCGGCTTCGGGGTAGGTCACAGCCAGGGAAAATGCAACGGCGACGGCCGCATCTACGGAATTCCCGCCTTTGGCGAAGATCGCGTTGGCGGTGTCAGCCGCGAATTGGTCAGGTACAGCCACCGCAGAATGCGTCAATGCCGTGCGCGGGCTGGCGGCCGCCAGTCCATAAATACCCATCGATAGCAACGCCATTCCAAGTACGATGCAGCGACGCGTACGATAAAACACGGATTTTCTCTTGCACATAAACCACCTGTTTTTTTTATAAATAATGGCAGCAAAGTGGCAACTAACTGGGCGCGATTCGTTATCTGAACCAAGCCCCGAGGCGCCTGAAAACAATCAACACGCAACAACTTCTTATAGGTTTAACAGCCAAAAAAAGAGCCCTCGACGCGGTTAACGTGGAAGGCTCTTGTGTGTCACTGATTAGGCGTTCTGCTCGATCCCGGAAGACCCCTTGCGCTCCAGGGGCGTTTTCTCCCACTTGGCAATGACCAGGGGCGCAATTGCATTCCCCAGCACATTCAAGGTAGTGGTACCGCTGTCGATGATCCGGAAGATCCCGGCAATCAACGCGACCCCTTCCAGCGGCAGCCCGGCAGACGCCAGGGTGGCCGACAGAATGATGATGGCAAAACCGGGTACACCCGCGGCGCCCTTCGACGTCAGCACCATCGTGACCACCAGCAATATCTGCTGGGTCAATGACAGGTCGATACCATAGAGCTGGGCGATAAAAATCGTCGCCACACCGAGGAAGATCGAAGCGCCGTCCAGATTAAACGCATACCCCACCGGCACCACAAAGCTGACGATACGCCGAGGCACACCGTAGGCTTCCAGCTTGGTCATCAACTGCGGCATGACAGCCGCCGAGGCTGCACTGGAAAAGGCCAGAATCAGCTCGTCACGAAAGTATTTGATCAACTTGAAGACGTTTTCGCCGATCAAGTAGCACATGCCGCCCAGAATCACCAAAGCAAAGGTAATCAACGCCAGGTACACCACGCCGATCAACTTGAGCAACGGTAGCAATGAGGCGAAGCCGAAGGTTGCGACGGTGGCGCCGATCATGCCGAACACACCAATTGGCGCGTATGCCATGACAAACGACACCACCTTGAACATGGCGTCGGAAAAGCCCTGCACCACCGCAACAACCGGTGCGCTCTTCTCTTTAGGCAAGGTATTCAACGCCATACCCAGCAGCACGGCGAAGAACAGCACCGACAGCAACTTCGCTTCCGACATCGCGACAATCACGTTATCGGGCACGATATTTTGCAGGATGATCAGCGCGCCTTTCGACGGCTCCATATGCACGGCTGCAGCGTTATGGGCGATGCCAGCGATTTCGGTGCCTTTGCCCGGTTCGAACAGGTTGGCAAAGCACAGGCCGAGGACAATGGCGAGGCTGGTGATGGCAAAGAAGTAGATCAACGACTTTGCGCCCATGCGGCCAAACGATTTGTTATCGCCGCCCCCGGCAATGCCGAGGATCATGCAGCAGAACACAATCGGTACGACGACCATCTTCATCATCTTGATGAAAATATCACCGAGCGGTTTAAGTATTTCGGTACTGACCCACACTTGATTTTCCGGATGGGTATTGAAATACCAACCCACGAGCACGCCAAGCAACAGCCCGGCAACTATTTGCCAAACTAAAGGAATACGTTTCATGTCTAGCCTTTTTGTTGGAATGAAAGGACTGCTTGAGGGCAGTAGCTAGATTCATGAGCTTCCAGCTCATTTAAGTGTCTTGAGCGCGCGTTTGAACGCGCGCCAGTTTTTATTATTTGGCGAAGAGCTGACTCATATCCTTGAACGCTTTGAACTCCAGCGCATTGCCGCATGGGTCAAACAGGAACATGGTGGCCTGCTCGCCAACCTGGCCCTTGAAGCGAATGTAGGGCTCGATCACAAACTGTGTGCCGAAGGACTTGAGACGCTCGGCCAGTGCTTCCCACTGAGCCCATTCCAGGATGATGCCAAAGTGCGGAACCGGCACGTCGTGGCCGTCCACCGGGTTGCTGTGGACGCTTTCCTGAGACGCCGTCTTGGGGTGTTCATGGATGACCAACTGGTGGCCGTAGAAGTCGAAATCCACCCACTGGGCGCTGGATCGGCCCTCGGCAAGGCCAAACACTTCACCGTAAAAGGTGCGTGTGGCGGCCAGGTCATACACAGGGATGGCGAGGTGGAAAGGAGAAAGGCTCATCAGGACTCCGATAACAATTTTTATTGGTTTGTGGTGCCGGACAGCGCGCTCGTTGCCCAGCGATTTTTTGAAGGTGGATTTATGCTATGCCGAGGCCAACCTAAAAAAAATCAATATAAATTTTTCAAACCACAATTTTATTTTGTTAATCGAAGACCTTCTTTTACGGCTCCCAAACCGCCTGAATGGGCAGAACACTGAGCATCGCCACGGCAGGAACAAGTCGCCGGACGCTTGCGAATAACCGCGCCGGTCAGCTATGGGCGCCTGCGCATTGCGCCGTTGCTCGGTGTTTTTCTGCAGCGCCACCCCAATGTGCAGATCGACGTCAGGCTAAGCGATCAAATGGAGGACGTGGTCAAAGAGGATATCGACGTGGCCATACGTATCGGCCGGGTCAAGAATGAGGGGTTGGTGGCGATCCCGCCGGGTATCACCGAGCGCCGCGTGTATGCCGCGACTGCTTACCTGGAACATAACGGTACGCCGACTTCGCCAGAACAGCTCCGGGCCCATAACTTCATCGGCTTTACGCTGCCAGCAACAGCAGTGACCGCGTTCGTGCACTTTCTTCAGCAGGCACTCGCACCTGAGCAAAGAGCTACCGGCTGACCGGACACGCTGACACCGTACGGGTTCGTACTGAATTCGCCAGGCCTTCAGAAGTTTTTCGCAGAAACGAAAAAAGACGCCTAAGCGTCTTTTTTGGTGACCCCAGAGCCCTGTGGACTTCTGTGGATCGATATTTGGAGCGGGAAACGAGACTCGAACTCGCGACCCCGACCTTGGCAAGGTCGTGCTCTACCAACTGAGCTATTCCCGCGTCTTGGTGATGCGCATTCTATAGAATTATCAGAACCCGTCAACCCCTTGATTCAAAAAAGTTTTATTTCTTTTCAACGGTGGTGCGCAGATGCGGCCAGGCGGCTCGCAGATACTGGAGCATGGACCACAAGGTCAGGCCAGCGGCGATCAGGAGCAAGGCGTAACCGGTCAGCACCCAAAAGGAGAAGTCCGACGGGTTAGCCAGCAGGATGACCAGCGCGAGCATTTGCGCGGCGGTTTTCCATTTGCCCATGTTCGACACGGCCACGTGGGCTCGGGCGCCGATTTCGGCCATCCACTCGCGCAGGGCCGAAACCACGATCTCACGGCCAATGATCACCGCTGCCGGCAGCGTCAGCCACAGGTTGCCGTGCTCTTGCACCAACAGGACCAACGCCACGGCCACCATGAGTTTGTCGGCCACAGGGTCGAGGAACGCGCCAAACGGCGTGCTTTGCTCCAGGCGGCGCGCCAGGTAGCCGTCGAGCCAGTCGGTTGCGGCCGCAAAGGCGAACACCGAACTTGAGGCCGCGTAGCTCCATTCGTAGGGCAAATAGAACAACAAAATGAAAATCGGAATGAGCAGGACGCGTAGAACGGTGATCAGATTAGGGATATTCATCGGCACAACTGGCTACGAGGTGAGAAGGCATTCTACTCGCTGTGCAGACTGGCATAAATCAACTCTGCGAGCTTTTTACTGATACCGGGGGATTTGGCTATTTCGTCAATGCTGGCACGGGACAGCTCCTGCAAGCCACCAAAATGTTTAAGCAAGTCACGACGTCGGGTCGGCCCTACGCCTGCTACCCCTTCCAGGGTTGAGGTTCGCCGGGTTTTGCCGCGACGGGCGCGGTGGCCGGTGATTGCAAAACGGTGAGCTTCGTCGCGGATCTGTTGAATCAAATGAAGCGCTGGTGAGTCGCCCTTCAAAGTGAACTCATGGGCGGCATCATTCAAGTACAACGTCTCGAAACCGGCTTTACGCGTGGCGCCCTTGGCTACACCGAGCAGGATCAGGTCAGGCACGGCCAGTTCGTTAAGCACGTCACGGGCCATGGATAGCTGGCCCTTGCCGCCGTCCACCAAGAGAATATCGGGCAACTTGCCCTCGCCTTCCTTCAACCTGCTGAAGCGCCGCGTCAGCGCCTGGTGCATGGCGGCGTAGTCGTCACCTGCGGTCACGCCTTCGATGTTGTAGCGCCGGTAATCGGACTTGATCGGCCCTTCCGGCCCGAACACCACGCAGGACGCCACCGTGGCCTCGCCGCTGGAGTGGCTGATGTCGTAGCACTCAAGGCGCTGTGGCGGCTCGTCCAGGTTCAGAACTTCAGCCAGCGCTTCGAAGCGTGCCGCAACGTGCTGCCTGTTGGCCAGGCGCGCACTCAAGGCCTGCTCGGCGTTGGTCACCGCCAGTTGCTGCCAGCGGGCGCGGGTGCCACGCACGCGGTGGCTGATGTCCAGCTCGCGGCCGCGCAGTTCGTGGATCGCTTCGATCAGCGTCGGGAAGTCCTCGTGCACCACGTTGACGATCAGCTCCGATGGCAGGTCGCGTTCGGGGCTGCTGACATAGTACTGGCCAAGGAACGCGGCCATGACTTCGGCCACCTCCTCGTCGATACCCGTCTGCGGGAAGAAATTCTTGCTGCCCAGTACCCGCCCGCCACGCACACTGATCAAGTGCACACAGGCGCCGCCCGGGTTGACGAAAGCGGCGATTACATCGACGTCGCCGGTACCGCCTTCCATGCTCTGCTGGTCCTGAACGCGGCGCAGCAGGGAAATCTGGTCGCGCAACTCGGCGGCTCGTTCAAAATCCAGAGTGCTGGCGGCTTGCTCCATGGCGCCGGAAAGCTCATCGGTCAGCGCATTGCTGCGTCCTTCGAGGAACATCACCGAATGGCGTACATCCTCGGCGTACTCTGCCGGTTCAACCAGGCCAACACAGGGTGCCTTACAGCGTTTGATCTGGTATTGCAGGCACGGCCGCGTGCGGTTCTTGTAAAAGCTGTCTTCGCACTGGCGCACAAAAAAGGTCTTTTGCAGCAGGCTCAGGCTTTCGCGGATCGCACCGGCGCTGGGATAAGGCCCGAAGTACTTGCCCTTGGCTTTCTTCGCGCCACGGTGAATGCTCAGTCGCGGGAAGGTGCTGTCGGATAAATATACGTAGGGATAGGATTTATCGTCACGCAGCAGAATGTTGTAGGGCGGCCGCCATTCCTTGATCAGCGTTTGCTCAAGCAGCAGCGCCTCGGTTTCATTGGCGGTGATGGTGGTTTCGACCTGAGCGATACGCGCGACCAGGGCGGCGGTTTTAGGCGCCAGCCCGGTCTTGCGGAAGTAACTCGCCAGGCGGTTCTTCAGGTTCTTGGCTTTGCCGACATACAGCAGGCGCGCCTCGCTGTCGAACATGCGGTACACGCCGGGGCGGCCACTGCAGGTGGAGAGGAAGGCACTAGCATCAAACGGTGTGGTCATGTCAGGCGCTGGCGTCCACCATGCCGTGACGCACTGCGAGCAGGGTCAATTCAACATCACTGCTGATGGCGAGCTTCTCGAAAATGCGATAACGGTAGGTGTTAACGGTCTTGGGCGACAGGCACAACTTGTCGGAAATCGACTGAACCTTCTGGCAGCCGACAATCATCAGGGCGATCTGGATTTCCCGCTCCGACAGCGCGTCGAACGGCGAATCGCTGGTGGGCTGGAACGATTTGATCGCCAACTGCTGGGCAATCTGCGGGCTGATGTAACGCTGGCCGGCAAACACCAGGCGAATGGCTTGCACCATCTCGGCTAGGCCTGCGCCCTTGGTCAGGTAACCAGCGGCACCCGCTTGGAGCAGGCGCGTAGGAAATGGATCTTCCTCGCACACAGTGACCACCACGACTTTGATGTCCGGATGGCTGCGCAACAATTTGGTAGTGGCACCAAGACCGCCGATCCCGGGCATCTTGACGTCCATCAGCACCACATCGGGTTTCAATTCCCGTGCCTTTATCAGGGATTCCTCCCCTGATTCAGCCTGGCCGACTACTTGCAGGCCATCGATGTCAGCCAGCATTCGTGTAATGCCTGTACGAACGAGATCATGATCATCGACTACTAGCACCCTAATCAAGCAGACACCTCGCGATATGGTCTTATAGGTTGCTGAACACCTTAGCAAAAAACCACGCCACAGACCTAGCTGCAAGCGTCATATATAGTGAGATTGCGCGTACTACAAGCCTGCGCAGGCAGGAAAACCGCCGTTTATGCTGAGCAAAAGGTCAGCTTTGCGAGGCTCCGCCGGACTTTAGCCTTTAGCCCGCCCGACAATCCCGCTCCATGCGCCAGAAGCAATCCTCTTCTCCAACGATGCTCAAACCGTGACGCTCATACAGCCGTCTCGCCGGGTTGGTCTTGAACACCGTCAAGCGTAAAAGGCCCTGCGCCTGGGCCTTCAGTGCCATCTGTTCGAGCACCCAGCCTCCCGCGCCTTGTTTGCGACATGTTTCAAGCAGGTGCAGCTCGCGGATGTAAAGAGCCCGGCTGTCGCGACTCACGCTGATAAAGCCCATGACCGCGTCATCATTGCAAATCAACAGGTTTTCGCGCCCAGCCCAGGCTGCGTCAAAACCATTGTCGGACCATACAAGGCCGTATTGCCGGTAATACACGACCATCGCCTCATGGGTGAGCGTTCGCGCGAACAGCCGGTCCCGTTCCGTCGCCGCGCGCAGGTGAAAGGCCATCTTAGAGGGCTACCCTTTGGCCAGCCCATTGATCGCCCTCGCGACGGGCGATCACCAGTGCTTCGCCAATGCCTGGCGCGGCGGCCACCAAAGAGCCATCGGTCGCCCAAATAGCACTTCGGCCCGCACAGGCCCACCCACCGGACGGGCCTCCATGGTTGGCCATCAGCACCAGCAGGCCATGTTCGGCCGCATAACCCTGGAGCAAAGCGCTGTCCGTCGCGTAGCCGCCTTCACTGATCAGCACCCCGGCGGCGTACACAGTCGCGCCCGCCTCGGCCGCCTGACGTGGATGGCTGGCGTGGGAAAAGTCAGCGCACACTGCCAGAGCAATACGGTCTTCGCCCGATTCAAGTAGCGCACCGCCCTGCCCTGCAATAAAGGCCACCTCCTCGCCAGGGTGAAGATGTGTCTTGGTGTAAACCGCCAGCGAGCCATCCGCCCCCAGCACCTGCGCGCCAATCAATACACCTGAGTCTGGCGTCAGCCGAATCGGCATCCCTACCACCGCCGTCAAGTGCAACGCCCGGGCCATTTCACGCAGCGGCGCCAGCACCGAGTCTTGCGGCGCAATTGCCAGGCTTGCCGCCAACGAAGGCTCATAGCCGGTCAACGACAATTCCGGAAACACCAGCAGTTGCACGCCATGCTCAGCCGCCGCCTGCATAAACTTCAGATGCCGTTCAATGTTGACCGGCACGTCGCCGGCGATGGAAATGGATTGAGCAGCTGCAAGGGTCAAGGCAGTCATTGTCGCGTCCAGGCAATTCATTGTCAGTGTGTTACCAGCATATCTCGGCCAATAGACATGAGTAGCCCCAAGCCATAGAAATTACTGATTGAATCCTGCTGCATGCCTCTAGTAAGCTCCCCCCATCACTTGGAGACACACCATGTTGCAACTCACCCACACTCAGGTTTGCCCTACTGCCAGCGCCACGCGCTCGGTGTCGGCTACCCGCGTGAACGGTTCGAGCGCACGTGCATACTTTTATTTTGGGTATTGGTTTAGCCACTGGCGCGCCTGATACTTGAAATCGGCGCCCACTACTCAAGGGGTCGCCTGCCAGAGAAATCTAACCCCCGGTCGGCTCCCCGATCGGGGGTTTTGTTTTTTCAGGCCTCCATCACTTTTGATTGCTCAAGAACACTTAAAGGAATTACGCCATGAACTACGCAACTTATTACCGTTACGACACCTCCACCGCCTGGCGATTTAGCAAGCTCCGTTCGGGACAGCCTGCCGCCTCCGATCGGTCACCTATTGGTGGCAAGCCAACACACGTAGCCGATACGGCCAATTGTCGAACACCCCAGTAGGGCCGAGCCGCGGGAATAACCCGCCGCTCTGCCAGGAAGACTTGAATATGAACGCTGCCACCGCCGCTCTGCCCGTTTCGAACCTGAACAGCGCCAATGAAGCCCTGACCCTGCGCCTGCCCAGCTCCCTTGAGCTCAAGCACCAGCTACCCCTCAGCCCGTTCCTCAATGAACAGATTCACGCCCATCGCAACGCCGTGCGCGCCATCCTTAATGGCGAAGACTCACGCTTGCTGGTGATTGTCGGCCCGTGCTCGATCCACGACCCGGAATCGGCCATGGAATACGCGCGCAACCTGAAGAAGCTGGCGCTCGAAGTCAGCGACCAGATGCTGCTGGTGATTCGCGCCTACGTCGAAAAACCGCGCACCACCATCGGCTGGAAAGGCCTGGCCTACGACCCGCACCTGGATGGCAGCGATGATATGGCCGCCGGCCTGAGCCTGTCCCGCCAACTGATGCGTGAAATGCTGCGCCTGGGCCTGCCGGTCGCCACCGAGCTGCTGCAACCCATGGCCGCCGGCTACTTCGATGACCTGCTCAGTTGGGTCGCGATTGGCGCGCGCACCACCGAATCGCAAATCCACCGTGAAATGGCCAGCGGCCTGGGCATGCCCGTGGGCTTCAAGAACGGCACCGACGGCGGCGTCGCCATTGCCTGCGACGCGATGCGCTCGGCGTCCCACCCGCACCGCCACTTCGGCGTCGACAGCCAGGGCCATCCGGCGATTATCCAGACGCCCGGCAACCCCGACACCCACCTGGTGCTGCGCGGCGGTCACCGTGGGCCGAACTACGACGCGCAGAGCGTGGCGCTGGTGAAGCAAGACTTGGCCAAATCCAAAGTAGCGGCGCGGATCATGGTCGATTGCAGCCACGCCAACAGCGGCAAAGACCCGCTGCGCCAGCCGGCGGTGTTCAATGAGGTGCTGGAGCAGCGCTTGCAGGGCGATACGTCGCTGATCGGCATGATGCTCGAAAGCCACTTGTTCGAAGGCTGCCAGCAGCTGAGCGCATCGATGAAATACGGTGTTTCGGTGACGGATGGTTGCCTGGGCTGGGACGGCACCGAGCAGCTGTTGCGCAGCGCGGCGCAGCGGCTGCGCGAGCAACGCTGAGCCATCGGGACAGCGCCTCATCAAACTGCTCAAGTTTCGCAAACACCAAGGGCTGTTCATCTGCCAGCCCTTGCAGCCGCTGCTCATACGCCATCAGATAATCCTGCCGCGCCTCGGCGCTGATGTACGGCACGTGCCAGGCTACAAACGGCGCCAACACTTCGAACCCGACATACGCCAACGTCCCGCGCAAAATCGGCCGCGCCATATCTTCCAGCGGCCCATGAATCGCACCCTCGTCGAACATATGTTCGCGCCCGCAAAGCCCGGCGATACCCCGGCGCCTGTCGTTCCGGCATTCGCCGCTAGGCTTTCCAGTGCCAGTCGAAGTGCGTGGGGCGATTACCCACCGACGTTGTAGGCCGCAGGTGCAAATGGAGACGTTTCCTACGGGAACTGACGATAGAGGCGCGGCGGCCATCAGTGGTGAGAGGAGGAACGGCTTGCTATAAAAATGGCTGGTTCTTTTCGAAGTGATCGCCATGAATGTATTGCATTTGTTGTTTGGGAAGCCGACTCAGAATGATTGGGAGCGGGTGAAAGCCGTCAAGTCCTATAAAACCTGGAAGATCTATGACTGCGGTATAGGCGTCGACGCTTTGGAGGTAGCGGAGTCGGAGAATTACCAGGAGGCGACACGTCAGGCCTGTAACGTAGAGGTCGACGACTCATGGGCTTGCTGATCATTGTGCCGTTACTGGTGAGTGGCTACATGGTCTGCGTCAAGCACCCTTATTTCTCCAATCGGCTGCATCGGTTTCAGGGGCAACTGCTCTACCTGCAGGTTGCGAGACTGGGAATGGTTTGCCTGATCGTCGCGACGATTTTGAGTGCTGTAACACTTGCACTGTCAAAGCAGAAGATCCAGATCGCAGGGCACGCAATCGCGACTGACTACAGCACCTATCTGGGTTCGCTGTTGGTACAACTCGACATTGCCAATGAGAAAAACTGCGCACTCTGGGTGTTTCTAATGCAGGTGGGGCTCACCGCCATGCTACTCCCGGTATGTTGGGCAAATCTCTACACGCATTTGAAAAAGCAGTTGCTGACACTGGAATCGGACGAGCAGTTCCACTACCTGCTGTCGCTGGACGTTCTTGAAGGTAACCCACTCAGGATTTTACTGAGGGAGTCGATAGAGCAGCGAGTTGCTTGCATGTTCAGCCTGAGTGACCGCAAGGTATATGTCGGTATTGTGGTGTTCGTCGGTGCACCGACTGAATCCGAAGGAATTGATCACGCGTTTTCCCTGCTCCCCATCCTCAGCGGCTACCGGGACAAGGACACCCTTGAGGTCACATTTACGACCTGTTACTCAGATACAACCGTGCCGCAGCCCATCCTGTTGATCCAGGAAAACATCGTCTCTGCCACGCGCTTCGACTTCAACACGTGGCGTACTTTCCAGTCCCGCAAAAACACTAAAGCTCGACAGGGCCACGTTTACCCACATCGCCCCGCGCGCACCATGAAAGCGTCACGTGCCTGCGCATGAGGCGCCGTGGCTTTTTTTAACGCAACCACACTCGTGACTTTTGGTAAAAAATCCTTTTCGGGTTCGACGGTTTTTCCGAAGGAACGACGGGCGGATACTCGACTCCATTGTTCACACACCCTTCAGGAGTTACTGATGTCCACCCCCATCCAAAACGTCCCGGCCTTTGGCCTTGGTACCTTCCGCCTAAAAGGCCAGGTGGTGATCGACTCCGTGAGCACCGGCCTGGAGCTGGGCTACCGCGTCATCGACACCGCACAAATTTATGAGAACGAAGCCGACGTCGGCCAGGCCATCGCCGACAGCGGCGTCCCCCGCGACGAGCTGTTTATCACCAGCAAGATCTGGGTCTCCAACTTTGCCGAAGGCCAGTTAATTCCAAGCCTCAAAGAGAGCCTGCGCAAACTGCAGACCGACTACCTGGACCTCACCCTGATCCACTGGCCATCGCCGGAAGACCAAGTGCCCGTGGCCGAATTCATGGGTCAGCTGCTGGAGGCCAAGCGTCAGGGCCTGACGCGCCAGATCGGCATTTCCAACTTTACGATCGACCTGATGAAGCAGGCCATTGCCGCGGTGGGCGCCGAGAATATCGCCACCAATCAGGTTGAACTGCACCCCTACCTGCAAAACCAGAAAGTGGCGGATTTCGCCACGGCCAATGGCATCCAGATCACCTCGTACATGACCCTGGCCTACGGCGAAGTGCTCAAAGACCCGGTGATCCAGCAGATCGCCGAACGCCATCAAGCGACCGCGGCGCAAGTCACCCTGGCCTGGGCCATGCAGTTGGGCTATGCAGTGATCCCGTCGTCCACCAAACGCGCCAACCTGGAAAGCAACCTCAAGGCCCGGCAACTGACCTTGAGTGCTGACGACATGGCGAAAATCGCAGGCCTGGAGCGCGGCCATCGCTTGACCAGCCCCAAGGGCATTGCGCCAAAGTGGGACTAAACCCCGGCCACCGGCATGCGGGATAGCGCCTGCAGCCATGGCAATACCTGCAAGCACTGAGTGGCTTCGGGTGGGTCGATCATGGCCATGAAGTTTTCGAGGTTGACGCTGTCCGGCACACCGGGCAGCCGAACCCGCACCGCCGGCGCTGTGTTGGCGGGTGCGCCCGGTTCCAGGTGGTCGTAGACAAACATGTGGCGCACCTGAGGCAGCGACTCAACGCTGTCGGGCGCCAACCCTGCATTAATGATCAGCACGTCAAATGGCTCGGCCGGGATGGCGGTGAGAATCTGCACTTCTTCGAAGGTCTGCACAGGGACAAGTCGGTGATACCCCAATCGATTCAGCAGTGTTTCGATGTGCCGTCGTTGCAGGTGCTGGTCATCGGCAATCAGGATGGTCAGTGCTTTGTTTGGCATGGCAAACCCCTGGGCAGGCTGTGCTCGTTGGTGAGCGAGGCCCATTTTCCAGACATATCCCGAAGACAAAATCAGTCTTTTTCCTGCTTCACGTAGGAAATATCCCAATCCCGCCCACTAGCATTAAACGCCGTCAACGCTGATTGCAAAAAGCACTCAGCCCGTCGTGTAACGCTTCAAGCGCTTTGCCAACCGCCTCGACTGCCGAGGCCAACGCGGCGGAATCCTGCCGCTCGCATACCTCCTCCAGCGCCTCGCAACTGGCGATTAATGCGTCGGCTTTGACCATTCGCGCACCGCCCTTGACTCGGTGTGCAAGGTCGTGAAGCGCGTGAAACTGGCCCTTGAAAGCCTGCGATGAAAGCAGCGCGCCGTCCGCTACCAGGCTTTCGAGCAGCGTCAGCAAAAGCGCCTTGAGCGCGGCATGATCGTCATCCGTCAGCGTCATCAGCGCACTCAAATCAAACGCCACCTCAGCAGGCGACGGGCTGGCGGTGAGCGAGGCCAGTGCCGAGCGCAAATCGTCAAGCCCGGCGGGTTTGAACAGGCAACCATCCATGCCCGACTGCCGACAGCGTTCGGCTTCCTCGGGTTGTGCATTCGCGGTAAACCCCAGCAGCAGGCACGGAACCAGGCCTTGTACGCGCTCCATCTCACGGATGCGACGCGCCAGGGCGTGGCCATCCATGAAGGGCATATTCAGATCAGTAATCACCACATCAGGATGGCCGGTTTTCCACTGTTCAAAACCTTTGGCACCGTCTTCGGCCGTGGTCACTTGATGCCCCAGATGGTTCAGTTGACGCGCCAACAGCATGCGGTTGGCCGGGTAATCATCCACCACCAGAGCGACTAACGCACGGGTCTGCGGGGCAGCCGCGGCAGTGGCTGACACCTCAACCGGCGGCGCGTCGGTCCTGGCCAATGCCAACCCTACATCGACCCGCGTTCCTTTACCGAGCACGCTGCTCAACTGCAACGTGCCGCCCATCATTTCACACAGGTTTCGGCTGATCACCAACCCCAACCCCGAACCGCTACGCGCCGATTGCTCGTTATTGCTGCCCTGGATAAACAGGTTGAACAGGCGTTCCTGGTCTTGGGCACTGATGCCCCTGCCGCTGTCTTCTACGGATAATTCCAGGTTCAAATGGCTGGCGTCAGAGGACGGCGAACTGCGCCCAACCAGTAACACGTGGCCCTCGGAGGTAAACTTGATGGCATTGCTCAGCAGGTTGGACACCACCTGTTTGAACCTCAAGGGGTCGATCAGCACCGGGTAATCGATGGTTGGGTCAAGCTCCACCTGCAACGCCAGACCTTTTTCCCGCGCCAGCCCTTCGAACACCCGCGCCACTGACCTCAGCAATTCATGCAAGTTGGCAGGTTGCAGGGTGAGCGACAAATGGCCCGACTCGATCCGGGCTATATCCAGAATGTCGCCGATCAACTCCAGCATGCTGCGCGAGGCAACCGACGCCACCTCCAGCGCATCGCGGTCGGAGAGACTCAGGCTGGAATTTTCGAGGACCAGTTCGAGCATTCCGTTCACCGCGTTTATCGGCGTGCGGATCTCGTGGCTCATGGTCGCCAGAAACGTGGTCTTGGCGCGGTTGGCGGCGTCGGCTTCGTCTTTGGCGTCCTGCAACTGGCCCAGTAGCTGCTGACGTTCGCTGACGTCCACCCAGCCGCCAATAAGGCCCACGACATGCTCATCGCCGTCGCGGTACGGCAGCATCCAATGGTAAATGGTCAGCACCGTGCCGCCGGGAATCTTGAGTATCCGGTCATGGATCAGCGGCTCCCCGAGGTCCATCAAGCGCAGGTAATCCTCGTGAAAAGACCGCGCCTGGGGGGTGTTGCCGGTATCGGTTTCAACCACCGTCTTACCGATCACTTCTTCCAGCCTGAAGCCAAACACGGCCAGGTAAGCGCTGTTGCACGCCATTAACCGGCCCTGGCGGTCGCGCACATAAATCGGATGGGGCGTGTCATCAATCAAGACACGCATAAAGCGCATCTGGTCGCTCAACGCGCGTTCGGCCTGGGAACGTTTGCGTATCAGCCCGCGCAGGTAAATCGCCCAGCCCAGGGTCATCAGCAGCAACAGTGCCACCAGGCCGAACCCTTGAATAATCGCCGTGCGATGGCGCAGCCAATGGTCTTCGGTGACCACGTCCGTGCGCCATGGGTTGATCAACTCTTCCATTTCCTGAGGTGGAATACTCAGCAGCGCCTTGTCCAGAATTGAATACAGCTCCAGCTGGCCCCGGTTGACGCCAAACGTCATACGCGCCGGTTCAGAGCCGACCGTACTGGTCACCCGCAAGGAGTCACGGTACTGAAGCGCGATCAGGTAGCGCGCGTTGACCAGGGAATTGATGGCTCCCTCGGCGTCGCCGCTGGCCACCAGCGCCATGGCATGCGTGGGGTTCCTGGCCTCCACAAAGTGAATGCCTGGGTAATCGCGGTTAATGACCTCACGCAGCGCATTACCATGGGGCAGCGCAAGACGCTTGCCGACCATGTCCTCCAGCGTCGTGGTTACGGCGTTGTCATTGCGGGTAATCAGCACAAGCGGAGTGGTCAGGTACGGCCGGGTAAAACGCACCTGGTCAGCGCCCTCGATGCTGGGGGTTACTACCGCCATCATGTCCGCCCGGCCTGCGCTGACTGCGTCGATCTGCTCGAGCATTGATCCGCCCGCCACCACATCGAACTTCAACCCGGTACGCAAGCTGATCCGGGACAACACATCGGCGCTCAAGCCCTCCTGTTGCCCTTGTGCAGTAAAGGATGCCAGCGGCAGCATCTGGTCGGACGCGACCACCCTGACCCGAGGGTGTTTTTCCACCCAGCGCTGCTCATTGGTGCTCAAGTGCAGCCGTTCGACGCCCAGCAGCCCCAGATTGCCGCCGCTCCACCGGCGCAATACTTCCATCTGCTGATCCGCCGGGATCGCTCTGAGCGCGGCATTGATGATGCGCAGCAATCGGGTGTTTTCACGCGAAACGGCGAAGGCAAAGGCGTTCGACTCCAGCGCGGAGAAGTCCGACATGCTCACGTTGTTGAGGTGGTTGCGGCTGATCTGGTAGTTGGCGGTAATGGCGTCTCCGAGGTACACATCGGCCTTGCGAAACGCAACGGCGCCAATGGCTTCGAATATCGACGGAAACAACTGAATCTGCGCCTTGGGGTAAAAGGCTTTAACCACGTCGGGCTGCATATAGTGATAAAGCATCGCCACGCGCTTACCGGCCAAATCCTCCGTCAGGGACTGGCTGTCGCCGGTTCGGGTGACCAGCACCGGTTGATCATTGGCGTAGGATCGCGACAGCACCAGGCCTGTGTCACCGGCCTCAAAACCGTTGGCAGAGCCGAGGAAATCGATCGCCCCGCTCTTGAGCGCCTCGATCACCTCGTCACGGGTATCGTAACGCCGTACCTCGATGGTGACGTTCAGGGCCTCGGCGAGCAAGCGCGCGAAATCGGCGGTGATGCCTTCAATTTCGTCTTTGTTGTTGCTCAACTCGAACGGCCCGTAATCGGGTGAGGACGCCCCCATCGTTAACGTGCGCCGCTCGCGCAACCAGTTCCAGTCAGCGTCCCTGAGCTCGACGGTTTGGCCGTTAAACCGGGAGTGCCCCAGCAACATCAGCGTCTGCGGCTCATCAACCGCCAGTGTCGTCGAGGGTGACAGGCTTATCAGCAGGGTGATGGTGAGCCGTCGAACCGAGACCAGGTTCATTGGGCGTTAAATCAGGCCGTTACGCTTGGCGAACGCCGCCATGTGCACCACAGAATCGATGTTCAATTTCTCCTTGAGTCGCGTCCTGTAGGTGCTGACGGTTTTGTGGCTCAGCAGCATATTGGTGGCGATTTCGTTATTGCCCAAACCCAGGGCAAGCATGATCAATACCGCCAGTTCGCGGTCTGAAAGCGATTCCACCAACATTTTCTCCGTGGCCTCCAGGTCGTCACGGCGCACGGAGCTGGTCGGCAAACTGGGAAAACAACTGTAGTTGGACATCACGGCCTTGATCGCCTTTTGCAGCTCGTCCAACTCGCCGGTCTTGGCCACAAATCCCATGGCGCCAGCGCGCATGCAGCGTGCGGAAAAGAAATCCGCACGGTATGACGTCAGTACCAGAATCTTGCACGGCAAGCCCAGCGCCTTCACGCGGCTTATCACTTCCAGCCCGTCGAGCTTGGGGAGTGACAAGTCGAGGAGGATAAGATCCGGACGCCCCAATCTCGCCATCTGCACAGCATCTGCACCATTTCCCGCTTCCGCAATGTCAGTAAAACCTTCTAGCTTGAGTAGATGTTTGACCGTGGCGCGGATAAACGGATGGTCGTCGACTATTAACGCTTTATTCATAAAACCCACCTGAGAGGATCAATACCCTTACACATCACACCGAGCACAGGTACCTGTAAGAAATGACAGTACCGACCAGCGGTACTGCATTCACTCACGCCAATAGTCAGGCTGTGCGGGGTCCCTTCGATTGAAAACATGTCGCACGTACAGCCAAACCGGTACCGCCGGCTAGCTGGAAGCGCGCAACATTAGCAACGAAACGACGTTTCGCCCGAAGGGATAATCCCGACTTGATGTAAGACTTTTCCTCACGATGTATAGCCAATCCAGCGTCTCAACCCGCATTAAGCGAACAACCTAATCTGTGGTGCTCGGGCTCCAGAACGCCTGCACCACCAGGCTGGAGGTGGAGATACGCGCCACCAGCGCGTCCAGTTCGTCGCCGTCCACCGAGGTTGCCGCCAGCGTGGCTTCGATTTCCACCTCTTCGCTGCCAAACGGCCGCACGTCGACGTCGCTGGCCGGGTAGTTGCAGCGCGCCAGTTCGGCTTCCAGCATCACCATGACCGCCTGTTGCTGGCTGCGCCGGGCGATGACATACAGAATGTTTGTCACCTCGGCAGACACCACGTCCATCGGCTGGCGGTTGATGTTATTGACGATCGGCCGCAGCAGGGTATTGGCCGCCAGCACAAACAGCGTGCCCAGCAACGCTTCAAGGATCAGGTCGGCGCCGGCGCACGCGCCTACTGCGGCCGACGCCCAGAGGGTGGCGGCGGTGTTGAGCCCGCGCACATTGCCTTCTTCGCGCATGATCACACCGGCCCCCAAAAAGCCGATGCCCGAAACCACGTACGCGACCACCCGCACCGCGCCCTCCGCGCCGCCGAGGCGGTTGGCCATGTCGACAAAAATCGCCGCGCCCACCGCCACCAGCACGTTGGTGCGCAAACCCGCCGTGCGCTGGCGGTACTGACGTTCCAAACCAATCAAGCCCCCAAGGACAAACGCCGCCGTCAGGCTGACCACGGTATCAACGAGGGAGTTGAGGTTGATGTTGTCGATTGCTTGCATGAAAAATCTCCTCGAATGCAGCGGCGGATTCATTTCGCCGTTGAACACTGCGGGAGCCGGCTTTCCCGCGATGGCGGTAGACCTGGCACCCAGCAAGGAAACCTTCGTGCAGGTACGACCGTCTGCACCGCGCCGGTTTTAAACGCGCAGCCAGCCAGGCCCGCCCAGCCAAAAAGGCAGGCGCGTTCGCAGCAGCCTGGATCAATCCAGGTGCCTGGTCAGTGTCGAAGAAAGGGGATTCGGACAGGTGCCAGGACTGGCCGCTGCCGGGATGCCGCTTCTCGCTTTTTGAGGCGAGACAACGGCATCGGAAAAATGCGCGTTACCTTGCCAAGTAGGTGCCGATTACTGGAACCGGCCGACAACTGTCACTCGAACAAGTACCCACTGAGGGTCTCCGCTATTGATGAAAACGCGCGGAGTTTACGCGCCGATGACAGGCGAGTAAACCGCAGGAAAATTTACCGGGATGATTCTTCAGGGCGGGTTCAGAAACTGGCGATTAACTGTTGGAGCTGGCTCGAACGACTAATCGACAATCCTGATTTTCACGTGCGCGCCGTCAGGCAAATCCTTTATCTCCAGCGCCAGGTCGCCGCTGAACCGGACCTGCTCGACATGATCAATCCGACGCACGTTGCCGATGGCGTACTCGCCACCCAGCACGGGTGAAATAACCAAATGGTAGACCTGCCCTGGCACCAACGGCCCAAGCACATCCTCGGCCTGCTCCACCATCGGTTGCAGGTACCAGTCCTGCAAAAATGTCTGGTCCCTGGACAGCTCATCCAAGGCTTCACGCGTTTGGGCAATCACTTCGCACGAAAGCCCTTCAGGGCACAGTAGCCAATAACGCCCCTGTGCATCCTTGATCATCAAATTGCCAAATGCTGCAGAGCCGACGACTTCAACGGGATCAATGCCGACCCAGCCCCAGCTGTCGCGTATCGCTTGAATCATGTCCATGCAGCCTCCTTGCGCCAAAAAATCTCAATCATCGCGCGTGAGCACTTCCAGCAACTCAATCTCAAAACGCAAATGGCTGTTGGGTTTGATATGCGCGCCCATCGAACGCTCGCCGTACGCCAAATGCGCCGGCACATACAGCGTGCGCACGCCGCCCACCTGCATGCCCATAAGGCCTTGATCCCACCCTTTGATCACACGCCCGGTGCCGATCACGCACTGGAAGGGTTTGCCACGTTCCCAGGACGAATCGAACACCGTGCCGTCTTCCAGGGTGCCGGTGTATTGCGTGGTGATCAGCGCGCCCTTGACCACGGCTTTGCCGTCGCCCACGCGGATATCGATAACCTGAAGTTCGTCGGTACTCATGGCAGCTCTCGTTGAATGCGCAAAGGCTCTGGTTTTCCCAGAATCGGGTGGGTTTGGCAAGCGTAGGAACAGTCTGGCTGGCGACATTTCCCTTTAACTTGCAGGACGTTTCCGAGAGAATCCCAACCGCTTGCGCCGCTCATTTTCCATGGCTAGTCTGCGTCGGTCACTGACCCTTCAGTGACCGGGTTTAGTAGCCCACGATGTGATTAGGCGCAAGGCGCCCCCTTCTGCAAGGCGCTTTTTTTCGGCCCTGCGTCATGGTGGCCGTGCGCAGGGCACCTTCGGGTGCGCCGGGTCCTAATCACCGGTCTACTAACCTGTGCACGGTCGCCACCCCGTTTAGTAGCGATGGTGTCGGCTCTCTAACGTTTGATTAGGAGTTAAACCATGGACAAACTTGTCCCCGCACCACCCGCTTCAGAACCTCCGTTTTTCACCACTTCACAAGACTTAAGCTTCGAAGACGCCCTGGCCCACGCCAGCAGCGTGCTGCGCTGTGCCGCCGTGGCGGCGCAGACGGCAAGCCATCAACTGGAAGGCGACCCGCGCACCTTGGTCATCTCGGTTCTGCACCTGGTGGACATGGCCAGCGTGATGGTCGATCGGTCGCTGGAGTGCATGCAGCTACCTGCATAACTCCCCCATGCACCACCCACCACTGTGGCGAGCGGGCTTGCCCCGCGTTGGGCGGCGAAGCGGCCCCAATCACAGAGGAATGCGGTGTGTCAGGCACTCCTCTGTGGCTGGTTTGGGGCTGCTGCGCAGCCCAACGCGGGGCAAGCCCGCTCGCCACACAAGCCTGCTCAGCAACGTAAGCCTGCTGGCCACAAGCCCTAGAGCCAATGCCAGAACCGGCTCCAGAACCCTCGCCCCAAATCATCCTTGCACCCGGCATATTGCGCTGCATACATCTGCGAACGTGCCTGCACCTTGCTCGCCACCGGCGGCAGCCAGGCTTTGGCAGCATAGGTGCGCTGGCGATAGCCACCCCAGCCTTCGTGGTAGTTGAGGTATTGGCCGTAGGCGTCGTATTTGTAGACGCCGTTGATGGTGTAGGTCTTGTCCATGTACCAGCCAACAAAATCGATGGCGTCGTCGAAGTCCTGGCGGCTGGCGCCGGTGCGGCCGGTGCTTTTCTGGTAGTCCTTCCACACTTCATCCTTGGCCTGAGCGTAGCCGGCGGCGGTGGACACACGGCCCCAGGGGATGATCCACAGCAGGTATTTGCGCGGGGTCAAGGCGTTCTGACGGAAGCCCGATTCCTGATACATGATGGCGAACGGCACCTGAATCGGCACGCCCCAACGCTTTTGCGTGACCTTGGCGGCGTCGTACCAGTCGTCCTTTTCACGGAAAATGCCGCAGATGTCATTTGGCGTGCGTGGAGGCGAAGTGCCGCACGCCACCAGCAAGGAGGTGAGTACTAACAGTCCGACGGCTTTGCCTGCGCTCAAGGGGCACCTTTGCGTGATTCGCGTAAAAGGCCGCTATTTTACGCATTCATTCAGGCAGATAGGTTATCGGGTTCGATACAACCAGTGCTTATCAGGGAATTTGGAATGTCAGCAGCGGCGCCCTTCAACTGAAGAACCGGATCCACTGTGGGAGCTGGCTTGCCTGCGATGGCATCACTGCGGTGTCACTGAAAGACCGAGTTGCCTACATCATCAGGCACTGCCAGTGCAGGGTTGAACCCTGACACTAGCAGGCGTGGAGGCAGTAAAAGGCAGCGTCCTTGCTGCCATCCTGTTTACGCCAAAGGCACGCGACGGCTGGTCAGCGCGAAGCGGCCGACGAAGAAGCTCAAGGCTGCGCCCAGCAGCAACATGGCCAAGGTGCTCCAGGCCGCGCGGGAGAGCTGTTTGGCAGCGACTTCAGCGGCTTCACGGGCTTTCTGTTCCGCCTGCTTTTTCAGCTCATCGACCTTTTGCATGGCTTGTTCGTAAGCCTTGGCATAGTTGTCGACGATCTGCGTGGCTTCTTCTTTGCTCTTGCCAGTGCGGGCAGCCACGATGTTGACCAGTGCGTCTTTATCCGCAGCATTCAGCGCCGGTTCACCGGAGGCTTTAACGCGTTCAAACCACTGCTTCAACTGATCGCCTGCCTGGGCAGGGTTGGTCGCTGCGTCGGTAGCCGTTTGCTTGCCATCGGCTGCAGCCTGGTCGGTTTTCTGCTCGACGTTGGCCGGGTCCAGTTCAGGCTTGCCGCTTTGCTTGAGCAAGGTATCGAGTTCGCCTTGCAGGCTGTTCCAGTCCAGCTGGATGCCCTGCTCATTCAGTTGCTGCTTGACGCTGTCGCCAATGCCTGGCGCCGCCGCTGCGATGCCGCTACCGGCTGCCGACAGGCCTTTGCCCACCACATTGCCAGCCGTCCCCACAACGCTTGCGGCCAGCCCGGCCAGCAGCCAGGTGGTGAGCAAAGTGGTCAGGGTCCAGGTCAGTACACCGTGCAGGCCGCCACGGTCCGGCGCGGTACGCCCGGCCACGAACGCACCCAGGGCAATCGATACCAGCGTGGAGACAAACAGCCAGATTCCGGCACCTGTGCCAAAACCGCTGAGCGGGTTGCCGGCCTTCATCGGGTCGACCGCGCTGGCACCAATGGCGGTGCCCAGCACACTCAGCACCAGGTAGGTCACCAGAGCAATTGCACTACCGGCCAATACCGAGCTCCATGACACACGAAACAGCGAGCGATTAGTTTCATAGACAGTGGTCATACAAAGGTCCTTCACAAGTTATAGGAGCAAGGCAAAGTGCCTTGATGGTGTGAGTGTGGCGAAACGACATACGTTCAGTCGTGGCGCAAATGCACCAGAGCGCCTGGTGCATTCGCACTCCCTCCTCATCACTTTCTCTGCACTATCCTGAAGCGCGGATGTCGATGTTTTCATGCGCTTTTTATTCGGGAGAAATCATGAGCCAGTCCGTCCTCACCACAGAAACCAACCGCCGCCAGTTGCAGCAGATTATCTCGGGGCTATCCGACGGAGTGATTCTGGCCGAGGTCGATCAGACGATTTTGTGGGCCAATGAAGCGGCGCTGGCCATGCATGGGGTCGAGGCGGTCATGGCACTGGGTGCGAATACCCGGGAATACGCCGAACGTTTTGCACTGCGTTACCGCAACAATCACCCCGTGCAGCTGGACAGCTACCCTCTTGCACGTGCAGCGGCGGGCGAAGAATTCAGCGATGTGGTTGTGGAAGTCACGCCCGCAAGCGACCAGGACCGAACCTGGGTACACCGGCTGCGCAGCCTGGTGATCACGGATTCTCGCGGCGAGCCGGAATTACTCGTGCTGATTCTCAGCGACGCCACCGAATGGGCCAGCGCCGAGCAGCGCTTCGAGAAAACCTTCAACGCCAACCCGGCGCCGGCCGTTATCTGCCGCCTCAGCGACCTGCGCTACATCAAGGTCAACCAGGGTTTTCTGGAAATGACCGGGTATAACCGCGATCAGGTGATCGGCAAATCTGTCTACGAGTTGGACGTATTGGAACAGGCCGAACGCAAGGACCTGGCCATCCAGCGCCTGGGCGAAGGCGCGACCATCCCGCAGATGCAGGCTGAACTGAAACTGCCCGAAGGCGGCAGCAAGCTGGTGATCGTTGCCGGCCAGCCGCTGGACATGAACGCCGAAGACTGCATGCTGTTTTCGTTCATGGACCTGGAGCCACGGCGCAAGGCCGAGATCGCCCTGCGTCAAAGTGAGGAGCGCTTCGCCAAGTCGTTCCGCCTGACGCCAGTGCCGACCCTGGTGTGCAGTGCCGCCAACCGCCAGGTGGTGGACATCAACGATGCCTTCATGAGTCTGACGGGCTATACCAGCGAAGAGCTGATCGGCAAATCCATCGAAGACATCGACTTTATCGACAACGCCCAGGCGCGCGCGCAGATGTTCGCCAGCCTGGAAAAAGCCGGCAACCTCGACGGTCAGGACCTCAAGGTGCGCAAAAGAGGCAATGAAGTGATCGATTGCGTGGTCTCTGCCGACACCGTCACCCTGGAGGGCGTGCCCTGCTACCTGATGGTGATGATGAACATCACCGAACGTAAACGCTCGGAGCTGGAGTTAGTGTCGGCGATTGAGGAAGTGATGCAGGACGCGTCGTGGTTCAGCCAAACCCTGATCGAGAAGCTCGCCAACGCCAAGAGTGTTAACAGCGCTAACCTGCCAAACGTGTCCTTCACCGACCTCACCGCCCGCGAGCGCGATGTATTGGGCTTGATTTGCGAGGGCCTGGCCGACAAGGAGATCGCTTCGCGGCTGAAACTGGCGCCCAACACCGTGCGTAACCACGTGGCCACGGTGTACTCCAAGCTGGGGGTGCACAGCCGCAGCGCCGCCATCGTGTGGGCCCGTGAACGCGGGCTGTTTGCCGGTGAGTTGCGTGTAAAGAACAAGCCTTGAAAGTGCAAATGCACTAGTGCGACTAGTGCGAATTCGCCTTATTGCGGCGCGGGTCAATCACTAACCTTTAAGGCATCGAATTGATGCCCTGAAGGAACCCGCATGTTTACCGTCTCTCAACTGCGCAACTGCATCGAAGAAGGCCTGTCGCCGCTGACCTGCGAATTTACCTTGTGCCGGGATGCATCGCTCACGCTCAAGGTGTTCGACGCCGAGACCGGCCGGGTCGACCTGGTGGTCACCGGCATCAGCACCAACCGGCTGCAGACCCCGCAAGATGTAGAAAAAATGGTCGAAGAGCTGCGCTACGAGCTGCAGAGCAACAACGTGGGCAAGCTCACGTTGGATGATCTGCCCTTAGCGACGCACTCATAAACCAGCACATCCCGCCCCGACGACAAACGCCCCTGGACTGTAAAACAGGCTGTAGGCTGGCCATCTCCAGCACCCACCTCAGCATGCTGGTGAGTGGCGCAACGTCAATCAAACCCAGCATAAACATACCTAGCCTGTGACCAGCCACTGGCTCACCGCAACTGCACAATGGTCAGCAAAGCTGCTGACTACCTTGCAGGTGCGGGGCCTAAGGCGCATCACTTCTTGACAGGCGTGATCTCAAGAATGGTGCCATTGGTGGTCTTGAGCAGCACGTACCGGTCGCCAACCCGCGCCCATTGGCTGTCGTCTTCGGGCGCTTTGAGGCCGCGCTTTTTCCAGTCGGTAACAGCCGATTCCTTACGCATCAGCATATCCGGGGCGCGGTCACCTTCCTTGAGGTCGCGGCTATTGATGCTTGAAGGCTTCACGGTTTCCTGAGGCGTATCACCGGCTTGCACGACAAAACTGGCGGTAGACAGGCTGGCGGCAACCAACAGGCAGGCTGCGAGGGATCTGGATTTCATGGGTGCTCCTTTAATTAATGACGCGTACCCAGGTTCCGACCGCAGGCGCGCGAAATCATTCAGCCTGCTAACCTTGCGCCAGCCTATTCTCGAGTCCGACAACCATGAAAACCGTCGTGACCCGAACCAAGTTCATCGCCAGCAGCCTCGTGGTTGCGGCTGTGATCGGCGGCGCAGCGTATTACCTGATTGACCGGCAGGTGGTCACAGACCTGATGGGCGGGGCCGAGTAAAGCGAAGACCAGTTGAATGAGGGCGATGTTGCAGACCTCCACACACTCACATTGCCCGAGGCTAAATGATGGAAAGCCTGCGGCTGGAAATTTCCCCGGTGTCAAAAACCGACAAGGCCGCCACCGAGCAAAAACAGCTGCGCTATGAGGAGCCATTCGTGCCCTTCCCTGCCGCCGAACTGACCACCGCGCTGGAAGCGCTCAACACGCAAACACCTGCGTTTGATCAGCTGTTCTTTGACCGCACTTTTTTCCAGCATTGAAGTGATCGGCGACTACCTCTACATCACCTCGGGGAGAGACCTGCAGACAGACGTTTACACCCTCAAACTGCAAAAGCTCAACCCGCCGGGCACCAGCGCCGTTGGCGCGTTCATCCAGGGCCAGCTGCAACTGGTACAGGACCGTAAAACCCGAAGATTCAGCCTGATCAACCCCCAAGGCAAAACCCTGCCCATCAACCTGCCTTACGACGAAGTCGAGCCCTTCTCCAACGGCATGGCCGTGGTGAAAAAAGGCGACCGCTACAAACGCGAATAGGCACAGGCTGTGCCGCCAATACCTCAAAAGGGGCAGATCCGTTATCATCGCGTTCTTTTACGAACAGATAAGGAAATCCTGTGTTCGATAGTGCTTCCTGGCTTGTTGTCCTCGGCGTTTTTGTCGTGCTGGCGCTCTATGTAATTGGCCTTTATAACCAGCTGGTAAGTTTGCGCAACCGCTTCAAAAATGCGTTCAGCCAGATTGAAGTGCAGCTTAAACGGCGCCATGACCTGATCCCCAACCTGGTGGAAACCGCCAAGGCTTACATGACCCACGAGCGCGGCACGCTGGTCGCCGTTACCGAAGCGCGCAATATCGCTGCCAGCTGCCTCAAGGCCGCTGCGGCAGAGCCCGGCAGCGCGCCCTCGATGGCGCAATTGGGCAAAAACGAAGGCCGGCTCAACGTCGCCATGGACAACCTCAACGTGACACTTGAGGAGTATCCGGACCTGTATGCATCGGAAACGATGATGCAACTGAGTGACGAGATGACCCACACCGAAGACCGCATCGCTTATGCGCGCCAGTTCTTCAACGACTCGGTGATGGAATACAACATCTTCCGACAGAAATTCCCCACCCTACTGTTGGCCCCAACTTTCGGCCATGGCACGGACGCAGCCCTCCTGGAATTTGACGACAGCGAACAGATCCAACGAGCGCCCACCGTCTCATTCACCTGATTCCAGCCACGGATGGCCACATGAACTTTTTTGAACATCAGTCGCGCGCCCGGCGCAACGCCGCTTATCGCATGCTGCTGACGATCGGCATCCTGCTGACCCCAGCGATACTGTGGACCTACGTTTCGTCACTGATATTCGGTGAAGTCCATTGGTACGAACCCCTGGCCGTGTGTGGGGTGATGCTGCCTTTCGTTGCCGCAGGCTATTGGTATCAAATCCGAAAACTCAAGGGCGGCGGCAGCGCTATAGCCGAGAAATTGGGCGCGGTCCTGATCAGCGATCAACCCGATGAGGATGATCGCTGGGTGCTGGAAATCGTCGAAGAAATGGCTATCGCCTCCGGCAACCCGGTACCTCCGGTTTATCTGCTGGACACTGATGGCGTGAATGCCTTTGCTGCCGGGCGTACGCCACAGGATTCGGTCATCGCCGTGACCCTTGGCGCCTTCTACATCCTTAATTATGAAGAAATGCGCGCAGTCATTGCTGAGCTGTTCAGCCAGATTCAAAACAACGACATGCGAGTTGATGCACAAATGACAGGCGTTTACTCAGGAATAGCCTGTCTGGCGCTCCTGTTGGGCCTGGCGGGTGGCTATACACTCATCATCGGACTCGGCTGGGCTTACCTCGTGTTTTTGGCCATGTCGCGTGTCGTCCGTCAGCGCAAGTACCTGGCCGACGCCGCTGCGGCGCAATTCACCCGTAACCCGCTGAGCGTAGCGAGCGCCCTGAAAAAAATTGGCGGGTATGAATACGGGTCAGTGATTGGGTGCCGCGAGTCGGAAGATTTCCTTCAGATGTATTTTGCAGCCCCGTTCGAAGAACTCGGCAAGCGCTGGGTCGCTCCTCACCCGCCACTCGAAAAACGTATTTGGCGCCTGGACCCCGATTGGGACGGCGAATACCCCGATGTTCCACCGCTGGAATCCTTGATGGGCGATGACGAACAGGCCGATGAAAACCTGCGGCGGTGGGAAGTGCTGGGCGCCGTTGGGGCGGCTGTCAGTGCAACCCGCCAAACCGGTGAGGAGCCTAACGCGTGGGACCTGTACCTGGCCAGGGTCGCGCTCGACAGCGTCTGCGATGTGGTCACCGCAGCCGCACGCCACCCTGACAGTGCCCGGGCGTTGATCTACCGGTTGCTGCTGTCTGATGACGCACCGGCACGCGAATATCAGGAGAGTCAGTTGCAGGGGTGCCCTGACCAGGAGATTCTCCACCACATGCAGGCATTGAAAGGCCCCATGGCGAATCTGGATCGCTACCTGCGCCTGCCCCTGATCGACCTTTGCGTTCCGGCGCTCAAACAGCTGACGCCGGCACAGTACAAGGTATTGACCGACACTATAATGAGCCTCTGCTCAGTTGATGCCAAAACCATTCTCACGGGCTGGGCCCTGGTGCAAATCCTCAATGCTCGTGTGCCTGGCAGGCGCCAGCTTCTGGGGCTCTACACACTCTCTCAACGCGAGAGCGACGTCACACTTGTGCTCGGACTTTTCGCCGCCATGGGTCACAGAAGCGACTCGCAGGCGGAGCTGGCTTACTACCGCGCCTGCGATGCGCTGCCCTTTTACACCGCGCCAAGGGACGACCTCGACGAAGAGGACACCCTCAAGAGCCTTGATAAGCGCCTTACACATTTGCGGCAACTCAAAAGCGAAGAAAAAGAAACCTTGATGGATGCCATCGCGGTCTGTATCGAAACCGACGGCCACATCACCCCCGAAGAAATCGAGCTAATGCGCGCGATGGCCGACGCCCTCGACTGCCCTATGCCGGAGGGGCTGGAAACTCCCTCGTTTGAAACGGCCGATGCTGAGCTGTTGCCCGCATGAAATAAATCCTGTAATTTTTCATGAAATTATTCGACATAAATTTCATGAATCAACAAGACGAACTTCAGACCCTGGCCGTGCTGATCCACGACCTGCGCAAGCACAAGAAGCTCACCCTCGCCCAGCTCGCGCAGAAGATCGAGCGTTCGGTGGGCTTCTTGTCACAGGTCGAGCGCGGCCTGTCACGCCCCACCGTGGCCGACCTCACCGCCATCAGCCACGCCCTCGACGTGCCCACCACCTACTTCTACAGCCTGCCCAAGCCCAGGGCGGTGGATTGGGTCACGCGCCCCAACGAACGGCGCACGGTGTATTACGCCAACGGCATCACCGACATTCTCGTCTCGCCGAGCATGAACGGTGCCTTCTCGATGCTCGACAGCCTGTTGGCACCCGGCGCCAACAGTGGCGAGCAAACCATGAGCGATCGCGCCGAACAGGCCGGTTTTGTGCTCGAAGGTGAATTGACGTTGTGGGTGGAAGGCGAAGCCGACTCCGTGACGCTCTGCGCCGGCGACAGCTTCCACCTGGCCAGTTTCGCCCACTGCCGCTACGCCAACCTGACCAACCTGCCCACCCGCGTGCTGTGGGTTTATAACTAGGAGCAACACCCGTGAAAAGCCATTCCTCCACGTTGCTGGCCGAAGTACGGACCTTTCGCCAGAAACACCCCGACGTGCGATATGTCGACCTGATCGCCCTGGACATTCCCGGGCATTTTTACGGCAAGCGCTACCCGGTGGAAATGCTCGAAAAAGTCGCCGCCGGCAGCCCTCTGAAGCTGCCGCAAAACGCCGTGCTGTTGGGGGCTCAGGGCGGGCTGTTCAAGATCGGCGACTACTGCTTCAACGACGGCGACCCGGATGCCAATCGCCGTCTGGTGCCGGGCACGTTGAAGCCGGTGAGCTGGGAGTCGCAACCTTTGGGGCAGATGCTGATCACCTCTGACGGCACCGAAGCACCGATCGAATTCGAACCGCGCGAAGTGCTGGCCAAGGTGCTGGAGCGCTTGCAGCACAAGGGCATTCACCCGGTGGTAGCGTTCGAGCTGGAGTTCTACCTGTTCGACAAAAAACTCGACAACGGCTTGCCGCAATTTGCCCGCGACCCACTGAGCGAGGATGCCGACGACCAGCCCAACCTGCATATCGAGCGCCTGACGCGCTTCGGTGACGTGCTTGACGACATGGCGCAAACCGCCAAAGACCAAGGCATCGATATCACGGTGATCACCGCCGAGATCGGCCCCGGCCAGTTCGAGATCAATTTCGGTCACCTCGACGACGGCCTGCGCGCCGCTGACTGGGCCGCCCTGTTCTGCCGCAGCACGCGCGGCGTGGCGCTCAAGCATGGTTACCGCGCAAGCTTCATGGCCAAACCCTACCTGCAATACCCCGGCAGCGGCATGCACGTGCATGTCAGCCTGTATGACGGTGCGGGCAACAACCTGCTCGCCGCGCACCAGCAGCAACCCTTGCGCCACGCCGTGGCCGGTTGCCTGGAGTTGCTGCCCCACTGCATGCCGATTTTCTCACCGAACCACAATGCGTTCCGCCGTCTGGGCGGCACCGTCAACGCCGCCACCCGCGCCAGCTGGGGCTTTGAAGACCGTGATGCTTGCGTGCGCATCCCTGAGTCCGACCCGCGTAACCTGCGCATCGAACACCGTCTGGCGAGTGCCGACGCCAACCCGTATCTGGTGCTGGCTGCGATTCTCGTTGGCCTGGAGCATGGCCTTGAAGCCAAGCGCGAACCGATTCCACCGTTGAATGAAGACCGCAACAGCGGCACTGACTTCCCCGTGGACATGCTCGACGCCGTGCGCGCCATGAGGCACCAGCCGGTATTACGCGATAAGCTGGGCGGCGAATTTGTCGACGTGTACTGCGAGAACAAACGTCAGGATCACTTGGCCTTCCAGCAAGAGATCCATGCGCGGGAATATCGCTGGTTTCTTTAACGCCTCCTGGACTCACCGATGACCGACCAAAGCGCCCCGGCCCTCAAGGAAATCTTCAACGTCGAACGCCTGCAACACATCGCCACCGAAATGACGGCGGTGTACCCGGCATTCGACGCCAAGGGTTTCCTCAAACACGCCAAGGCCGGGCTGGCCGAGTTGTCGGTGATGCAGCGCGTGGCGCGGGTCAGCGAGAGCCTGCACGCGGTAATGCCGCTGGACTATCCGAACACCCTCACGCGGCTTTACGCCCTCGCGCCGCGTTTGAACAGCGCCTTTGTCAGCCTGTTCCTGCCGCACTACGTGGCGAGTTACGGTCGCGACGATTTCAAGCGCTCGGTGGCTGCACTCAAGTATTTCACCACCTTTGGTTCCGCCGAATTCGCCATCCGCCATTTCCTGCTGCATGACTTCAAACGCACCCTGGCAGTGATGCAGGACTGGTCGCTGGATGCCAACGAACATGTGCGCCGCCTCGCCAGCGAAGGCTCGCGGCCACGGCTGCCGTGGTCATTTCGCCTCGCCCAAGTGCAGGCCGACCCGCAGCTGTGCGCGTCGATCCTCGATAACCTCAAGGCCGACAGCAGCCTGTACGTGCGCAAGTCGGTGGCCAACCACCTCAACGACATCACCAAGGATGACCCGGACTGGGTGCTGAGCCTGATCGAGGGCTGGTCGCTGGATAACCCGCACACCGCCTGGATCGCCCGGCATGCGCTGCGCAGCCTGATCAAGCAAGGCAACACCCGCGCGCTGACGATCATGGGCGCCGGGGCCAAGGCCGAGGTGAAGATTCATCACCTGCAAGTTACGCCAGCGGTGATCAACCTGGGCGAGCGGATCAGCGTCTCCTTCACCCTAGAGTCAACCGCCGCCACCGCGCAAAAACTGGTGGTGGACTACGCCATCGACTACGTCAAAAGCGCCGGGCACAGCGCCGCCAAAGTCTTCAAGCTCAAGACCTTCAGCCTCGATGCAGGTGAGCATCACAGCATTCGCCGCGAGCAACACATCCGCGAGCTGACCACGCGCAAACACTATCCCGGCACACATCGGGTGCATGTGATGGTGAACGGGGAGCGATTAGGCAGTGCAGCATTCGAATTGCGGGACTGACGGTAGCTCGCCCCCGATAAACCGCTGGCTTGCAGCTGGAAGTATCCACCCAAACTAAAGCCTGTCGCCCGTGGCGAGCGGGCTTGCCCCGCGTTGGGCTGCGTAGCGGCCCCAAAACCAGCCCCGATGGAGTACCTGAAACACCGCATTCTTCTCTACTGGGGCTGCTACGCAGCCCAACGCGGGGCAAGCCCGCTCGCCACAATAGCCCTGTTTACAAGAGGTTTGAGTGTTGAGCCAAAGGTCTTTAGAGACTTATGGTTATCCAAGCACACCAGCGTCTACACGTTTAATTCGGTTTCTCGCCGAGCAGCAACCCTTGCTCACGCGCGCACAGCTCCACCACGTAATCCCACAACACCCGCAGCCGCACTGACTTGTGCAATTCCCTGCGCGAGCTGATCCAGTAGCTGCGCGAAATCCCCTCCCCCGGCAGCAACGGCACCAGGTCCGCATCACCCGCCGCCATAAAGCACGGCAACACCGCGATGCCCAACCCCGAACGCGCGGCCTGGTGCTGAGCGATCACGCTGGTGCTGTGGAACACCACCCGTGGGTTACGACAAAAGCTGCTGAGGAATTTCAGTTCCTGGCTAAACAGCAGGTCGTCCACGTAATCGATCCAGGCATGGGCAGCGAGGTCTTCGCGTTTTTCAATCGGCGGGTTGCGGTCCAGATAGGCGCGGCTGGCGTAGAGCGCGAGGCGGTAATCGGTGAGTTTGCGGGTGACGAGTTGGTCGACGCTCGGGCGTTCCAGGTGGATGCTGATTTCTGCTTCGCGGTTGAGGATGCTCACAAAGCGCGGCACGGCCAGCAGTTCTACTTCCAGGCCCGGATAGCGCTCGAATAGCCCGCCCATGCGACTGGCGAGGAACATCACCCCCAAACCTTCGGCCACACCCAAGCGAATCTTGCCCAGTGGCGCGGCAGAATGGGTGAGTTCGTCCTCGGCCAGCAAGGCGACGTTTTCCATGGCTTCGGCGTGTTTGAGCAGGGCTTCGCCAGCTGGGGTCAGTTCATAGCCCTGGGCGTGCTGCACAAACAGCGCGGTACCCAGGCTTTTCTCGATGGCCTCGATATGCCGCGCCACGGTGGCGTGGGTGGTTTTCAGGCGCTGCGCGGCAGTGAGCAAGCGGCCGCTGCGCTGCAACTCCAGAAAATACCGCAGGTCATTCCAGTCGAACATGCCGCCTCCCTCCCTAAGACATCACTCTTTCCAACGCCCTGCCCCGTAACTGTGGCAACTGAGCTCGCTCGCCACAGAAAACCTCACACACTTCAATGTCTGGAGGGTGCTGTTTAAAAACGCACAGCAGCTGGGTAAAAACTAACATTTTTAAGACGAAAACTAACAACTAGGATGGGGCCAATAAGAAAAACAAGCGAGGCCCCAGATGCCCATTGCAGCTGCTGATTACGATTACGTGGTAGTAGGCGCCGGCCCCGCGGGCTGCCTGCTGGCCAATCGACTGTCCGCCAACCCCGCCCATCGCGTGCTGCTGCTCGAAGCCGGTGGCCGCGACAATTACCCCTGGATCCATATCCCCGTCGGTTACCTGTTCTGCATCGGTAACCCGCGCACCGACTGGTGCTTCAAGACCGAAGCCCAGGAAGGCCTGCAAGGTCGAGCGCTGAGTTACCCGCGCGGCAAGGTGCTCGGCGGTTGCTCCTCCATCAACGGCATGATCTATATGCGCGGCCAGGCCCGGGATTACGATGGCTGGGCGGCCGAAGGCAATGCAGGTTGGGCCTGGAAAGACGTGTTGCCGCTGTTCAAACAGAGCGAAAACCATTTTGCCGGTGAGTCGGAGTTTCACAGCGACGGCGGCGAATGGCGCGTGGAGCAACAGCGCCTGCACTGGCCGATCCTGGACGCCTTTCGTGACGCCGCGGCGCAAAGTGGTATCGCGCCGATCAGCGACTTCAATCAGGGCGATAACGAAGGCTGCGGCTACTTCCAGGTCAATCAGAAGGCCGGCGTGCGCTGGAATGCGGCGAAAGCATTTCTCAAGCCGATCCGCCAGCGGCCTAACCTCACGGTGCTGACTGAAGTCGACGTCGACCGCGTACTGCTCGAAAACGGCCGTGCGTCAGCGGTGGTCGGGCGTCAGCAAGGCCAGCCAGTGACGTGGAAGGCGCGCAAGGAAATCGTGCTGTGCGCAGGCTCCGTGGGTTCGCCGGGCATTCTGCAACGCTCGGGAATCGGCCCGGCCAGCGTGCTCAAACCCTTGGGCATTAATATGCTGCACGAACTGCCCGGGGTTGGCGGCAACTTGCAGGATCACCTGCAACTGCGGCTGATTTACAAACTGGAAAACGCGCGCACGCTCAACCAGGTTGCGGGGACGATGCTCGGCAAAATGGGCATGGGCCTGCGCTACCTGTATGACCGCAGTGGCCCGTTGTCGATGGCGCCCAGCCAGCTCGGCGCATTTGCCCGTTCAAGCCCGGAGCAGACCTCGGCCAACCTTGAATACCACGTGCAGCCGCTGTCCCTGGAACGCTTTGGCGAACCGCTCCACGCGTTTCCGGCGTTTACCGCATCAGTCTGCGACCTACGCCCACAGAGCCGTGGGCGTATTGATATCCGCTCGGCCAACCCCGCAGATGCGCCGCTGATACGGCCAAACTACCTCAGCCACCCGGAAGATTTGCGGGTAGCCGCCGACGCCATCCGCCTGACGCGACGCATTGTTGCCGCGCCGGCCTTGAGCGCGTTCAAACCAGTTGAATACCTGCCCGGCGATTCACTGCAAACTGAAGAACAGCTGCACGAAGCCGCTGCGCGCATCGGCACCACGATCTTCCATCCGGTGGGCACGTGCCGCATGGGCGACGACAAGGACGCCGTGGTCGACGCGCAACTGCGTGTGCACGGCGTACCTGGCCTGCGCATCGCCGACGCCTCGGTGATGCCGCGTATTACGTCCGGTAACACCTGCTCACCTACACTGATGATTGCCGAAAAAGCCGCGCAATTGATCCTGTCGCCGAACACAAGGAATCTTGCCCCCGAGAGAGAAGTGGTTCATGCAATCTGAATAGCGGCGCCGCACCCGGCGCCGACAGTGGAACAACAATAAATAATCACTGTGAGGGATACCCGATGTCAGAACACGCTCAACCCCTGGGCTCAGCGATTAACGCGAGTACCAGCAGCGAATCAAGGAAAGTCATCTTCGCTTCCTCCCTCGGGACGGTTTTCGAGTGGTATGACTTTTTCCTCTACGGCGCCCTTGCGGCAGTGATCAGCAAACAGTTCTTTGCCGGGGTCAACGACACCACGGCGTTCATCTTCGCCTTGATGGCCTTCGCTGCCGGCTTTGTAGTGCGGCCATTCGGCGCGCTGGTGTTCGGCCGCCTGGGCGACATGATCGGGCGCAAATACACCTTCCTGGTGACCATCATTCTGATGGGCGTCGCAACCTTCTGCGTCGGGCTGTTGCCCACTTACGCCAGCATCGGCATTGCCGCACCGATCATCCTGATTGTGCTGCGCATGCTGCAAGGCCTGGCGCTGGGCGGCGAGTACGGCGGCGCCGCCACTTATGTGGCCGAGCATGCGCCTGCGGGCAAGCGCGGTTTTCACACCAGCTGGATTCAGTCCACCGCGACCCTCGGCCTACTGCTGTCACTGTTGGTGGTGTTGGCCTGCCGCTATTTTACCGGCGACCAGTTTGAAGTGTGGGGCTGGCGGATTCCGTTTCTGTTTTCCATCGTGCTGCTGGGCATTTCCACCTGGATCCGCATGAGCCTGCACGAGTCGCCGGCGTTTCTGAAAATGAAAGAGGAAGGCAAGGCGAGCAAGGCGCCGATCCGCGATTCCTTCGGCAAATGGGAAAACCTCAAAGTCGTGCTGATCGCGCTGTTCAGCATCAACGGCGGCCAGGCGGTGACTTTCTACGCGGCGCAGTTTTACGTGCTGTTCTTCCTCACGCAATTTCTGAAAATGGACCCGGCCCTGGCCAATGTGCTGTTGATCATCAGCGTGGTCATTGGCGCGCCGTTCTTCGTATTTTTTGGCTGGCTGTCGGACAAGGTCGGGCGTAAACCCGTGCTGATGCTCGGCCTGTTGCTGGCCACTGTGTTGTACTTCCCGATCTTCAAAAGCCTGGCGCACTACACCAACCCGGCGATGGACCAGGCTACCCATCAGGCACCCATTACCGTACTGGCTGACCCGGCCACGTGCACCTTCCAGTTCGACCCGGTGGGCAAAGCGAAATTTGACAGCCCGTGCGACAGGGTCAAGACCTTCCTGGTCAAGCAGGGCCTGCCTTACAGCAGCGCCTCCGCCCCGGCGGGCAGCCCGGTGCAGGTGAGCGTAGGTGATGTGCAGATCGACGGTTACGACGAAGCTGCGCTGCGCGGCGCCGTGACGCTGGCCGGTTACCCGTCCTCGGCAGATGTGGCTCAGGTGAACAAGGTCATGGTGGTGGTGCTGATCGTGGCATTGATCCTCATCGCGGCGATGTGCTACGGCCCGTTGGCGGCGTTGATGGTGGAGTTGTTCCCGACGCGCATCCGCTACACCTCGATGTCGCTGCCCTACCACATCGGTAACGGCTGGTTTGGCGGGTTCCTGCCGACGGTGTCGTTTGCCTTGGTGGTGTACACCGGCGATATCTTCTATGGCTTGTGGTACCCGGTGGTAGTGACCGGGGTGAGCCTGATTGTCGGGCTGTTCTTCCTCAAAGAAACCCGGCAGGTGGATATCGACAACAACTGACCGGCGCTGCCCCCACCTGTCCTGTGTGGGGGCCCACACAAATTGCTGTATATCCATCCAGATAATGGTTGATCAAATCCCTTCTTTTGCCCATCCTGCTCTGCATTCAACTGTGTAACGAATGGGCTGAGCATGCGGCTGTACCTCTGTGAAAAACCCTCCCAGGCCAAGGATATCGCGGCCGTGCTCGGCGCCAGCCGACGCGGCGACGGTTGCTGGGTGGGAAACGGGGTCACCGTCACCTGGTGCATCGGCCACCTGCTGGAAACCGCCCCGCCAGACGCCTACGACGCCAAATACAAACGCTGGGTACTGGCCGACCTGCCGATCGTCCCGGAAAAATGGAAGATGCAGGTCAAGCCCAAAACGGCCAGCCAGTACAAGGCGGTCAAGCGCCTGCTGGGGGAAGCCCAGGAATTGGTGATCGCCACCGATGCCGACCGCGAGGGCGAAATGATCGCCCGGGAGCTGGTCGAGCATTGCCGTTATCGTGGGCCAATTCAGCGGCTGTGGCTCTCGGCGCTGGATGAAGCCTCCATCCGCAAGGCCCTGGCCGCACTTAAACCCGGTGCCGAAACCTTCAACCTGTACCACTCCGCACTCGGCCGTTCCCGCGCAGACTGGCTGATCGGCATGAACATGAGCCGCCTGTTTACCCTGCTCGGGCGACAGTCCGGGTACCAGGGCGTACTGCCGGTGGGCCGCGTGCAAACCCCGACATTGCGGCTGGTGGTAGACCGCGATCGCAGCATCGCCGACTTTGTGCCTGTGGCTTACTGGGCGATTGATGTGGACCTGCGCCACGAACGCATGACCTTCACCGCCCAATGGCGCGCGGCCGAGGATGCCTGTGATGACCAGGGCCGCTGCCTCAACCCGCAGCTCGCCCGCGACGCAGCCGATGGGATGCGCAACGCAGCCACCGCTCGGCTGGTAAAACTGCGCACTGAACGCATGCGCGAAGTGGCGCCCCTGCCCTTCGACCTCGGCACCTTGCAGGAGATCTGCTCGAAGAAGCTCGGCCTGGGCGCTCAGGAAACGCTCGATATCGCCCAGTCGCTCTACGAAACCCACAAGGCCATCACCTACCCGCGCAGCGACTGCGGTTACTTGCCCGTGAGCCAACACAGCGACGCGCCGAAAATCCTCGCCGCGCTGGGCCGAGCGGACGCAGCGGTGAACGAGCTGATGCCCCATATCGATGCCCAGCGCCGCTCACGAGCGTGGAACGACGCCAAGGTCAGCGCACACCACGGCATCATTCCGACCGGCGCCGGCAAGGATGTCAGCCAACTCACCGGCAAGCATCGCGCGGTGTATACGCTGATTCGGGCGCGCTATCTGGCGCAGTTCCTGCCCAACCATGAGTACGACCGCACCCAGGCCGATTTCGATTGCGCAGGGCAAGCACTGCGCGCGGTAGGCAAAGTGGTGATCGAAGCGGGCTGGAAACGCGCATTGCCCGAAGCGCTGGCACCGGCCAAGGGGCGTGAAGCGCCAGCGCCGCAAGCGTTACCGATGTTGGTGCAAGGCCAGGATTACGCCGTTGCCAGGGTTAATCTCAAAGACCTTTGGACTCAGCCGCCGAAGCCCTTCACCGAAGGCGACCTGATCAAGGCAATGAAAAATGTGGCCAAGCTGGTGGAAGACCCTCTGCTTAAGCAAAAGCTCAAAGACACCACCGGCATTGGCACCGAAGCCACCCGCGCCGGGATCATCCAGGGTTTGTTGGACCGTGGGTATCTGGTGAAAAACGGCAAAGCATTGTCGGCAACCCCGGCAGCGTTCAGTTTGATCGATGCTGTGCCCCGCGCCATCGCCGACCCGGGCACCACCGCCATCTGGGAACAGGCGCTGGACATGGTGCAAAGCGGTGAAATGAGCCTGGAAGAATTTGTCGCCAAACAGGCGGCGTGGATGAGCAAACAAGTGGCACGCTGCAACGGCATGCGCATGACCATTACCGGCCCCGCCAGCCCGGCAGGTCGGGGTAACGCGCCGTGGAAAAAGAAACGCAACAGCGCGCCGCGCAAGACAGCAACGGCCCCCAAGCGCGGCAAAAAACCGACAAGTGCGGGGTAAACATCGAAAAAATCCGGTGAATGACGTTTTTCGACGGTTTTAACGCCGCTTTGGACCTTGCTCCGGCGCAGGCCGTCTAGGATTCTGTAGGGGACCCGCTGACTTCCTAACAACAACACCGGAGTGGCCGCCATGAAAACCGTTGCACAAGTGCTCAAATCCAAGGACCAGAAAAATCAGGACGTGCATACCATCCAATGGGACCACACCGTGTTTGAAGCGCTGGTTCGGATGTCGGAGAAAAACGTCGGGGCCTTGCCGGTCGTCAAGGAAGGCGCGGTGGTCGGGATCATCAGCGAACGGGATTACGCCAGAAAACTGATACTCAAAGGCCTTTCGTCGGTTACCACGCGTGTCGATGAAGTGATGAGTTCTCCAGTGATAACCGTCGATTCGCATAAAAGTGTCGATGAATGCATGAACATCATGACCGACAGTCACCTGCGTCACTTGCCCGTGGTAGAAGAGGGTCAACTGCTGGGCCTGCTGTCCATCGGCGACCTGGTGAAAGAAGCCATCGCCGAGCAGGCAGACCTGATCAAACAGCTGGAGCAATACATTCGCGGCGAATAGGGGAACCCATGCTCGACACGCTGGAACATCAAGAGGACCACCTCGACACCCTGCACCGGGCCATGGCCGAACGGCGCTTTCTGGTGTTGACCGGTGCAGGGATCAGCACATCGTCGGGCATCCCCGACTATCGCGACAGCGAAGGCGTGCGCCGGGGCAAGGCGCCGATGATGTACCAGGAGTTTCTGGCCACCCCGCAAGCACGGCGCCGCTATTGGGCGCGGGCGATGCTGGGCTGGCCAAGGGTGCGTATTGCCCAACCCAACCCGGCCCATCTGGCGCTGGCGACACTGCAGGCACGTGGGCGCATCACCGGGCTCATTACGCAAAACGTCGACACCTTGCATGATCAGGCTGGCAGCCATGATGTGATCGAGTTGCATGGCAGCTTGCATCGGGTGCTGTGCCTGGATTGCCTGCAGCGCAGCACGCGCGACCTGATCCAGCGAGTGATGGAGGATCAGAATCCCTACCTGGCGGGTGTCGATGCCGTACAGGCGCCCGACGGCGATACGCTGCTCGATCCGGCATTTGAAGAGCGCTTCCAGGCCCCCCACTGCCCGCATTGCAACGGCCAACGGCTGAAACCGGATGTGGTGTTCTTTGGCGAAAACGTCGCTCAAGCTACGGCGGCCAAGGCAATGGCAGCGGTGGAACATGCAGAGGGTTTGCTGGTAGTAGGCTCTTCACTGATGGCCTATTCGGCGTTTCGCCTGTGCAAAGCGATGGTTGAGCAAGGCAAACCGGTGGTCGCCATCAACCTCGGCAAGACGCGCGGGGATGAGCTGTTGCAGGTGAAGATCGAGGCATCGTGCGAGCGGTTGCTGCCCTTACTCGTCGAAAGATTGCATTAGCGCGAACAACGCAAATCAAACTGTGGGAGCTGGCTTACCTGCTTTCACAGGTATTTATGTCGGATGTGCGATCTCGACAGTCAGACCGTCCACTCCAAAAAATGACGCCCAAGTCACGTTTTCCGGCATTCTCCCGCGCCCACGACAATTTATGTAGTGCTTAAAAAATATCACTACATAATCGTTGACGTAATCTTTTTGACCTTGCATTATCGAGACGTCTCCCGGATCGGGAGCGTTGGTAACAAGCGTTTTGAAAGAGCTCGTCTGACCGCCGAGCTGTTTTTTCCGGATGTGCACTGCCCACAAGGCAGATTGATGAAGCAGACCGACCCGCAAGGCTCGGTACAAGGGGCTCAATCGCTGCTTGTCTTCGCTAATGAAATCATTACGTAGCCGCTCATCAACAAGACTACATGCATCAGGTTCAAGACCCTGCCCGTACTCGGCAGACCGTTACTGACGCCCGGTTTTCACAACCGGAGACAACTTAGCAGTACTAACGAATCAACTGATAGATCGCCAACTGGTCAAGGGGCTTACACATGAATCTGAACAACCAACCCACTATCGATGAATTGGCTGAGATGTTCGCAGCGCAGAAAGACACTCTCGACGACCATGTCCTGTGGATTGGCAAATCGGGCGAAGTGCAACTTGACTGCCTGGCGCCCAATACCGAGGAAGCCGAATTTGACCGCAATAACCGTGAGCTGGCAGCGCGCCTGAAGGTGTACCGCCGTGGCCAGGGTTATGTCGGCAAGAAGGCTGCGGCTGATCGCAACTTTATCGAACAGGTCTTTCACACACTTAATAACGAGTGGCAGCACCTCAACGGCCAGTCGCGCGTAAAAGTGATTGATAGATACTGCTGATAACACAGCATTAAACATTTAAGCCCGCTCGCTTATTCGAGCGGGCTTTTTAATATCCAATCCTGATTAAACTTATAACAAAGCCGGAAACCGGCCCTTACTCGCTTCATCGCGAAAAATATCAAACAATACCTGCGCCGCTGCCGACAGTTCATGCCCCGGTTTGGTCAGCACTCCAATCGGCCGCTCGATCACCGGATCGCTCAGCGTGATGCAATGGGCACCCGCCTCCTCCATCTGCCGCGCGCACAATGCGGGCACGGCGCTGACACCCAAGCCACTGGCAACCATCTTCCCCACCGTCGCCAATTGATGACTTTCCAACGCTACCGGCAATTTCATCTGCAGGGCACTCAAGTGTTCCTCCAGCATCACCCGCACCGTGGACGGCCGTTGCAAGGTAATGAACGGTTGCTCCAACAGGGTCTTCCAGTCGATTTGCGCGCGGTGTGCCAAAGGCGAATCACCCGGCACTACGGCGATAAACCGGTCTACATATAAAGGCGTGAATGCCAGAGAGGAACCATCGGACGGCTCGAATGCCACGCCCAGCTCCACTTGGCGGTCACGGACCATCTCCATAACCTGCTCGTTGATCAAGTCATGCACCGTCACGTTCACCTGAGGGTAACGTGCACGGAATATTTTCAGGATCGGCGGCAGCAAATTGCCCGCAAACGACGGCATCGCCGCCACGGTCACCCGCCCGCGTTGCAGGGTAAATCGCTGACGCAATTCGTCTTCAGCGTTATCCCAGTCAGCGATTAATCGCCGTGCGAGTGGCAACAGGGATTCCCCTTCGGGCGTCAGCGCGACGTTACGCGTATTGCGGCTGAACAGGCGCCCGCCCAAGCCCTCTTCCAAGCCTTTAATGGTCAAGCTCAACGCCGACTGAGAAAGGTGCAAGCGCTCGCAAGCCGCGGCAAAACTCAGGCTCTGGGCCACGGCCAGAAAGGCCCGCATCTGTTTGACGGTCATGACGCAACTCCGAAGGGCGTATCGACTATGCTGTTTTTTAAATCAATCAACCTTAAAAAACAACTTAACAAATCAATCCGTCAGCGCAACACTCAGGTCACTGGCTGGACCACACACAAAAAAAAGAGGTGCATATGGCAGGTTTCGATAAACGCGTGGCGTCCTACGAAGAAGCGCTGGCGGGCCTGGAAGACGGCATGACCGTACTCTCCGGTGGTTTTGGCCTGTGTGGCATTCCGGAAAACCTCATCGCCGAGATAAAGCGCAAAGGCACCCGCGACCTGACCGTGGTTTCCAACAACTGCGGCGTGGACGGTTTCGGCCTGGGCGTGCTGCTGGAAGAAAAGCAAATCAGCAAAGTGATCGCGTCCTATGTCGGTGAAAACGCCCTGTTCGAGAAGCAATTGCTCAGCGGCGAAATCGAAGTGGTGCTCACCCCTCAAGGCACGCTCGCAGAGAAAATGCGCGCAGGCGGTGCCGGCATCCCGGCCTTCTTCACCGCCACCGGCGTTGGCACTCCAGTTGCCGAGGGCAAGGAAACCCGCGAATTCAATGGCCGCCCTTACCTGATGGAAGAGTCCATCACTGGCGACTTCGCCATCGTCAAAGGCTGGAAAGCCGATCATTTTGGCAACGTCATCTATCGCCACACCGCCCAAAACTTCAACCCGCTGGCCGCCACCGCCGGCAAGATCACCGTGGTCGAAGTCGAAGAAATCGTTGAACCGGGCGAGCTGGACCCGGCGCATATCCACACCCCTGGGATCTACGTCGACCGGGTCATTTGCGGCACGTTCGAGAAGCGCATCGAACAGCGCACCGTGCGCAAATAACCCGCCTCCAGCTCGAATAATAAGGACACCTGACATGGCTCTTACCCGCGAACAAATGGCTCAACGCGTCGCCCGCGAAATGCAGGACGGGTTCTACGTCAACCTTGGCATCGGCATTCCGACCCTGGTAGCCAACTACATCCCCGAAGGCATGGAAGTGATGCTGCAGTCGGAAAACGGCCTGCTCGGCATGGGCCCGTTTCCTACCGAAGAAACCATTGATGCCGACATGATCAACGCCGGCAAGCAGACCGTAACGGCCCGCATCGGCGCCTCGATCTTCTCTTCCGCCGAATCCTTCGCAATGATTCGCGGCGGCCACGTCGACCTCACGGTACTCGGCGCGTTTGAAGTGGACGTACAAGGCAACATCGCCTCATGGATGATTCCCGGCAAGCTGGTGAAGGGTATGGGCGGCGCCATGGACCTTGTGGCGGGTGCGGAAAACATCATCGTGATCATGACCCACGCGTCCAAGGACGGTGAGTCCAAGTTGCTCAGCCAATGTAGCCTGCCGCTGACCGGCGCCCATTGTATCAAGCGCGTATTGACTGACCTTGCGTACCTGGAAATTGAAAATGGCGCTTTTGTCCTCAAGGAACGCGCACCTGGCGTCAGCGTTGAAGAGATTGTGAGCAAGACCGCCGGTAAACTGATCGTCCCGGACCACGTTCCAGAAATGCACTTCCAGTGAGGACAGATTCCATGCAAGACGTCGTGATTGTTGCTGCCACCCGCACCGCCGTGGGCAGCTTCCAGGGTTCGCTGGCGAATATTCCGGCACCGGAGCTGGGCGCGGCCGTAATCCGTCGCCTGTTGGAGCAAACCGGCCTGGACCCGGCTCAAGTCGATGAAGTCATCCTCGGCCAGGTGCTCACCGCTGGCAGTGGCCAAAACCCGGCACGCCAGGCGTCGATTCTCGCCGGCCTGCCCCACGCCGTGCCCGCCATGACCCTGAACAAGGTCTGCGGCTCGGGCCTCAAGGCGCTGCACCTCGGCGCTCAAGCTATTCGTTGCGGTGACGCCGACGTCATCATCGCCGGCGGCATGGAAAACATGAGCCTGGCCCCCTACGTGTTGCCTGCAGCGCGCACCGGCTTGCGCATGGGCCACGCCAAGATGATCGACAGCATGATCACCGACGGCCTGTGGGATGCGTTCAACGACTATCACATGGGCATCACCGCCGAAAACCTGGTGGACAAATACGGCATCAGCCGCGAAGCCCAGGACACATTTGCCGCCGCCTCCCAGCAAAAAGCCGCGGCGGCTATCGAGGCCGGACGTTTTGCCGATGAGATCACGCCAATCCTGATTCCCCAACGCAAAGGCGACCCGGTGGCCTTCAGCGTCGACGAACAGCCGCGCGCTGGCACCACCGCCGAATCATTGGCCAAGCTCAAACCCGCGTTCAAAAAAGACGGCAGCGTTACCGCCGGCAATGCTTCCAGCCTCAACGACGGCGCTGCTGCCGTGCTGCTGATGAGCGCCGATAAAGCCAAGGCACTTGGCCTGCCAATACTCGCCCGCATCGCCAGCTATGCCAATGCGGGCGTCGACCCTGCGATCATGGGCATTGGCCCAGTCTCGGCGACCCGTCGCTGCCTGGACAAAGCCGGTTGGAGCCTGGGCGACCTGGACCTGATCGAAGCCAACGAAGCCTTCGCCGCGCAAGCCCTGGCGGTGGGCAAAGAGCTTGAGTGGGACGTCGAGAAGGTCAACGTCAACGGCGGCGCCATTGCCATCGGCCACCCGATCGGCGCCTCAGGCTGCCGCGTGCTGGTGACCCTGCTGCATGAAATGATCAAGCGCGATGCCAAAAAAGGCTTGGCGACCCTGTGCATCGGTGGCGGCCAAGGCGTGGCCCTCGCCCTCGAACGCAGCTGATTCAACGAGCAACATGGAAAAGGCCCGGTTCCACGAAAACCGGGCCTTTTCTTTGCGCGCGCTACCAGAATAAACGCAGTCAAAATGTGGGAGCGGGCTTGCTCGCGAAGGCGGTGTGTCAGTCACATCAACTTGCCTGACACACCGCCTTCGCGAGCAAGCCCGCTCCCACATTTTTGATTTGCACAGTCAGTCAAACCGTGGCACCGCAAACACCGCATTCGCCCGCGCCACTACTTTCTCTCCCACCTGCAGGCTCACCGTGGCAAATTCAACCTGGCGCCCACGCTTGTGATGCTCCAGCCGCACCACAATCCACTCCCCCACCTGCACCGCCCCCAAATAATCCACGGTCATGCTCGCCGTAATCAACGGCAGCGGCGGCTCGCTGGAAAACGCCATCGCGTACCCCATGCCGATATCAGCCAGAGTCGCCAACACCCCGCCATGCACCGTGCCGCGCCCATTGGCGTGACGATTGTCGGCGCGCAGGCCGATTTCCAGTTGCACACCCTCGCCTCGACAATAAGCCGGGCCGAGCAAGTCGAGAAGCGGGCTACTGCGTGGCAGCGAGATAAACCCTTCGGGCACGGCGTGAGCAATCATGGTGAGTTCATCCTTGGAGACAGGGTTGAGATTTAACTCAACCCACCGTCAGCCGCCACCACCATCAACCCGACCGATTACGCGTGATCAGCTAACGCTTCATACAGCGTTGATAGCGCTCATCCACGCGCTTGGCGAACCACGCCGTCGTGAGGTTTCGGGTAATCTTCGGACTCTTAAGCACAATGCCCGGCAAAATCGCCCGTGGCATCGGCTTACCGGCGGCCTTCTCAGCCAGGGCAAATACGCGCTTGTAGAGGGTCGTCTCCTCAAAATCCGGTTGCTCGCCCTGCTCCAGCTGGCTGCGGATGCTGGGGTTGCGCATATCCAGCTTCGCGCCCAGCGAGCGTACCGCCAACTCGGTGGTGCCTGGCAACAATGAACCGTAGGAAATCAAATCACCGTCCAGCGCCAGCTCGGTGCCAGTGACACGGCTGACAGCCGCCTGGAACGCGGCGTTACGGCTGGCGTACCAGCCCGCGTTGAAGTCGGCAAAGCGATACAGCGGCCGGTCATAATTCACCGGGTAACCGAGCAAATGCGCGATGCCGAAATACATGCCGCCTCGACGGGTGAAGACTTCCCGACGAATCGTTCCATCAATAGTGTAGGGATAACCCCGCGCCTGTTTTTGCGCAAACTCGATGCTGACCTGCATGGGGCCTGCGGTATGCACCGGGTTAAAGCCACCGAATAGCGTGCTGCCCAAGGGCACCATGCTGATGAAGTCGTCAAAAATCCCGCTCAGGTCTTTCTCGGTGCGCGCGGCGTTCAGCCGGTCGGCGTAAGACTTGCCATTCGGCGAGCGCAATTGCAGCGAGGTACGCACGACAAAGGCCGGTACATGAACTTTGCCCGCGCGCCGCAGCATTTCGTCCATGGCGATTTTGCCCATGTTCGGCACGGGTGGATCGACCTGATAGGTGGACTCTTGTTCGGTCACCGCCAATACGGCGCAGATATTTTCAGTGCCGGGGTAGATCTTCTGCGTGTCGAAGGCCGTGTAAATGTCCTGCGCCCAGCCATTGCGGTCGGCCACCGTAGCGGGCAGCAGGCGCACAATCTGCGCCTTCACCTCGGCTTCGCTGCGCTCGGGCAATTGCGGCCCGCGTGAGGTAGAGCAGCCAGCCAGCACCAGCAAGGTCGTGAGAAACAGGATCAGTCGGTTTGAATACATGGGGCTTCCTTGGACAACGGCAGGCTGGGCATTGCGGATATCGACAGGTAAGTCTAACCGGGGTTCGCCGACCTGCTGCACTCCCAGTGGTGACCGAACGTGACAAGGCCAGACGCTAGCAGTCTCTCAGGAGAATTCGATGCCTGGTATCAAGAGCACGCGTGCTGCTGAAACATCCCACGCAACGCCCGGATAAGCTCTACATCTCTTCTCTGAAAACCTCTGCAAAGTCCTTCGCCTGATCACACAGTGCGAGGGATTGCAGATGGTTTTTTTCGTTAGAGCCCCGATTGTTGGGGCTGTCTCTTGATCGCCGCTACCGGCCAAACCATTGGCCTTCTGGTACTGGCGGCCATGGATTCGAATACCCGCGACGTCGAATCCGTCATCAGCGATTTCAAACGCTGCCTTAATAGTTACGACACCTGGGCGGAAAGCTTTTTCAGTTTTTCGGCGCTGGATATCGAGCAGGTATTCAAGGTCGGGGATGAAGTGGCGCTGGTGGCGCCAATCAACGGCGCAATCCTGCCCAGCAGCAGCGTCGCCACCTGCAAGGCCAACGGCACGTTGACCCTGGTGCATATGTTCCAAAGCGCGAAGTTTGTGCCCATTGGCAACACCCCGGTGATGCTGCAACGCATCGATCCTGCTGGCGCCCCGTTGGGCGAACCTATTCATAAGACGATTGGCCCGAGCGGCATTCTCGAAATCACTGAGTGTGATCGCAATCAAACGTATCAAGTCAGTTTCTACCCCAACGTTTCCAAAGCGCATTACAAGGCATTGTATGCGTCCTATCAGTCGGTTATCGCACCGCTGGAGGGCTGGTTGCGAAGTGAGTGGACGACCACTTTCGGACCGATCTGGAAAAACTACTCCGAGGCGAACTACCTCACCCGTTACCTCCTGCTGCACAAAGCTTACGCCCGAGGGTTTGGCGAGGCGTTGCAATCGCTGTGGGACAACATCAAACAGCTGTGCGAGTGGATTTCCCATCCGTTGGTGTATGCCGAAAAACTACTGCATTACCTGTCCCAGGCCGAGTTTGAAAAACTGCTGGCGCTAAGCGCGGACACCCTCGCAAAAGCCTTGCTGGTGCTCAGTGATGAGCCGCTGATGTTTATTCATCTGTCGGCATTCGTGAGTTGGATGCGGTTGATGCCGCCGCCGTATATGAATGAGTTGCTGGGCGAGATCAGCGGCGAAGTGCTGATCAACCTGCTGCTGGGTTTAGCCACTGCCTGGATAGGCGTGGTGGTGCGCATAAGCCCGAAGGTGCTGGCTGGTATCAAGTCTCGCCGGGCGCGTGGGTGGTTGCAGCACGTGGCCAAACAGTTCGGAAAATCTCGCCTGGATCAGCATGCGCAAGTGGCAAAGCCGATCTTGCTGGGTGGGCCGGCGACGTCGATCAAGACGATCCCGGCTGCGTCGTTGAAGGCTGGGGATCAGGTGGTTTCGAACCCGGTGCCGGCGGTTCGTGGCAAGACACAGCGGACGGTGCTGGTGAGGCAAGAGCATGTCGACGATGTGCCCTCGTCGGGGAAGAACCAGAACGGGGATGCTGCCGCCTCGGCTGATAAAACCGCTACCAACGGTTGCCCGGTGTCGATGGTGACCGGGGAGGAATTGCTAACACTGACCGACGGCACTTTGGATGGGATTTTGCCGTTTGAGTGGAAGCGGCTTTATCGCACCAGTGCGGTGGAAGTGGATTGCGGGTTGGGGTTTGGCTGGAGTCACTCTCTGGCACAGCGGCTAGCCATCGTGGGTGATTCGGTGGTTTGGACGGACCACGAGAATCGTTCGACTGAGTTTCCGCTTCCTACTGTGTCCCGGCCTGCAATCACCAACAGTCTCGCTGAAGCTGCGATTTATTTAGGTTCGTTGCCTGATGAGTTGGTGCTGGCTCAAGACTCGCGGTTCTACCACTTTCGCGATGGTTCGCTGACAGCGATCAGTGATGCTTATGACAACAGGCTGCGGATTTTTCGGGACCTGTTGGGACGGGTTGAGCGGCTCGATAACGGCGTGGGTCGTTCGCTGCTTTTGCGCTATGAGCATGGCCACATTGTTGCGGTGGACTATCAGGTTCATCGGGCAGAAGGACCGGGGCCGTTTGTCTGGGTCACCGAGCAGAACGTTGTTTCCTACAGCTATGACGACATTGGACGACTGGCTTCGGCGACCAATGCCGTAGGCGAAAGTGAGGTTTATCGGTACGACGAGCAGCACGTCATCCTTGAACGCCAGTTGGCCGGTGGGGCGAGTTTCTTTTGGGAGTGGGAGCGGGCTGGAAAGGCGGCGCGGTGTGTTCGGCACTGGGCCAGTTTTTCGCAGATGGATACGCGGTATGCGTGGGGTGATGACGGTCGGGTCACGGTTCACAACGCCGATGGTAGCCAGGAAGTGTACGTGCACGATCAACGTGCGCGGCTGGTGCAGCGTATTGATCCTGATGGCGCGCAGCACCTCAAATCCTATGACGACAAAGGCCGGCTGACAGTTGAGCAGGATCCGCTGGGGACGGTGACGGCATATCAATATGACGAAGCCGGACGCTTGGTGGCGCTATTTCCCGGGGACGATGAGCCGACGTCCTACGAGCATGACAACGGTTTCGTACGGGTTGTGCGGCGTGGGGAGGCAGTCTGGAAGTACGAGCGCAATGATCAGGGCGATGTCACGCGTAAGACCGATCCTTCCGGCAGCGTTACCGACTACAGCTACAACAAACACGGGCGACTGACGGGGGTTTGGTATCCCGACAACAGCTGTCATCGGCTGGTGTGGAATGAGCTGGGGCAGCTCACTGAGGAACAACTACCCAATGGCGGGGTTAAGCGCTATCGCTATGACGATCTGGGACGACAGGTTGCTCGCGAGGATGAATTTGGCGCCCTGACTCAGTACCAGTTGGACAGTGTTGGTCGGCTGATTCGCGTGGTTCTGCCGGGCGGCACTACGCGGGAATATAGCTACAACCCCTACGGAAAAATCACCGCTGAACGTGATGAGCTGGGGAACGTCATCCGTTACGAATACGGCGACGGGCTGCACCTCATCAGCCGCCGCATCAATGCCGATGGCACCCAAGTCAAATACCGTTACGACAACACGCGATTACTGCTGACCGAAATCGAAAACGAGGTCGGCGAAGTTTATGGGCTTCAATACCACCCCAACGGTCTGATCCAGCAAGAGGTTGGCTTTGACGGCCAGCGCACCGCCTACGTCTACGACCTCAACGGCAACCTGCGGGAAAAGACCGAGTACGGCGACCACGGCAGTCAGCTAATTACCCGCTACACGCGAGACCACGCCGGACGCCTTGTAAGAAAAACCCTCCCCGATGGCAAAACCGTCAATTACACCTACGACCGCCAAGGCAATCTCCTCGGCGTCAACGACGGCCACTGGGCGCTGGCTTACGAATACGACACCCAAAACCGCCTCACCGCCGAACATCAAGGCTGGGGCACATTGCGCTATGCCTACGACGCCTGCGGACATCTGAAAAACCTGCGCCTGCCGGACAACAACCGCATCACCTTCAATCATGAAAAAGGCGGCCATCTCGCCACCGTCGAGTTGAACGGCGACCCCCTCACCTCCCACCTATTCAAGGCAGGCCGCGAACGACAGCGCCAACAAGGCCAACTGATCAGCCACTACGGGTACGACGAGCAAAACCGCCTGCACGCCCACGTAGTCACTCAGCAGAAACACGATCTCTACCAACGCCACTACGACTACGAAAAAACCGGCAACCTCAGCCGCATCCTCGACACCCGCAAAGGCGAACACCATTACCAGTACGACCCCCTCGCCCGCCTGACCCGCGTCGATCACTCGCAAGACGAGCAAGAACGCTTCGGCCACGACCCGGCGGGCAACCTGCTGATGCTAGACCGCCCCGGCCCAGACATCGTGGCTGGCAATCGATTGATGATTCAGGGCGATCATCAGTACGACTACGATGCCTTCGGCAACCTGATCCGCGAAAGACGCGGGCGCGAACACCGGTTAGTCACCGAATACCGCTACGACTGCCAGCATCGGTTGATTGGAATCACCCAACCCAACGGACAAACCGCCAGCTATCGCTATGATCCATTTGGCCGGCGCATCAGCAAAACCGTTGACGACATAACCACGGAGTTTTTCTGGCAAGGCGAAAAGCTGATCGCCGAACACCACGCGGATCGGCACCGCAGCTACATCTACGAACCCGAAAGTTTCCGCCCGCTGGTCTTGCTGGAAGGCTTCGGCCCAAAAGCCACAAAGCCCTACCACTACCAACTCGACCATCTCGGCACCCCGCAGGAACTCACCAACCCCAACGGCGAAATCGTCTGGTCTGCGCATTACAAGTCCTACGGCAAAATCAGCCGATTGGATGTAGGCAAAATCGACAACCCGCTGCGCTTCCAAGGCCAATACTTCGACCCCGAAAGCGGCCTGCACTACAACCGCCATCGCTACTACAATCCAGATATTGGTCGTTACCTGACACCAGACCCGGTGAAATTGGCGGGCGGGATCAACGCGTACCAATACGTGCCCAACCCGACGGGATGGGTCGATCCAATAGGCTTAAATACATGCCCAGGTGGGGATGGGTGCAAACCGCAATCAAAAATAAAGAGGCCCAACGAGAAGGCAAAGGTCGACGAAAAGACACCACTGCCTCCAACATCACAGAAGAAACAGCGATATTTATACCGTGGAGATTTGCGAGAACCGGATGAAATCTTCGAAAAGGGATTTGAGAGTCGAGGATCAAGCACAGACCTTTACCTTCACTCAGTAAACAACGCCAGCCCTCCGAGTAACTTTGTACCCACTTCGACCTCTAGCGCCCAAGCTTTGGTATTCGCATCAAACTATGGACTCGAAGAAGGGTTTCTTTATACGCTAAGAAAAATTCCTGGGAGAGATGTAAATAAAGAACTAGGACCGCGTTCCAAACACAAAAATGAATTAGAAATCGCGATACCAGAGCGTATAGATACCAAAGATATTCTAGGTGCTTCTCCAGTCAATGAAGACGGCACTTACAAGGGATACACAATATTGAACCCTAATAGGAAGTTCCCATGAAATCACGTGAAATCACCATGATTAAAAATGGCATACGCGAAACCGCGATAATTGAATATGAGGGAGGCAGACCAACGCTTTACCTCCTGCTAGACGGTGAAAAACGAAAAACCTACACCGCAATGGACCTATTCGACTGTTTCGGTTTAATGAGGGCAGACCTGAAAGATATAAAATTTCTATGCAAAGGCGCAAAAATAAACGTACACACATCAGGAATGTCATCGCACATGTCTAACGGTCTTGTTGCTTACGAGATGACTATGGGTATTCCAGAGGGTGAGCTTGTGCATATTTTCTCTTACGACGAAAGCAATCTCACCAACGATATACAAGAGCAACGCGACTTCTGCCAACGCTGGGCAGAATCGGTGTAGGAGTATTGCGAAGTTCCTGCGACGAGCTAGCGCACTCGCCACAGGATTAAGACGCGGAATTAAATCCCCGCCAACGCCAAATCCATCGCAAAGTACGTAAAGATCAAATCCGCCCCCGCGCGTTTGATTGACCCCAACGTCTCCCGCACCACTCGCGCTTCATCAATCGCGCCAGCTTGCGCGCCGAACTTGATCATCGCGTACTCGCCGCTGACCTGGTACGCCGCCACTGGCAGGCGCGAGGCTTCGCGGATGTCGCGAATAATGTCGAGGTACGCGCCGGCTGGCTTGACCATCAGCGCGTCGGCGCCTTCCTGTTCGTCCAGCAGGGATTCGCGCACGGCTTCGCGGCGGTTCATCGGATTCATCTGGTAGCTTTTGCGATCGCCCTTGAGCGCGCTGCCGCCGGCTTCGCGGAACGGGCCGTAAAGGGCCGAAGCGAATTTGGTGGAGTAGGCCATGATGGGGATGTGGGTGAAACCGGCGTCATCCAGGGCGCGGCGGATGGCCTGGACCTGGCCGTCCATGGCGGAGGACGGCGCGATGACATCGGCACCCGCGCGGGCGGCGGCGACGGCTTGTTTGCCGAGGTTGATCAGGGTGGCGTCGTTGTCGACGTGGGCGCCGTGCATCACGCCGCAGTGGCCGTGGTCGGTGTATTCGCAGAAGCAGGTGTCGGACATCACGATCATTTCCGGCACGGCGTCCTTGATGATCGAGGACATGCGCGAGACCAGGCCGCGTTCTTTCCAGGTGTCGCTGCCTTTGGCGTCCAAGTGGTGGGAGACGCCAAAGGTCATTACCGATTTGATCCCGGCGCGAGCGTAACGCTCGATTTCAGCGGCGAGTTTCTTCTCGGGGATGCGCTGCACGCCGGGCATGCTGGTGATGGGCACGAAGTCGTCGATTTCTTCTTCGACGAAAATCGGCAGTACCAGGTCGTTGAGAGTGAATTCGGTTTCCTGGAACAAGCCACGCAGCTCCGGGGAGCGGCGCAGGCGGCGTGGGCGAGCTTGGGGGAACTGGCTGGTCATGGTTTTCCTGACTGGATGCTAAACGGTAACGGCATGAATCTTTGGGGCAAAAGCTTATGCCCCCGGGCCAGGCAGCACAAACGCCAGGGGCCCAACAGTGTATTACGCGACTCGCAACAATTCGTTGATCTAGAGCTGTACATGCCCTTCGATGCAGACGGCTACCGCGCCGCCGATCCAGATTTCATCGCCTTGGCGCTCTACATGAATGCGCCCCGCTCGCCCGATGGCCGTGCCTTGGCTGACAACGTAGCGATCAGGTGCCAGCCCCTCAGCCAGCAACCACTGGGCGACGCCGGCATTCAGGCTGCCGGTGGCCGGGTCTTCCTGGGCGCCATCGCCGGCGACGAACGCGCGGACTTCGAAGTGTGCGTCTATATCGTCACGCGACGGGTTGCAGGGGGCGATTACGCCTATGGCCAAACCGTGCAGTTGTGAATAGTCAGGCTGCAGGGCAAGCACCTGGTCTCGATCGGCAAGCATCAATGCCAGCCAGCCGGCACCGTTGTCGACCCATTGGCTGCGCACAATGGCGTGTGGTGTGAGGCCCAACGCCAGACGCACGCGCTCCAGCAACGGCGGTTCCACCGCGCCGGAACGCAATAATGGCGGTGCGATAAACGCCAGTTGCCGGCCTTGTCGACGGATACGCACCAAGCCTATTTCGCACTCCTGGATGATCTCCTCGCCTTTCGGTGTGCCGCCTGCTTGCAGCCACGCATGGCAACTGCCCAGCGTCGGGTGCCCGGCGAAGGGCAGTTCCTTGAGCGTGGTGAAAATTCTGACGCGGTAGTCGGCCTTAGGGTCGCGCGGCGTCAGCAAGAACGTGGTTTCGCTGAGGTTGGTCCAGTTGGCGAAATCAGCCATCTGTTGGTCTGTCAGGCTGTCAGCGCCCAAAACCACGGCCAGCGGGTTGCCCTTGAGCGCGACGCTGCTGAAGACATCCAGCTGTTTGAAATCGAAGGTCTGCATGTTTTAACCCGGAATGCTCAAGCCACGAATAACCGCCGGGCGTGCGACAAAGCCGTCCAGCACGCGCAGCACGTTGGGGAAATCGGCAATGCCGACCAGGTCGCCGGACTCATAGAAACCGATCAGGTTGCGAACCCAAGGAAACGTGGCGATGTCGGCGATGCTGAACTCGTCGCCCATGATCCAGGTGCGGCCCAGCAGGCGTTTTTCCAAAACCTCCAGCAAACGCCGAGACTCGGCCACGTATCGGTCTCGCGGGCGTTTGTCTTCGTAAGCCTTGCCGGCAAATTTGTTGAAGAACCCCACTTGGCCGAACATTGGGCCAATACCGGCCATCTGGAACATCAGCCATTGAAAGGTTTCGTAGCGGGTGGCCGGGTCTTCGGACAGCAGCTGGCTGGTTTTTTCCGCGAGGTAAATCAGGATCGCCCCGGATTCGAACAGCGCCAGCGGCTGGCCGCTCGGGCCATTCGGGTCGATGATTGCGGGGATTTTGTTGTTGGGGTTAAGCGACAGAAATTCCGGAGACAACTGGTCGTGGGTCTCAAAACTGACCTTGTGCGCCTCGTACGGCAGGCCCAGTTCTTCGAGCATGATCGAGACTTTGACCCCGTTGGGCGTGGGCAACGAATACAGTTGCAGCCGTTCCGGGTGTTGAGCAGGCCATTTGCTGTTAATCGGGAAAGCGGCGAGTGCGTTCATCGGAAAGTCTCTCGGCGGAAAGTCCCCATAATAGCCACCTGCCCGGCGTCCTGCATGGGTCATCATCTCGCAACATTGGCGCGCTAATCTGCCGCGTGGGCGAACCAAAGTTCCCAAGTGCACTCTTAAGTGCGCTATACAGGTGAAAGGAGACACCTCGTTACAACGACACGGAAAACCACGGGACGCTGGATGCGTCACTGGGGCCGGGCTTGTCCGCCCTAATCCGAAGCATGAAGACTCGAATCTATAATGACTATCAAGCCTCTGTGCCTTGCGCAACGACTCAAACGTTATTCATACATTCTGCTGCCGGTACTCTTGGTTGGCGGCGCGATCGGCCTGACGCTGCAGGCGCGAATCAGCAGTGCAGACCCGGTGGACGGCGTGCAGACGCTGGTGTTCCTGCGTCACGGCGAAAAACCGGCCGGCGGCCTGGGCCAACTCAATTGCCAAGGGCTCAACCGCGCGATGAACCTGGCCACGGTGCTGCCGGAAAAATTCGGTAAGGCCGACTATGTGTTTGCCGCGAACCCGACCCGCAATGTCGAGGAAGGCGAGAAGGATAATTCCTACAGCTACATTCGCCCCTTGATGACCATCAGCCCCAGCGCGATAAAGCTCGGCCTGCCGGTGAACATCAAGTTCTCCGCCAACGATACCCGCGCCCTCGCCGACGAACTGGTGGAAGACAAGTACCACAATGCGGTCATCTACACCGCTTGGTCCCATGGCTACCTGCCGGATTTGATCAACAGGGTGGCCAGCGAAGCGTCGGGTGAGAAACACACCATCACCGACGATTGGTCAGGCAGTGATTACGACACGCTTTATGTACTGACGCTGACCTGGCACAACGGCAAGGCCTCGCTGCTCAGCCGCAACTACAAGCAAGGCCTGAATAACGGCGAAGAGACCTGCCCTGAGCCGACACAGGTAAGCGCCGAAAGCTGAAGTGCCTGGCGATTTGCAGGAGGCGTATGATGCGCGGTTATTGACTCATCTGCGGATCACCACCATGTCAAACCTCGCCTCCACCCAGCCCACTCGGGGCTGGGCCTTCTGGTGGAAACCAGCCCTGTTTTTAATCGTCGCCTGCGTGGGCCTGTACTACGTGAAGTGGTCGCCCTACTACTTCAAGGCGTTCACGGCGGCGGATAGCCACAGCATTGGCGCCTCGATCATCAATGATCAGCAAACATCACCCTTGTTGGCGGCGTGGGCGTATGCCCAGGTGTATTTCCTCGCGATCTGGAAAGCCGCCGTATTGGCGGTGATCCTCGGCTCGCTGCTGCAAGTCTTGATCCCCCGCGATTGGCTGTTGCGTCTGTTTGGCCGCGCTGGCCTGGGCTCCACCGTGCGTGGCGGGTTGTTCGCATTGCCGGGCATGATGTGCAGCTGCTGCGCGGCGCCCGTGGCTGCCGGCATGCGCCGTCAACAGGTGTCGGTGGGCGCGGGGCTGGCCTTCTGGATTGCCAACCCGGTGTTGAACCCTGCCACGCTGGTGTTCATGGGGTTTGTATTGGGTTGGGGTTTCACCGCCTTGCGACTGGTTGCAGGAGTTGTGCTGGTGGTCGGCGTGTCGTTGATCGCCCAGCGCATTGCACGTCCCGACCACGTGCCGGAAGCGGCGTTGGACGCGGTAGCCGGGGCCAGCGCAGTCGAGTCGCAACCATTTCTGAGCCGCTGGTTGCGCACGCTGTGGCAGCTGTTCTGGAGCACGATTCCGATCTACATCGTGGCGGTATTGTTTCTGGGTGCAGCGCGGGTCTGGTTGTTCCCGCATGTGGACGGGGCCATGGCCAACAGCCTGGTCTGGCTGGTGCCTCTGGCCATTGTCGGCACGCTGTTTGTGATTCCGACAGCGGCCGAGATCCCTATCGTACAAACCATGATGACCCTGGGCATGGGCACCGGCCCGGCCGTTGCTTTGCTCATGACCCTGCCGAGCGTGAGCCTGCCGTCGCTGCTGATGCTGCGCAAGGATTTCGATGCGCGGGTACTGGTGACGGTGGCCGGGCTGACCATGCTGGTCGGCGTGATAAGCGGGTTGATCGGTGCGGTCATCCTTTAGCGCAACGCTCGCGCAGGTACTCCACGACAGCAGCCTGTTCCCCTGAAAACTCGATGCGTGCGCCTTTGCTTTCTCGCTGGAAGGCGTACATCGGGTCGTAATACTCTCGCAGCAGGCCTTCGATCCAGCCTCGATGCATATCCACTGCGCCACTGCGCGCCTGTTCCGCCAAGGCGTCCTGCAGGATCGTCTGCAACCGCTGGAACCGCTCGCCACCCAGGCGTTTGTGAATATTGGTGAGGCTCTGGCTCAGGCGTTCGGCAAACAGCGCCTGGCCGTCGTCGCCAAATACCCGGATGAATTCAGCGCACAGGTCGACCACGTAATCGCGCAGGATCCGCTCGACGCGTCGTTCCAGACCGTCTTCCAGCCAAACCATCGGGAAGCTCTGCATGCCCTTGTGCAACGGCAATGGCAACGCGCAACTGCCGATCATGCGACTTTCATCCTCGACTACAAACTGCTCGATGCCGCCCGCGCGTTTTTTCAGCAGGTCCACCGCCAGGCGGTTTTCGAAGTCGATGTTGGACGGCTGCGCGGTGGCACGCTTACCAAAGCTGGAACCGCGGTGGTTTGCATGGCCTTCCAGGTCCAGCGCGTTCTTCAACTGGCCGAGCACTTCGGTCTTGCCCGTACCGGTCATGCCTCCCAACACCACGAAATCACATTGCTGCGCGACTTGGTCGAGGGTGTCCACCAAAAATGTACGCATGGCTTTGTAACCCCCGCCAACGCGAGGGTAGTCAATGCCGGCTTCGGTCTTCAACCATTGCTGCACGATCTGTGAGCGCAGGCCACCGCGAAAGCAGTACAAATACCCTTCGGGGTTGGCCTGGGCGAACCGCGCCCATTGCTCGATACGTTCAGCCTTGATGGCGCCGGACACCAGTTCATGCCCCAACACAATGGCCGCTTGCTGGCCCTGCTGTTTGTAACAGGTGCCGACGCGCTGGCGCTCCTCGTCGGTCATCAGTGGCAAGTTGACCACGCCAGGAAAGGCGCCCTTGGTGAATTCGATCGGCGCGCGGGTATCCATCATCGGCCGATCGTTGAGGAAGATGTCGCGGTAATCGGTGATATCAGTCGCCATCAAATCACCTCAACCGCGTTTTTCTGTCGCTCAACCAGTTCGCCGATGGGTTGCAGGTTCAAGCCCAATTCAGCCGCCACCGCGTGGAACTCAGCGTCGCCCTCAGGCGTTACGGCGATCAGCAAGCCTCCGCTGGTCTGCGGGTCGCACAGCACGCGCTTGTGCAGTTCCTGCAGGCGTCCGAGCTTGCTGGCGTAACTGTCGAAGTTGCGCAGTGTGCCGCCGGGCATGCAGCCTTGGTCCAGATAGTCCTCGACCCCCGGCAGGCGTGGGACTTTTTCATAGTCGATGCGCGCCGTCAGCCCGCTGCCGTCGGCCATTTCCACCAGGTGACCCAACAGGCCGAAACCGGTGACGTCGGTCATGGCCGTCACGCCTGCCAGCTTGCCGAAGCGGCTGCCAGGCTTGTTGAGGGTACACATCCAGTCACGGGCGAGGCCGATGTCCGCCTCGCGCAGTTTGCCCTTTTTCTCGGCCGTGGTGAGGATGCCGATGCCCAGCGGCTTGGTCAGGTACAGCTTGCACCCGGCGGTGGCGGTGTCGTTGCGCTTCATATGGCGCTTTTGCACAATGCCGGTCACCGCCAGGCCAAAAATCGGCTCAGGCGCGTCGATGGAATGGCCACCCGCAAGCGGAATGCCCGCCGCGTCGCACACCGAACGCCCGCCACGAATCACTTCCCGGGCGATTTCCGGGGCCAGTACATTGACCGGCCAACCGAGAATGGCAATGGCCATCAACGGGTCGCCGCCCATGGCGTAGATGTCGCTGATGGCATTCGTGGCGGCAATGCGCCCAAAGTCGAACGGGTCGTCGACAATCGGCATGAAGAAATCGGTGGTAGAAACCACGCCGCGCTCGTCGTCAATCGCGTAGACCGCTGCATCGTCCCGCGAGGCGTTGCCCACCCACAAGTTCGGGTCGAGGTTCTGCGCGCCACTGCCGGCAAGAATTATCTCCAACACCTGGGGCGATATTTTGCAGCCGCAACCCGCGCCGTGACTGTATTGGGTGAGGCGAATCGGCTCGTTCATGGTGGACCTCAAACTATCAAGTGAGCGGAGTCTACCAGACAGCAAAAGGCCGGCTGGGCTCGAGGGAGCGCAGCCGGCCTTTTGGTTTCTGCCGTTACTGTCTGGCAGCCAGCAAACGCTGATGGCGATTGCGACGTGCGATGTTCAGGCACTCAATCGCTGCCGAGAACGCCATTGCCGCATACACGTAGCCTTTAGGCACATGGGCACCGAAGCCTTCTGCGATCAACGTCATACCGATCATGATCAGGAAGCCCAGGGCCAACATCACTACGGTCGGGTTGTCGTTGATGAACTTGGCCAGCGGTTCAGCCGCCACCAGCATTACGATCACCGAAACCACTACCGCAATAATCATGATCGGCAAGTGCTCGGTCATGCCCACGGCGGTGATGATGCTGTCGATGGAAAACACCAGGTCGAGCAGCAAAATCTGGCCAATCGCGGCAGCAAAACCGATGGTCACGGTATTGCTGATACTCGCCTTCTCTTCAGGCTCCGGGTCCATGCTGTGATGGATTTCAGAGGTTGCCTTCCAGACCAGGAACAGGCCACCTGCGATCAGGATCATGTCCTTCCACGAAAACGCCTGGCCGAGGATTTCGAACACCGGCGCGGTCAGCTGCACGATAAACGCGATGGTGCTTAGCAAACCCAGGCGCAATATCAACGCCATGCTGATACCGATACGCCGCGCTTTGGCCCGGTGCTTCTCGGGCAGCTTGTTGGTCAGAATCGAGATGAAGATCAGGTTATCGATGCCGAGCACGACTTCCATAACGATCAAGGTGGCCAGGGCGACCCATGCGGTGGGGCTGGCGGCCAGTTGTACAAGGTAGTCCATAGGTCAGTCCTGACGTGGTAAGGCTTGGGAATTAGGATTCTTTGGTGTTGGATTCAGAAGCGTTATCGGCTTCTTCTTTGTCTTTCTTAGGGCTGATCAAGCCTTGGGTGGCCTCACTCAGCGCCTGCTCGGCGGCCTTGTGGGTGTCATCAATGGCTTGCTTGGCCGATTCGGTGGCCTTGCCCATCACTTGTTGCGCACTCTTTTCAACCTGATCGCAACCGCTGATCACGACCAATGAAAGCGCAACCAACGACGCCGCGCCCAGGGAGTTGAGTTTCATCATGTATTCCTCGTTAGAACCATTGGGTCCAAATAGTGGCCCCTCGATAGCGAGGCATTCTATGCAGGTGAACAGTTCAGGAAAATTCGTATTTTTCTCACGTATACTTCGATTTTTACGAAGTGTAGACGCTGATGCTCAATTATCGACAATTGCATTACTTTTGGGTGGTGGCCAGAACCGGCAGCATCGTGCGCGCTTGCGAGCAACTCAACCTCACGCCCCAGACCATCAGTGGGCAGATCAGCCTGCTCGAGCAGACCTTTGGTGTGGCGCTGTTTCAGCGTGTAGGGCGGCAGTTGGAATTGACCGAGGCCGGGCGTCAAGCGCTGCCCTACGCCGAGCAGATGTTCCAGACCGGCAATGAACTGGAAGCGATGTTGCGCGCGCAACCTGACGAGCAGCAGATTCTGTTCCGGGTTGGCGTGGCGGATGTGGTGCCCAAGTCCATTGTCTACCGGTTGATCGCGCCGACCATGGAGTTGAGCGAATCGATCCGCATCACCTGCCGCGAAGACAAGCTCGAACGGTTATTAGCCGACCTGGCCATCCAGCGCCTGGATTTGGTGATCTCCGACAGCCCGATGCCCACACACCTGGACATCAAAGGCTACAGCCAGAAACTGGGGGAATGCGGCATCAGTTTCTTCGCCACCCAGGCGCTGGCTGACACATACGGCGGCGATTTCCCACAATGTTTGCAGGGTGCGCCGCTGTTGATTCCAGGGGCAGAAACCGTAGTGCGCAGCCGTTTGCAGCGCTGGTTCGCCGAGCAGCAGATTCAGCCGAAGATCATCGGCGAATTCGACGACAGCGCCTTGATGCAAGCGTTTGGCCAATCCGGCAGCGGGATTTTCATCGCCCCCAGCGTGATCGCCGATGAGGTGGTGCGCCAATACGGCGTGGCGCTGATCGGCCAGACCGATGCGGTGACCGAGTCGTTCTATGCGATCTCGGTGGAGCGCAAGGTCAAGCACCCCGGCATTGTGGCGATTACCGAAGGCGCTCGACGGGAATTGTTTACCGCCCTGCCCTGACAGCTCAGGCGTTGGCCGCAGCCGAGGGTTTGGCGGTCATCAGCCACAGCGCCAGCAGAATCGACACCAGGATAAACCCGGAGGCAGCAAAGCCCAGGCTGCCCAGGCCAAGGGTGTCGATCACTTGCCCGCCGACCATCGCCCCCAGCCCAATCCCCAGGTTGGCCCCGGCGATATTCAGCGACGCGGCAAACGCCGGTGCGTGAGGCGCCGCCTTCATCAGGCGCACGTGGCTGACCAGAAACATCGCCGCCTGGGTCACGCCCCACACGGCCATCGCCGCCGCCAAACCGACAGTGGAGTGAATCGCCGGCACCAGCGCAACCATGCCCGCGATCATGAACCCGCAGAACACCATGGACGCAATCAACGGGTGGCGATCCACCGCACGCCCGCCAAGGGAGTTGCCGATCAGCCCGACTGCGCCGAAGCCCATCAGGCACCAGCCCACCAACGTGCCGTCGAAACCGGCCAGCCGTTCAAGGATGTCCGCCAGGTAGGTGTAGGCGGTAAACATGCCGCTGAACACCAGAATCGACAGCAGGATGTGGCCCTGCATCAGCGGGTTGCGCAGGATCTTGAACTGCGTACGCAACGTCACTTGATCGTTTTTCGGTGTGGTCACTGGCAGGTAGATAAACAGCAGCAACGCCTTGGCCAACGCGACCACGGCGAGGATGGCGAACGCGCTGCGCCAGCCGAACATGTCGGAAATCAGCGTGCCCACCGGGATGCCGAACACCGTCGCGCAAACGATGCCAAAACCGATCTTTTCAATTGCGCGCCCGGCGTATTCCGGGCCGACGATATCCACCGCCGTTTCACTGGCCAGCGCCCAAAACACCGGCAACCCGAGGGCGGGGATCAGGCGTGCAACGGCCATGACCCAGATATTCGGCGCCAGCGCCGCTACCGTGTTGGCGGCGGCAAACATCAGCAGGATGGTGATGAACAGGCGCTTGCGCTGAAACCGCGCGAAGTACGCCGTGAGGAACGGGCCGAACGCTGCCACGGTGAACGCAAACAACGTCACCAGCAGCCCCGCCTGGGACACGCTGACATTCAGGTCCCGGGCGATGGAGGGCAACAGGCCGACGATGATGAATTCTGTGGTCAGCACGGTAAAGCCGGCGGCCGACAACAGCAGGATGGGAAACAGCATGAAAACTCCGCTAACGACGACATCAACGACAGCCCTAAAGGCTCGCTGAAAGATAGGAAAGGTGAGAAGGGAGAATGCTAACAGAGTACGTCTGAACTTGGCCAAGGCCTACGGCCGAGGGTGACCGAATGCCGCACCAAAATGGGACGCTTCCCACAGCATGTTAGACTTTGCGCCTACTTCCTACAGCCCCTTCTGCCTGCAATGTTGCGTCCTACTAAAAAAATCAGAGACAACTGTTTATGACTGCTGCCCCTTCCCTCTTCCAGCGACTGACCCGCGTCAGCCTGGTCACGCAAATCGTCATCGGCCTGATTGCCGGTATTTTGCTGGCCTTACTGTTGCCCGAGGCGGCGAAGGCCACCGGGTTTATCGGCAAAGTGTTTGTCGCCGCACTCAAGGCCGTGGCGCCGATTCTGGTGTTTGTGCTGGTGATGGCGTCAATCGCCAGCCACAAGCACGGCCAGGAAACCCATATCAAGCCGATCCTGTTTCTGTACCTGCTGGGCACCTTTGCTGCCGCCGTGGTTGCGGTGGTTGCCAGCGCGCTGTTCCCCTCGACGCTTGTGCTCGCCACCCATGACGCCAGCGTCAGCGCCCCCGGCGGCATTGGCGAAGTGCTGCAAAGCTTGCTGCTGAGCGTGGTGGACAACCCGGTCAGCGCGCTGATGAATGCCAACTTTATCGGCATTCTGGCGTGGGCCATCGGCATGGGCATTGCGATTCGCCACGCTGGCGAAACCACCCGAACCGTACTGGACGACCTGTCCAACGGCGTGACGCTGATCGTGCGCGTGGTGATCCGTTTCGCACCGCTGGGCATTTTCGGCCTGGTGGCCTCGACCCTCGCCACGTCCGGCTTCGGCGCCCTGCTCGGATACGCGCACCTGCTGGTAGTGCTGATCGGCTGCATGCTGTTTGTGGCGCTGGTGGTCAACCCGGCCATCGTGTTTTGGAAGCTGCGCCGCAACCCTTACCCGCTGGTGTTGATGTGCCTGCGCGAAAGCGGCATTACCGCATTTTTCACCCGCAGTTCGGCGGCAAATATCCCGGTGAACCTGGCGTTGAGCAAACGCCTGGGCCTGCATGAAGACACCTACTCGGTGTCGATCCCGCTGGGTGCCACCATCAATATGGCCGGCGCCGCGATCACCATCACCGTGCTGACGCTGGCGGCCGTGCATACCTTGGGCATCGCCGTCGACTTGCCTACCGCCGTGCTGCTCAGTGTGGTCGCGGCCATCTGTGCGTGCGGGGCATCGGGTGTGGCGGGTGGTTCGTTACTGTTGATTCCACTGGCGTGCAGCCTGTTCGGCATTCCCAGTGAAATCGCCATGCAGGTGGTGGCTGTAGGTTTCATCATCGGCGTGCTGCAGGATTCGGCGGAAACGGCGCTGAATTCGTCGACCGATGTGCTGTTTACTGCGGCGGCTTGCCTGGGCAAGGAAGAACAGCTGGCTTAAACATCAGGCGAAAAAAAGCCCGGGGCGGTTCACTCAAGAACCGACCCGGGCTTTTTTATGGGCTTAGAAAGCGCCCATGTAATCACGCTTGCCCACTTCCACGCCGTTGTGGCGCAGCAAAGCGTAAGCCGTGGTGACGTGGAAGAAGAACTGCGGCAGGCCGTAGGTCAGCAGGTAGGACTGGCCGCTGAAGCGCTTCTCTTTCGGGGTGCCTGGGCGGGTGATTATTTCGATGCCTTCCTTGCCGTCGATGTGCTCGGGCTTGAGGGTGTCGACGAACGCCAACACTTTGGCGATCAGTGCTTGCAGGTCAGCGAAGGTGACTTCGGTGTCTTCATATTTCGGCACTTCGATCTCGGCCAGGCGCGCAGAAACGCCTTTGGCGAAGTCGACGGCGATCTGCACCTGACGCACCAGCGGGAACATGTCCGGGAACAGACGCGCTTGCAGCAGGGCGTTTGGCTCAATGTTCTTGGCGGTGGCGTGGGCTTCGGCTTTGTTCAGCACATCGCTCAGGGCGGTGAGCATTTGCTTGAAGACCGGGATGGAGGCGGCGTACAGGGAAATAGTCATGACAGTCTCGCGGTAATGGCAGGGTGTGAAACCAGCGGCGATTATAGACCTGCCGGCCGTGCGCGCAGCTTGTCTTTTATTTTTTCAGGATTAGGCTAGGCACTTCACTGCATAGGGAAAGCGCGATGACCGCCGAGCACGACACCGACACCCCTGAGCCGCGCCTGAACAGCACGGAAATCCGCATCCTGGGCTGCCTGATTGAAAAACAGGCGACCAACCCGGAAACCTATCCCCTGACCCTCAACGCGCTGGTGCTGGCCTGCAACCAGAAGACCAGCCGCGAACCGGTGACCAACCTCAGCCAGGGCCAGGTCGGCCAGAGCCTGCGGGCGCTGGAAGGCCAAGGCTTTACACGCCTGGTGATGGGCAGCCGTGCCGATCGCTGGGAGCATCGCGTGGAGAAGGCACTGGAGTTGGTGCCGGCGCAGGTGATCCTGATTGGGCTGCTGTTTCTGCGCGGGCCTCAGACCGTGAATGAATTGCTGACACGCAGCGGGCGCATGCATGATTTTGAAGACGCCGAGCAAGTGGTGCACCAGTTGGAACGCCTGATTGCGCGGGGGCTGGCGCTGTTGGTGCCGCGCCAGGCCGGGCAGCGCGAAGACCGCTATACCCATGCGCTGGGGGATCCGGCGGATATAGAAGTGATTTTGTCGGCGCGCGGGAGTCCGGTGGAACGGTCGGCTGGGGTTTCGGCGGATCGCATTGAAGAGCTCGAAGCCCGGATTGTGGCGCTGGAAGAACGGTTGGCGCAGCTGGAACAGGCCTAACGCAATTAAAAATGTGGGAGCGGGCTTGCTCGCGAATGCGGTGGATCAGTCGAAAGATTAACTGACTGACACACCGCATTCGCGAGCAAGCCCGCTCCCACATTGGTTTTGCGCAAGGTTTTAGCTTCGGGCGAAGGCTACTGCCGCCTCAAACTGCTCATAAGTCGGCCGCACGCCGGTGTAGAGCACAAACTGCTCAAGCGCCTGGATCGCGATCACTTCCAGCCCGGTAATCACCCGCTTGCCCTTGGCCCGACCACGCACGATCAGTGGCGTTTCAGCGGGGATAGCCACCACGTCGAAGACTGTGTCTGCAGCGTCGATAGCCTCTGCTGCAAACGCCAATTCATTCGCCTCCGCGCCGCCCGTCATGCCGATCGGCGTTACGTTGACCAACATCTGCGGGCGCAAATCACCCAGTTCCGCCTGCCATTCATACCCCAGGCTTTGCGCCAGCGCCCGGCCCGCCGTTTCGTTGCGCGCCACAATCACGCCGTTAGCGTAACCGCCATCGCGCAAGGCACTGGCCACCGCCTTGCCCATGCCGCCGCTGCCGCGCAGGGCAAAGGTCGAATCTTTCGGCACGGCGTGCTTTTTCAGCAACTGCTCAATGGCGATGTAGTCCGTGTTATAGGCCTTCAAATGCCCGTCGGTGTTGACGATAGTGTTCAGGGAGTGGATGGCTTGAACCGAATCGTCGAGTTCGTCGACTAATGCAATGGCAGCCTCCTTGAAGGGCATGGAAACCCCGCAACCCCGAACGCCCAGGGCGCGGATACCGCCGATCGCGCCAGGCAAATCCTGGCTGCTGAACGCCTTATAGTAAAAATTCAGACCCAGCTGTTCGTACAGATGGTTATGAAACCGCAAGCCAAAATTACCGGGTCGCGCCGACAATGACATGCACAGCTGAGTGTCCTTGTCCGGGTGCATCTGCATGGGAACCTCCTTTGAGTAAGCAATTCGGTACAGACCTTACACAACCTTTACCTATCGGCTGTGCTGTTTTTCAGAAACACGTTGTCTTAAAAGTATCCCCGCGACATTCCTTGAGTCTATTGATTGCAGACCACAAGCGCAGGGGCTAACCGAGGAATGACCATGATCCGTAAAATCCCCAAAATCGCCTTGCTTATCGGCGCACTCGCTATGGCAGGCCAAGCCTCCGCCCACGGTGGTGGTTGGGGTGGCCCGGCCATATTGGGTGGTTTGATCGGCGCAGCCGTTGTCGGCTCCGTAGTTGCCAGCCAATCCCAGCCGGTCTACGTGCAGCAGCCGGTGTATGTGCAACCGCAACCGGTGTATGCCGCGCCTCCACCTGTTTACTACGCCCCACCACCACCACCGGTGTACGTACAACAGCAGGTTTATTACCGTCCGGCGCCAGTTTATTACGGCCCACCTCGCGGTTATTACGGCCCTCCCCACGGCTACTACGGCCGCGGCTGGTAACGGGTAATTGATAAAACAGGATCAGGCCTCGCCCACACGCGGGGCCTTTTTTTTGCCTGCGAAGGCCGGATTCAAGCAGCCGAGGTCGCTGTGAGGACAATGCTCAGGCGGTATTCCCACATCATGACAATCCAATGTCTACTTGCCTGGCCCTGGCTTGCGCTGTCATGTTTACGTCATGCAACAGACTCACCATCGAGCCGGTCCACCAATAACAATTAAGGACGACTGACCATGCCCACGCAAAACCCGCACCGCACCGCCGGCCTGTGTACGTCCAGCAAGGTCTACAGCGCCCTCACCGAACTCAAGCACCTGGAAGGCCACCGCAGCGCGAAATTTCTGGCGTTGCTTGCGCAAAACCTGGTGCTCAAAGGCCTGCTCAGCGAACAGGAAGTGTTGATCATGCTTGATCAGGTGGTGGATTGACGCGTGGCGTTGATGTCGACTATCGAGACAGGTGATTTTTCCTGAGGGGCGCAGGCCCGTAAGGTGACCTCCACAGCGATTGGAGGTACTTATGCCCACTGTTCAAATCATGTCCGTCATTGGCAGCGCCGTCCCCGCCCCTCTTCGGGAGCTTGGGCTGTTGGCCTGCTGGTACCTGGTAAGCAACGGCGAACCCATCAGCGGTCCGCTCACGTCACTGTCTGCCGCCGAAGAACGGCTGCAACAAACGTCGAACTTCAGGCTGCATGCCTGACGCCTAAGGCAGCGGCAGCTTGACCCGTGGCTTGCTTTCGACAAACAGCGCCCAGCTCGAGATAAACAACGCCGCCACCAATGGCCCGATCACAAACCCGTTCAGGCCAAACACCGACAAGCCGCCCAGGGTTGAGATCAGGATCAGGTAATCCGGCATTTTGGTGTCCTTGCCCACCAGAATCGGGCGCAGCACATTGTCCACCAGGCCGATCACAAAGATGCCGAACAATCCCAGCACCACGCCCTGCCACATCGAGCCGCTCAACAGAAAGTAGGCGGCCACCGGCCCCCACACAATCCCTGCACCCACTGCTGGCAGCAGCGACAGAAACGCCATCAACACCGCCCAGAGCAACGCGCTGGGAATGTCCAGAAACCAAAAGATCAAACCACCCAGCGCGCCCTGGGTCACGGCCACCAACACGTTGCCCTTGACCGTGGCACGCACCACCCGATTGAACTTGAGCTGCAACCGACGCTTTTGCGGCTCGGCCAGCGGCACCGCCGTGCGCACCTTGCGTACCAGTTCCGGGCCGTCACGCAGCAGGAAAAACAGCAAATACAGCATGATGAAAAAGCTCACCAGGAAATCAAACGTGCCCTGGCCAAAGCTGAACGCCTGGGTCGCAAAGAACTGGCTGCCCTGCATCGCGCTCTTGACGATCTTTTCCCGCAAGCCTTCGAGGTTGCCCATGCCGAAGCGATCCAGCAGATGCTGAAAGTACGGCGGCAGGAAATCCTTGAACTGCTCGATGTACCCCGCCACGTCCAATTTGCCGCTTTCGACGTTTTTGTAGAGCGTGGCCCCCTCTTGCACCAGTAATACGCTGGTGATGATCACCGGCAGAATCGCAATCACCAGGCACACCGTCAGGGTCGCCAGTGAGGTCAGGTTGCGGTTCCAGCCAAATTTCATCTGCAGGCGGCGCTGCATCGGCGCAAAGATAATGCCGAGGATAACCGCCCAGAACACCGCGCCATAAAACGGCAGCAGAATCCAGATAAAGGCGATGGTCACCAGAGCCAGCAGCAACAGCAGGGTTTTGAATTGCAGATTGGTTTGATTCATGTCCGGTCCATTTCAGAAAAACAGGGTGCGTATGTGCGCCCTGAGGGTTAGTCCGCTGCAAATCCTGCGAGTGCCCTGATTAATGCGCCTTGATGATTTTCTTGGCCTGCGGCTCACCCTTCTCCCTAGATTAGCTGGCGGAACACCCGGGCGTTTCGCGAATGCCATGACGGGCCACAGGTTTCCTGCGCCGTCATGTGCACGACGAATACCAGAACTACGCGAACGGCAGCTCGGTGTCGGAGCGCCAGCCGAGATGGACCTGCGCTTTGGCCTGCTGATGCACGACCTTTAACGGGTCGCTGCGCAGAGTTGCCGGATCGTATCGATACAGGCCTGAGGGATGGGTTCGGATTAACCCAGGTCAACAGCCGCTGAACCTGTGGTTTCACTCAAATCCTGAACTGCCCCACCAACTGCCCAAGGCGCTGGCCCAAGTCAGCCAGGCTGCGGGAGGTCTGGGCGCCCAACCGGGTTTCGTCCGCCACACTGTCCACCGCCACGGCAATTTGATGCACGCTGCGGTTGATCTCCTCGGCCACGGCGGTCTGCTCTTCGGCAGCGCTGGCGATTTGAGCGTTCATCGCGTTGATGGTGCCGATTAACTGCGCCATGGTGTCCAGCGATGCGCCAGCTTCATTGGCTTTAGCCGACGTTCCGTCGCCCGCATCGCTGGAGCGGCGCATGGCATCAACGGCGGCTACCGTGCCTTTTTGCAGGCGGTCGATCATGCCCTGGATTTCCTGGGTGCTGGACTGGGTGCGGCTGGCCAGGGCGCGGACTTCATCGGCGACCACTGCAAACCCACGGCCGGCCTCACCGGCCCGCGCGGCTTCGATGGCGGCGTTAAGCGCCAGCAGGTTGGTCTGTTCGGCAATCGAGCGAATCACGCCAAGTACGCTGACAATCGACGACACATCCTGCTGCAGGCTGTCGAGGGACACGCCGCTGCTGCGGATGTCGTTCACCAGCGCATGGATCTGCGCGATGCTGCCGTCCACCACACGCTTGGCGGCCTGGCCTTCGGCGTCGGTCTGCTGCGCAGCGACGGCGGCGCCTTGGGCACTGCGCGCTACCTCATGGGCGGCCGAGGACATCTGATTGATCGCGGTGGCCACCTGATCAGTCTCGTGACGCTGGCGTTCCATGGCCTGCTCGGAGCGCTGGGCCTGATCGGAAACCTGGCTGACCAGCCCAGTGAGTTGGCCCGTCATCTCGGTAATCTGGCGCACCAGGCCGTGAATCTTGTCGACGAAGCGGTTGAACGCGCCGGCAAGGTCACCCAGTTCGTCCTGGCTGGTGATGGCCAGACGGCGGGTCAAATCGCCCTCGCCCGCCGCGATATCGTCGAGGTTGGCTTTCATCAGGTGCAGCGGACGCAGGATGGTATTGGCCAGCACCATGCCCACCGCGGCAATCACCAACAGCACCACCACGGCCACGCCGAGGATGCTCAACAGCACGCCTTGCATGCGTTTTTCGACCTTGGCTTCGACCACTGCGACCTGGGCGTCGATGCCGTCCAGGTTCACCGCGGTGCCGATGACCATGTCCCATTTGGGCAGGTATTCGGTGTAGCCGAGCTTGGGCACCAGTTCGGTCTGGCCGGGTTGGGTCGAGCTGTATTGCAGGTAGTGAGTGCCGTCCTTGCCGACCTTGACCAGGTCGCGATTGACGTAGACGCCGTTGGGGTCGCGGTTGTCCTTGAAGCTTTTGCCCACGCCTTCCGGGCTGTTGCCCTTGAACAGGCGGATGGTTTCGGAGTCGTAGCCGAAGAAGTAGCCGTCCTTGCCGTAGCGGGTGTTGGACAGCAGCTTGACCACCTGCGCCCGCGCGCTGATATCGCCGGGGGCGGCAGCTTCATAGAGCGGTTTGATGGTGGTCATGGCCACCTCGACGTAGCCTTGCAGGGTCGTCTTGGCATCGTTGAGCAGGCGCTGGCGGGTTTCATCCACCTCATTGCGGGCTTGACCCTGGAGGATCCACACGGTGGTCAGGCTGATGACCACGGCAAACAGCAACACCGGCACTACGGCGAGGGACAGGACTTTGGCCTTAAGGCTCAGACGCATGGGATTTTCTCTCTTGTTAGTGGCGACTCGAGAGGTTAACGGCCAATGGCTGGATATCTGTAGGGGCAGAGCAAGGCGGCCTGGTTGAGTCAACAGCCAGGCTTAGTGTGGGGGGATTTTAATCTCGGGCGCCTAGTGATCCAGCGTCAAAGCGTCATCGCCGCCAACCATCCAAACGCCAACAGCGGGATGTTGTAATGCAAAAACGTCGGCACCACCGTGTCCCAAATATGGTGATGCTGGCCATCAATATTCAGCCCCGAAGTCGGCCCAAGCGTGGAGTCAGAAGCCGGCGAACCCGCATCACCCAGTGCCCCCGCCGTACCCACGATGCACACAATCGCCAGCGGGCTGAACCCCAACTGCACACACAACGGCACAAAAATCGCCGCAAGAATCGGCACCGTCGAAAACGACGAACCAATGCCCATGGTCACCAACAGCCCCACCAACAACATCAATAACGCACCCACGCCACGGCTATGCCCAATGAACGCCGCCGACGTTTCCACCAGCGAACGCACATCACCCGTCGCCTTGAGCACCTCGGCAAACCCGGACGAGGCAATCATGATGAAGCCAATCATCGCCATCATCTTCATACCTTCAGTGAACAGATCATCCGTCTCACGCCAGCGCACAATCCCCGACACCGAAAAAATCAGAAACCCGGCCAACGCGCCGATGATCATCGAATCCAGCCACAGCTGAATAATGAACGCCGAAGCAATTGCCACCCCCGCCACCAGCAAGGTCAGCGGGTTGTACTGCACCGCCACCTGCTCGACCCGTTCGATTTTCTCCAGGTCATACACGCGCTTTTTGCGGTAGCTGATAAACACCGCCACCAGCAGCCCAACCACCATGCCCAGCGCTGGCAAGCCCATGGCATGGGTGACGTTGACCTGGCTGATGTCCACTCCGCTCTTGGCCACGTTCGCCAGCAGGATCTGATTCAGGAAAATATTGCCGAAGCCTACCGGCAGGAACATGTAGGGCGTGATCAGCCCGAACGTCATCACGCAGGCGATCAGACGGCGGTCCAGTTGCAGCTTGGTCAGCACGTAGAGCAGCGGCGGCACCAGCAACGGGATAAACGCGATGTGGATCGGCAAAATGTTCTGCGAAGCAATCGCCACCACCCACAGCAGGCCGATCAGCAGCCATTTGACGTGACTGCCGCCAGTGGCTTCCTGGCGGTCCACGAGCATCAGCGCCTTGTCTGCCAAGGCGTGGGCCAGGCCGGATTTGGCAATCGCCACCGCGAAAGCACCGAGCAACGCGTAGGACAACGCCACGGTCGCGCCGCCGCCCAAACCGCCATTGAACGCCTTGAGCGTGGCCTCGATTCCCAAGCCACCGGTCAACCCGCCCACCAGGGCGCCGACAATAATGGCGATGACCACGTGCACGCGGGACAGGCTCAACACCAACATGGTGCCGACCGCGGCGATGACTGCGTTAATCATGAGTACCTCAAGCAAAAACATAAAAAACAGACATGCCCGCGCCCGGGCGGCCATGTGGCTGCCAGCGTGCAGGCGTGAAGGAGGTCTTATTAGAGGGCGCGCACTGTGCCGCAGGCGGGGCGGCATGTCAAAAATCCTGGTGTGTTGGTTTTGGGGCTGCTTCGCAGCCCAACGCGGGGCAAGCCCGCTCGCCACAGGGTGCTTGTCGTCTGTTCTGACAGAAGAACCTGGAAAGGCTGACCCTGAGAGCAGGTTTAACTTGAACGTTTGAATAAAGTAAAAGCAGCTGGCGCCGATAACCTGATTCTCTGTGTTTTAGATTAAGGATGCCCCTCGATGTCCATCAGACAGCTTTCCATTCAATGGAAAATCACCCTGCTCGCCGGCCTTTGCCTGCTGGGGATCGTGACCCTGCTGGTGGGTCTGTCGCTGTACCGCATGGAGCAGAGTTCGACGCAGGTCAAGGCGTCGAGCATGCAGATGCTCGACGAAGCCGCCCAGGCGCGCATCGAGGCACAGGGTGAAGTACAGGCGCTGGGCATTCGTCAGCAATTCATGGACGCCTACCAATACGGCCACGGCTTTTCCCGCCAAGTGCTGTTTTTGCGCGAGCAGGCGGAAAAGCGTTTTCTCGACGCTTTCGACACCCGTGAAGATCTCACACGCCAGGTCAAGGCCGCGCTGCAAGCCAACCCCGACCTGCTGGGGTTGTCGCTGGTGTTCGAGGCCAACGCGCTGGACGGCAAGGACGAACTGTTCGCCAACCAGGCCGAGTTGGGCAGCAACGAGAAGGGCCGTTTCGCCCTGTATTGGTCGCAGCCGACACCCGGCAAGCTGACATCAATGGCGCTGCCCGAAAGCGACATGGCCGACCTCAGCGTCGGCCCCAGCGGTGAGAAAGCCAACGCCTGGTTTACCTGCCCACGCACCACCCTGAAACCCTGCGTGATCGAACCGTACTTCTACGTGATCGACGGGCAAAACGTGCTAATGACCAGCATCGTGTTCCCGCTGACGGCCAATGGCAAAGTCATCGCCTCGCTGTCGGTGGACATCAACCTCAATAGCTTGCAGGCCTTGAGTCAACAGGCGAGTCATAAACTGTACGACGGCCAGACCCAAGTCAGCATCGTGAGCCCGACCGGCGTGCTCGCGGGCTACAGCCCGGACGCCAGCAAGCTCAGCCAGCGTCTGGATCAGGTCGACAGCGTCAGCGGTGCGCAATTGATCAGCGCGCTGGCCAACGGATCGCAGAACCGTAGCCTGCGCGCAGGCCATCAACTCAAAGTGCTTGCGCCCTTCACGCCGATCCCGGAAGGCAAGCCGTGGGGCGTGTTACTGGATGTGCCGGAAAAAGTCCTGGTCGCCCCCGCCGAGGCGCTGAAAGCCACGCTGGACGCCGACAACGCAAAGGGCACCCTGCTCGAGCTGAGCCTCGGCTTGCTGGCCGCGGTGGTTGGCCTGTTGTTGGTGTGGCTGATGGCACGCAGCGTGACTCGGCCGATCCTCGGTGTGGCGCACATGCTCGAAGACATCGCCAGCGGCGAAGGCGACCTGACTCAGCGCCTGGCGTACGACAAAAAAGACGAATTGGGCCAACTTGCCGGCGGGTTCAACCGTTTCCTCGACAAACTGCAGCCGATTATTGCCGAGGTCAAACGCTCGGTGCAGGACGCCCGCAGCACCGCCGATCAGTCTGCTGCCATCGCGAGCGAAACCAGCGCCGGCATGGAGCAGCAGTACCGCCAGGTCGATCAGGTGGCCACCGCCTCCCACGAAATGAGCGCCACCGCCCAGGACGTCGCACGCAGCGCCGCCCAAGCCGCGCAAGCTGCCCGGGATGCCGACAAGGCGACCCGCGAAGGCTTGACCGTGATCGACCGCACCACCACCAACATCGGGCATTTGGCGGCAGACATGAGCACCGCCATGGCCCAGGTCGAGGGGTTGGCAGCCAATAGCGAGAAGATTGGTTCGGTGCTGGAAGTGATTCGCGGAATTGCCGAACAGACCAACCTGCTGGCGCTCAACGCCGCCATCGAGGCTGCCCGCGCCGGTGAGGCGGGTCGTGGCTTTGCGGTGGTTGCCGATGAAGTGCGCAACCTGGCGCGGCGCACGCAGGAATCGGTGGAAGAAACCCGCGTGGTGATCGAGCAGTTGCAAAGTGGCACCGAAGAGGTGGTTGGCTCCATGGGCAACAGTTATCGCCAGGCCCAGGGCAGTGTCGAACAGGTCGGTCAGGCGGTCACCGCGCTGCGCCAGATTGGCGACGCGGTCACCGTGATCAGCGACATGAACCTGCAAATCGCCAGTGCTGCCGAAGAGCAGAGCGCGGTGGCCGAGGAGATCAACAACAACGTGGCGACGATTCGGGATGTGACGGAGTCGTTGTCGGAACAGGCAAATGAGTCGGCGCGGGTGAGCCAGGCGTTGAATAGCCTGGCGAATCAGCAGCAAGGGTTGATGGATCAGTTCAAGGTTTGATTTACCCGTACACATTCTGCCCTTGAGGAAATCCTGTGTGGGAGCGGGCTTGCTCGCGAAGGCGATGTATCAGTCAACATAGTCAGTGACTGACACGCCGCCTTCGCGAGCAAGCCCGCTCCCACATTTTGAATTGCGGCGCGTCAGACCTGGCGTCGCGGCAGCTCGATCAGTGCTTTCAAGCCGCCCAGCTCACTCTCCTGCAACTGCAACACTCCGCCCCAGACCTCGACGATATCGCGCACGATTCCCAAGCCCAAACCGTGGCCGTCAATCTGTTCATCCAGGCGTGTCCCCCGGCTGAACACCTGGGCGCGCTGGGTTTCGGGGATGCCGGGGCCATCGTCTTCGACGGCGAGCACGTAACTGTGTGGTGTTTCGCTGATGCTCACGCGTATGTCGGCGTCGGCCCATTTGCAGGCGTTATCCAGCAGGTTGCCCAGCAGCTCCAGCATGTCTTCACGGTCCCAGGGCAATTGCAGGCCGGGGGTGCCGTGGTAGCTCAAGTCCAGGTGTTCACCGTGGATCATGGTCAAAGTGGCTAACAAGCCAGGCAGTTCCTGTTCACAGTCGAACAACGCACCCGGCAGGGTTTCGCCGGCCAGACGGGCGCGATTCAGCTCACGATTCAGCCGTTGCTGCACCTGCGCCAAATGGTCGAGCAGCAATTTGCTCAGTTCCGGATGGTCTTTAAGTTGTTCGCTCGACGCCACGCTCATCAGTACGGCCATTGGGGTTTTCAGGGCGTGGCCCAGGTTGCCCAGCGCATTGCGCGAACGCTTGAGGCTGTCCTCGGTGTGGGCCAGCAGATGGTTGATCTGCGCCACCAGCGGTTCCAGCTCCAGCGGCACCTGGGTGTCGAGTTGCGAGCGCTGGCCCTGTTGCAGCTGGGCGATCTGATTGCGCGCCGTTTCCAATGGGCGCAAGGCGCGGCGCACGGTGACCCGTTGCAGAATCAACACCAGCATCAGCGCCGCCAGCCCCAGCACCAGACCAATCTGACGCATCAGGCGGAAGCTTTCCCGCACCGGCGTGTAGTCCTGAGCCACGCTGATGGAAATCGACTGGCCGAAGCGCTTGTAGTCCTCACGCAATACCAGCAGTTGCTGGCCCTCCGGCCCCAACTGCAAGTTGCCCTTGATCCCGGCTTCGGCCAGGCGCGGCAGGTCCTGGTCCCACAGTGAGCGGGAGCGCCAATGCTTGTCGGAGAAATCAATCCGGAAATAGTGCCCCGAAAACGGTCGTTGATAGGCCGGAGACAAACGGTTCTCGTGCAATTGCAAACCGTCCGGCCCACGCACCAGCGCCACCAGCAGGTTCTCGCTATCGTTGCGCAAGCCCGCTTCCAGGTAGCGCTGCAAACCGGCCTCGAACAACCACAAACTGGTTTGCGCCAGCACCACGCCGACCACCACCATCACGCTGATCAGCCCCAGGCTCAGGCGCCGCTGAATGGACCTCATGCAGGGCTGGCGCCAAACCGGTAACCCTGGCCGCGCCGGGTTTCAATCACGCTGCGGCCCAACTTGCGGCGCAGGTGGTTGACGTGCACTTCCAGCACATTGGAATCGCGCTCGGTCTCGCCGTCGTACAGGTGCTCGGCCAGGTGGCTTTTCGACAGGATCTGTTCCGGGTGCAGCATGAAGTAACGCAACAGGCGAAACTCCGCGGCGGTCAGCTGGATCTCCGCGCCATCGCGCAACACGCATTGGCGGCCTTCATCCAGGTGCAGACCGGCGGCCTGCAAGGTGGGCTGGTTGGCATGGCCGTGGGAGCGGCGCAGCAGCGCCTGGATGCGCAGGTGCAGTTCTTCGGGGTGGAAAGGTTTGCTCAAGTAATCGTCGGCGCCAGCTTTGAGCCCTTCGATGCGCTCGGCCCAGGAATCGCGTGCGGTGAGCACCAACACCGGCGTGGCCAGGGACGCCGCGCGCCACTGCGCCAGCACGTCCAGCCCAGGCAGGCCCGGCAGGCCGAGGTCGAGAATGATCAGATCATAGGGCTCGCTGCGGCCTTGATACACGGCGTCGCGACCATCAGCCAGCCAGTCGACGGCATAGCCCTGGCGCTGCAGGCCGGCCATGAGTTCATCGGCCAGCGGTACGTTGTCTTCCACCAGAAGCAGGCGCATCAGTCGTCTTCCTTATCTTTGAGCAGCACACCGGTTGTAGCATCCAGTTTAATTTCGCGCACGACACCTTCAGTGGTCACCAACTCCACCTCATACGCATATTGACCGTGTTTCTTTTCAAGCTCGGCTTCCAGCAGCCGTGAGCCCGGGTAGCGCTCCATTGCTTGCTGCAACAGGTGCTCCAGCGGCAGGATCACTCCCTGCTGGCGCAATGCCAAGGCTTCATCCTGATTGAGGTCGCGGGCCGCCAGGCTTGAGCAAAAAGCCAGGAGCACCAGCACCATCACACTGCTGGCGCGTCGATATACCGTCATTACGTATCCTGATGATTCTTGAGAACGTGCCCGCTGAGCGCGTCCAATTCGACTTCCCACTCGACGCCGTCGACATCTTCCAGTTCGACCTGGTAAAGGTACTTGCCATAAGCCTCGTCCAGATCAGTGTCGAGCAACGTCGAGCCGGGATGCAGCGCCAAGGCGCAGGCTTCCAATTGGTCAAAGGCGACAATGGTAACAGTGCCAGGCAATGTCAGCGGTTTGTCGGGGTCCACTGCTTGGGCCTGTGCCGCGACGGATGTGATGATACCGGCGGCGATCAGCGCTGTAAGGCGCTTCATGGCGAGTCTCCGTTTCAGAATGTTTTTCCTACGCCAGCCACCGTACTCATCGCAACTTAACTGAAACTGAATTGCCACCATGGCAATTTTCAAGCCTCATCTTTACCTTTCCCTGTAAGAGAATTCTTATAATGCTCCGTTCGCTGCAACAGAGACCGGTATGACCGCCATCCACATCAAGTTTCCTGCGCTGACACTCAAGGCGGGCAAACGCGCCTTTACGCGGATTCGTGAACGAGGCCTCGCACCCGCCGACGTGGGCATACTCCCCGGCGCGGCCGGTGGCCCCAAGGCGCTGGGCATCCAGGGCCTGGACCTGGTGCTGTTTGGCGATTGGCTGCCGCGCGCCCCGCGAGAGCGTGCCTTGATCGGCGCGTCCATCGGCTCCTGGCGGTTTGCCAGCGCGTGCTTGCCCGACCCTGTGCAAGGCTTGCTGGACCTTGGCCGGCTGTATAACGAACAGCGTTTCGCCAAAGGCGTGACCATGGCCGAGGTCAGCCAGAGTTGCCGACGCATGCTCGATGACCTGCTGGCCGGCCGCGATGCTCGGGTACTGGACAACCCTGACTACCGCCTGAATATCATGGTGGTCAAAAGCCACGGCCTGCTCGCCGATGACCACCGCGGGCGGTTGGGCTTGGGCTTGTCCTCGGTGATCGCCGACAACCTGCGGGGCCGTGCGCGGCTGTCGCGGCATTTCGAACGGCTGATCATTCATGACCCGCGCCAGGCGCCGCCGGTGCACCCGCTGAAGGACTTTGCGTCGCGCTTTATCGACCTGGAACCGGGCAACCTGCGCCAGGCACTGCTGGCCTCAGGCTCCATCCCGATGGTGATGCAAGGCGTGCGCGACCTGCCCGGCGCCGGGGCCGGCACCTACCGCGACGGCGGCCTGCTGGACTATCACCTCGACCTGCCCTACCACGGCGATGACATCGTGCTGTACCCGCATTTTACCGACCGCGTCATTCCCGGCTGGTTCGACAAAGGCCTGCCGTGGCGACGCAGCAATCAACAAGGCTTGCAGGACGTCTTGCTGCTGGCGCCGTCCAGGGATTATCTGGCGCGCCTGCCCCACGGTAAATTGCCGGACCGCAGCGACTTCAAGCGTTTTATGGGCGATGACGCGAGCCGCAACGCCTACTGGCAGACCGCAATGAGCGAGAGCCAGCGCCTGGGGGATGAGTTCCTGCGGCTGGCGGATAACGGTCAATTGGGTGAGCACTTGCAAGCCCTTTAACCCAGCGGTGTGCGCGGCGGTGGATCAAGCTGTTAAACTCGCCGCCTGCCAGACACCTGACCGAGCTGAAAACACTGTGGAAATCTTCAAGGAATTTACATTCGAATCCGCCCACCGCCTGCCCCACGTACCGGAAGGCCATAAATGTGGGCGCCTGCATGGGCACTCGTTCAAGGTGGCGATCCACCTGAGCGGCGATCTGGATCCCCATACCGGCTGGATTCGCGACTTCTCGGAGATCAAGGCGATTTTCAAGCCGCTCTATGAGCGCCTTGACCACAACTACCTCAACGACATCCCAGGCCTGGAAAACCCGACCAGCGAAGTGCTGGCCAAGTGGATCTGGACCGAATTGAAACCCCTGTTGCCTGAGCTCAGTGCGATTCGCATCCACGAGACCTGCACCAGCGGCTGCATCTACCGCGGCGAGTAAACCGGCGCGACGAAAAAACCACCCTTGCGGTGGTTTTTTTATGCCCGGCTACCTTACAGTCGCGGCTCCCTGCCGACACTGAGCCCGCCGCCATGCCCACCTCGATACGCGTTGCCACTGCGGGCGATGTCGCCTGCGTGGAGGCCATCGTCGAAGCTGCGTACACGCCTTACATAGAGCGGATCGGGCGCAAGCCAGGGCCGATGCTGGAGGACTATCGTCAGTGGGTCGAGGCCGGCAGCGTGTATGTGCTCGACAATATGGGAAAGGTTCAGGGCTTTATTATCCTGCTGGACAGCGACGGTGCGTTGTTACTGGATAACCTGGCGGTTGCCCCGGATGCCCAAGGCCTGGGGTTGGGCCGGCTGTTGATGGACTTTGCTGAACAGAGGGCGATTCAGTTGGGGTACGCCGCTATTCGGCTCTATACCAACGAAGCCATGACCGAGAACATCACGCTGTACGCCCGCCGAGGCTATATCGAAACCCATCGCGCCGAGGCGCATGGCTTGCGCCGTGTCTACATGACCAAGGGTCTTTAGCAGCCCCCCCGGAAGCTGTTCGACTGAGCCATTGTGTATCAGCGTTGCACCGCTTTCGTGCCCGATTGGGCACAAAAAACACTCCGCCCGGCGATTCCCACCTGTTTGGCTATAAATACTCTGCACGGTGCACAGCGCGCGCAGTGTGCCCGTCACTGCGACTGATTTGGCACGCGCGGTGCAACAGGCCAGCATCAGTCAATCAGGGAGCACGGCACATGACGAGGCAAGACTCGGGCAACGATTACCCCCTCAGCGAAGTACCGATGCATGCGCGCAAGGGCCTGGCGTCCACGGCCATGGTGCTGCTGGGATTCACGTTTTTTACCGCGACCATGTTTGCCGGCGGCAAGCTGGGGGTGGCGTTCAGTTTCATCGACATGCTCGGCGTCGTGGCCCTGGGTAACCTGTTGTTGGGCATTTACGCCGCAGGCTTGGGTTACATCGCGTTCAAGAGCGGCCTGAACTCGGTATTGATGGGCCGCTTCTGCTTTGGCGAGGTCGGCAGCAAGCTCAGTGACCTGATCCTCGGCTTCACCCAGATCGGCTGGTATGCCTGGGGCACCGCCACTGCCGCCGTGGTGTTGGGCAAATACTTCGAACTGAGCCAGGGCAGCGTGCTGGCATTGATGGTGCTGTTCGGCCTGGTGTTTTGCGCCACGGCGTACGTGGGGTATCGCGGGTTGGAGATCCTGTCCTACATCGCGGTACCGGCGATGGGCATTTTACTGTTGCTGTCGATGTGGGTTGCCACGGTAAAAGTCGGCGGGCTGGACGGCCTGCTGGCGGTGGTGCCAACCGCCGAATTGGACCTGTCCACCGCGATCACCCTGGTGTTCGGCACTTTCGTCAGCGGCGCGACCCAGGCGACCAACTGGACACGGTTTTCCCGCTCGGCCAGGGTCGCGGTGCTGGCCAGCCTGATCGGTTTTTTTATCGGCAATGGTTTGATGGTGTTGATCGGGGCCTACGGCGCCATCGTCTACCAGCAACCGGATGTGGTGGAGGTGTTGCTGCTGCAAGGCTTCGCCATGGCGGCGATGGCCATGTTGCTGCTCAATATATGGAGCACCCAGGACAACACCATCTATAACTTTGCCGTGGCAGGCTGCAACTTGCTGCGCACCCGCCGCCGCAAGACCGTAACCCTTGGCGGCGCGGTGATCGGCACCCTGCTGGCCTTGTTCGGCATGTACGACCTGCTGGTGCCCTACCTGATTCTGCTGGGCACGGTCATCCCGCCGATTGGCGGGGTGATCATGGCGGATTTCTTCTACCGATATCGCGGCCGCTACCCACGCCTGGCCGATGCACGCCTGCCGGCGTTCAACTGGCCGGGCCTGGTGGCCTACGCCGTCGGCACCGTGCTGGCCTTCAACTCACCGTGGGTCGCACCGTTGGTGGGGATTGTGACGGCGTCCCTGACCTACATCGTGCTGACCGCCGTCCTGCGTGTGCGCGCACCGCTGGCTGACGCCCCGGCATGAGCCTGAGTTCACGAGAATGGTAACCTTGTGGCCGCCGCTCAACGCCTGACCGTGCACCGCAACACCCTTACACACCGCGTCCAGCGGATTGAAGCCCTATGGGCTGACGCTGGACAATGCGTACGACCGCCTAGACATGGCAATAGCCCTGATGATCTGGCGGCTGAATGTCTTTAGCCAAGAGGAACTTGCCCATGCATATCATCAACGCCCGCCTGCGCAACCGTGAAGGCCTGCATGATCTGCACCTGGAACATGGCCGGATCGCCAGTATCACGCCGCAAACGACAGCGCCCGTTTTATCGGCCGATGATCTGGACGCCGCCGGCAATTTGGTCATACCGCCCTTCGTCGAGCCGCACATTCACCTCGATGCCACACTCACTGCCGGCGAACCACGCTGGAACATGAGTGGCACCTTGTTCGAAGGTATTGAGTGCTGGGGCGAACGCAAAGCCACCATCACTCAGGAGGACACCAAGACCCGCGCCAAAAAAACCATCCAGTCGCTGGCCGCCCATGGCATCCAGCATGTGCGCACCCACGTTGACGTCACCGACCCGGACCTGACGGCGCTCAAAGCCATGCTCGAAGTGCGTGAAGACAGCGCGCACCTGATCGACCTGCAAATCGTCGCCTTTCCCCAGGAAGGTATCGAGTCCTACCGCAATGGCCGCGAACTGATGGCAGAGGCTATTCGCCTGGGCGCCGATGTTGTGGGCGGCATTCCTCACTTCGAGTACACCCGCGACCAAGGCGTCAGCTCGGTGAAATTCCTTATGGACCTGGCCGAGCGCACAGGCTGCCTGGTGGATGTGCACTGCGACGAAACCGACGACCCACACTCACGTTTTCTCGAAGTTCTTGCCGAAGAAGCCCGCAGCCGCGACATGGGTGCGCGCGTCACCGCCAGCCATACCACGGCGATGGGCTCTTACGACAATGCGTATTGCGCCAAACTTTTTCGCTTGCTCGGGCACTCCGGCATCAGCTTTGTCTCTTGCCCGACTGAAAGCATCCACCTGCAGGGCCGTTTCGACAGCTTCCCGAAACGCAGGGGCGTCACCCGCGTCAATGAACTGCTCGAAGCCGGCATGAACGTGTGCTTCGGCCAGGACTCCATCGTCGATCCCTGGTACCCGCTGGGCAACGGCAACATCTTGCGCGTGCTCGAAGCTGGCTTGCACATCTGCCATATGCTGGGCTATCGCAACCTGCAAAGCGCGCTGGACTTGGTCACCGACAACAGCGCCAAGGCCATGGCCCTGGGCGACCGGTACGGCCTGGAACCTGGCCGCCCGGCCAACCTGTTGATCCTGTCGGCAGACAGCGACTACGAAGTGATCCGCAGCCAGGGCCTGCCGCTGTACTCGATCCGCAAGGGCAAGGTGCTGATGAAACGCCAGCCGGCACAGGTGGAGTTTTTGTAACGGGCTCGGTTAAACAGTCGAATCGATATCAAACGGTTGCACCCTCCCCCGATCGTCGTGGGAGGGCGGCGGAATACTGGCAACCTGGGACAGTTCGCGATTTTCACGGTGGCTGAACCAGCGTTTGAGGCTCGGCTCCAGGCCAGAGGAATGGGTGTGACTACCATAAACGTCACGCGCTTCCAGGCGGCGCCAGCGCAGCGAATCAAGGCGCTGGCGGCTGGTGCGCAATCGGTCGATCTCGGCGTTCAAGGCCTGGTTATGTTCGTGCGCGTGGTCGCGCGCGTTAGGTGGGCGACGCCGGTCCAGCTCACGGTTTTTGTCGCGCAGTTGTTCAGTCATCTTTTCAAGTGCATGGTCGATCAACTCAAACTCTGTTCGCGTGACCAGCGGCCCCTGGCTGTCCACGGTTTGTTGCCAGCGACGCAAGGTGGCCCAGGCCGCAGGGATGTAGCTGGCGGTCATGAAGTGCTGGTTGGCCTGGAAGAGTTGTTTGAGCAGATTTTCGCGGTCGGGCATATCGCCATGGCGCTGCACTGCGCTGTTGCAGCCTGCCTCCAGAATAGACTCACAGCCAGGTTTCCATAACACCGAGGATTGAGTGCCGTCGGGGAGTTTGATCGGCATGAAATGTTGTTGCTCGCCGTGATGCGTGTAGGGGTTGCCGCCGAAGCGCACCAAACCGGTGGCGAACAACAGGCCGCCTGGGCCGGGAGCGCTGAAAAGCATTACGGCACCCGGGACCCAGAGTTTGGCGGTGGTGTTCATCCACGGCGCCGGGACGCTGGGCACAGGGTCGTTATGATTGACGATGCGGTGGTGGACGAGGGATGAGGCGCCTTCGACGAACTCGGCGTCGGCGGCGCGGGGGGCGCCGTAGGTGTAGAGGAGGATGTTGTAGTCACGGTCAGGACTTCGGCGCAGTGCTTCAGCCAATAGCAGCGCGATTGCGCCGCCGAGGCTGTGGCCGCAAATGACTATTCGTTGGCTGCTGTGGAATTGGTCAAGGTAATGCAGTACGAACTTGCGCATCGCTCGGTAGGCCGAGTAAAAACCCTCATGTGCCCGACCTACACCCTCAGCAAAATCCACTTGGTGGGCGTTTGCGTCGCGCAAGATATCAGCACCACTAACCGTACCTCGCACAGAGATCAGGATGACTTCATCGTGATGAGTGATAAATGCCTGAGTGTCTGTGCCGAATTTTTCATCATCAAAAAAATGCAAGCCGGCTGGGTGCTCCTGCTGTTTCTCCGGATGCGGTCGATTTTGTAGGTATAACTCAGGATCGAAAGGAAGAATCTCGAAGCGTCGGGAGTACGGGACCTCTTCATAAAGTGGGTAAAAGCGCTGAGTTTGTTCGGGATCAATTCGCCACGCCTCCTGAAACCCCGACAGTTTCTCACCAAACAGATTTCCAACCGTCGGTGCAATCGGGAACGTCACGTGGTCAACGGGCCTATTCGGTGGTTGCTGGCCAAAATCGCAGTAACTCAGGGCTGACATCAGGGCCAGCTGATACAGATTCAAGGCACAGAACTGGTCATCGGTAGACAGTATCGGGCGCAACGCCCGTAAAGGCCGCACTTCCAAAACGCTGTGTTGATTGGGAAATAGCACCACCCCCGTCAGGCTGGGCTGAGGAGGGCCGAATCCCAGGTCGGCCATCATCTTTAGGGCATGGCGTTGAGGGCTATGCGTCCTGGGAAATTGAGGCGGCAGATGGGCCACATGGCGTACCAGATCCCGCACTTCAACTTGATAGAACCGGTCTGCTGGCGATAGTGCGGGGTTGCCCTCTAGACGCTGTCCATTGCTACTGGAAAATCGAGTTTGCTCGGCGCGGACTTGAAGCTCGCTGATGGGTAGCGGGTATGTACGACGAACTCGCAATCGGCTGTACGGTTCTTCCGCTCCGGAATACAGGCTATCGAACTTAAGAACTACAGGACCGCAGTAAAACCCTTCCAGCTTGGCAAATCCGTCCCCATTTAATCTACCGTCGTACTGACGGCCTGTACTGTCGTGGATTGAGTAAGAGAGCCCACCAAAAGCTTTTCCACTGCCCGTATCGTCTACCAGGCAAAAGCTCGCCCAATGCCCTTTCAAGGCGCAAGCAGGCATCTTGTCGCTGAAAAAAGGTTGCTTCCAAGCATCCTGTTTCATAAATTCACTCCTTGTTATTTGCACGTTGGGTAGACGTCACAAATGCGCCCATCCGGCATTTTTATTGGCTTGAAGTCCGTAGTATTGCCCTGGCAGTACGCGGACAGATCTTCAAAACTTTTACCTTTACAACGTCTCCAGCCCCCTGGGACTGCTATCCAACTGTCGCCAAACGCAGGCAGCTCATCCGCAGTAACAGTGAGTATCAACCTGAGTGTTTTGCCCGTTAGCTGATCTCGTTGGGCACCACCACCCGCTTTATATTTTTCTGGCTGACCTTCGTCGTCCAACGAATTGCATTCCAAAAGTTTGGTGATCGCATGTGAGCGACCCACCGTGCGGAAATACCACCGGCATTGCCCTCGCAACTCCTGAACCCCTGACTCGGGCATCACTGGAAAACCTTCAGGCAAACGATCTGGAATACCGATGCTTGCTCTATCCCCCCCTACGTCCGAATCACGCTTCCCCCACTTCGCATAAAACTCAAACTGCACACTGCTCAACACCGAAGGGCACCCCTCAATGGTTTCACTCAACGGCAGCTCATAACTCACCCGGTTGGCCACTGGGTTGAACTCAGTAAAAAACAACTTGCGCTCCGGTCGCTTGCCGCGACGTACTGGCAAGGTGCAGGTCTGCCCCGTAGCGGGACGATAGTTAGCCGCCGTTTTAAGCTCGAAATCCGCCGGCAAATCCACTTCCAGCGTAAAGCGATCAACCGGCCCTACCGCACACCCCGAAAGCCATCCCATACCAAGCGCAATCAACGCTGCGAACACTCGCCTGCTCATGGTCGTTCCCCACTTCTGCGCCACTGCTCTACTGTGCGTTCAAAGTGATCGATCGGCGTCTCTCCCCGCAGCGGCTGCCACTGAATCACGCTGCCTTGCGTCGCCTCCATCAACCGGTGCACCACCAGAAATTCGAGCTGCTGCACCCCATGCCACTGCCAGGCTCGGGCCTGCTCCAACACCTGCGTCAGCCAGATTCGAGGGTCCTGAAACTCAACCAGTGCGGCGAGATTTTCACTGTGTGCGGTCAGCAGGAATCGCAGGATGTTGGCATGCAGGATCGCAGCCGCCTGTGCATTCGGCGTGTCCAGCCAGGGTGCAGGAACCGGCAGCGGATAGTCGCCCGGGGCAGGGTTTTGCGCCTGGTACCAGCGGTCTTCGTGCCAGTAACACACGCTGATCAGTGGGCCCAGGTATTGCGGCCAACGTTCGTTTGGCAGGTGAGCCAATGCCCGAGCCAGGGTGCGGTTATCGTCAAAACGGTACAGGGCACGGTTTCCCTGCGGGCCGACCAACAGACGCTCGCGCCAATGCCGAACCACGCAAGCCAGGTCGTCGTCGGGCAGGCTGCCCAACCAGCCCCAGTTCAGGTCGGGCTGTCGCAGCAGATCAACCAGCGCAGGCTCGTCCAGCTGCTCGAGCAGCACGATCACCGGGCCAACCGATGCCAGCTCGGCCACGGCGGTGTCACTGTAAAAACTGGCGTACTGCAACAGCGTACGGGCCGCCATCAACGGTTGGCGCGCATCGCTGTTGCCATCAAGGATCAAGCACACTCGGCGCCCGGCCTGTTGTTGCTGGGCCATCCATCGGTCTGGCAGGTTCTCCATCACGCAGCCCTCCCGGTGATGTCGCACAGGCCTTCGCGGCACTGCTCGCACACAGGGCAAAAGTCAGCGTCCAGCTGGCGGGCGACATTCATCAGCGCACCTTGCGCGGTAGATACTTTCAGCAGGCTCGCCGCAGACAACGGATTCACCGTGCAGGTCGCATGCGGCACGCCGCCGACGGTGATGGGCCGGCTGCTGAAAATTGCCCCGGCTTGAATCAGCAGGTGCTCTCCACCTGCCTTCAGGCTAAGTTGCGCGCCGGCATCGATGACCAGGCTGGCACCGGCCTTGATATGGATCTGTTGCCCGGCCTCGATGACCCACGACTGGTCCACAAGGGTTTGGCTGTCACCGTGTATGTTCAGATGATCGCTCGCCTGGAGCACACTCCTGCGATCACCTGTGACCTGATGATGCTCGCCTCCCGCCAAGTGCACCGTGCTTGGCCCCCTGATGATTTCCCGCCGTTCACCGGCCACCTCCAGGCGACTGTCGTGGCCCACCTGCTGCTCCAAATCGCGCTGGGCGCGCAGGTAGATGAGTTCCTCGCCACGGCGGTCTTCAAGGTGCAGCTCATTGGCCCCTTCGCCACCCACGGAGCTGCGGCTGCGCAATACGCTGCGCGTCTTGTGTTGCGGCAAGGGATAGGCGGGCATATTCAGCGCATTGGGCAGGCAACCATTGATCAACGGCCGGTCGGGGTCGCCTTCCAGGAACGTCACCAGAACCTCCATGCCCACCCGCGGAATCTGCAGCGCGCCAAAGCCATCGCCCGCCCAACCGGACGCCACTCGCACCCAGCAACTGCTTTTATCATCGCGGCTGTCCTGGCGATCCCAATGAAAACGCACCTTCACCCGGCCATAAACATCGCAATGCACCTCCTCTCCCGCCGGGCCCGTTACCGTGGCGGTCTGGGTGCCATTGATGGTGGGCCTGGGGTGTTTGAGGGGCGGCCGATACGTTGCGCGCCAGGGCGTTGCGGTGAAGCGGTTGCGATAGCCCTGGAGTTCAGCCGGCTCACACGCGGCCTCCTCCTGCACTTGCGGTTGATACCCCTCATGCCACACCGACGTGAGCAACCACAGGTCATTGCAGACCGGGTCAGGGTGATCCTGCAGTTCAAGAAAATGGCCGCAACTGAACGCGGGCTGGTCACTCTTGCCCAAGGCCCGATAACGATCACTTTGATGGCGCTCCAAGCCTCGACGCGCTAATTGCCGACCCCGCGCACGGCCGCTGAACCCGCCGGGGTAACGGTAATCTTCAAGCGGTTGCGCCGAGGTTGGGCCGGCGTTGTCTTGCAGGCGCAGTGACGGATGCTCGAAGTCATGATCGCGGCGCACCGTTTGCTGGCAGCGGGTTTCCAGGCGTACGTCGAAACCCTGCACCACGCGCGTGTCGGCGGCCACGTTACCGACAGCGCAATAACGCTGCGCCGGCAAACGCCGAAACACCGTCTGGTCATCACCAAACACCAGCACATGCTCGTTCGGGCTGTGCCGAAAGTGGTAGTGAATGCCCTCCTCCTCGCATAGACGCTGGATGAAGTGCAGGTCAGTTTCCGCGTACTGTACGCAGAACGTCCGCGGCGGATAGACCACCGGTCCGAGTTCGAAGGCATAGGCGTCGGCAAGGATGCCGTGGTGTTTGAGGACCGCCGCGATGATCTGCGGCACGCTGAGTTGCTGGAAAATCCGCTGGTCGCGCCGGTGGGCGAGATTTGCCAGCCTCGGTGCAAGGGTAAGGTGATAGCGGGTGAGCCTGGTGCCCGGCTCATCACGGCCAATGCCATAGACCTGACCATGCAGGCCTGCTCCCGATTCGCCGAAGTCCAGGTAAACAGGCTGGTGCAGGAGCGCGTCCAGATCCAGGGAGGGGTTTTCGCTGACTAACTGCAGGTCGATAAAATAAGGCTGATCAAGCGTTTCACTGCCGCTGAAAGCCAGCACCTGAAAGTCACTAGTGGAATTTGAAAGAATCAATTTAAAACGGGACGACACATACCCATCAACCATCCGTAGTTACCCATCTTGAAGTAGTTAACCGAAAGGCTTTCCCCCAATGCGGATGCGGATAGAAGTGCGAAGGAAAGCGCCTGAACGCAGCAAAGCTTAGCGATTTCAGGCGAACGCCGGCCCTTCAAATAACAAAAAAGAAGTTTCGTACGGCAGCCTCGGAAGAGGCTTTTACCAAATAATACGGTGTATAAATCAAACAAAACTTAAACAACTAGAAGGTTCCTACGCTCACCTTTCAAACTTAACTATCCGATAAGGAAACAGCTGACATGTATTCAAGCCTTCAGCCGTTCCTTCATTTCAGGTTATCGGCCGTGCAGTCCCGAACAGGCTGACGCTCAGCAGTGTTTCGCCTGTGCTGCGCAAGCGCACTGGCGCCGTGCCACCTGGCATCACCACAGCCACGTCCCCGCTTTCGACCCAGCCCGCTCGCCACGCGGCACAAGCCACTGCGCTGGCGCTGGTTCCCGAGGACGCAGTGGGGCCCTCCCCTCGCTCAAACACCCGTGCGATGACCGAATTGCCCGAGGACCGGGCAGCCCATTGCAAATTGACCCCGGCGGCACAGGGCTGGCCGCGGCCGACAGGTGGGGCAAAAGCAATCGCCTGCAACGCCTCAAACACTGCGGGCTGGTGCATCGAAAGGTTGTTGGGCAATGCGCTCACATGCTCGAGCAGCGTCACGCAGTGGGGATTGCCCACGCGCACAAACTGGCTGCGCGCCCAATGCGGGTCTATCGCAGCCAGTGCGGGCACGTGGCTGAAGTCATGAGACATGCCATCAACCCTCCCAGCCCCTGCGGCTGAGGGGCCGAACGCAGGCTGCCCAAGCTCAAGCCAAAAACCCGCGACCTGGTCGTACACTGCCGGCTCTACAAGGGTGGACACCGGAGACGTTGCATCCGACTTGTCGTGGTACACCCGCAACTCACAGCCTTGAGTCATCAAGCCCTGATCAGTCAGCGCTTGGGAGAAAATCGTCAAACCGTTGCCACTGCGTTCGGCAAGCGTGCCATCGGTGTTGACAATCAACAGGTCAAACGGCGGCGCCGACTGGAACGGCCCGACCAACAACCCATCGCAGCGGTGTGCCTTGGCGTCGGCCGCACGCGGCAACGCGCCCCAGCCACAGGCTGAATCAATGGCAGATGTCGCCCAGGCTGTGCGGTTATTGGCAGCCAGTTGGGCATGCTCGGGCACGTCAACCGCTTGGCTTCTGAGCCAGGCCGGGCTGACCACCGCGTAGATATTGCCTCGCGCGTCGTAGAATCGGGTCATGTTGCCGCCCGCCTGAAAAAACTCATCAGCTCATCCGTCGAGTTACCTGCACATTTGACGGCAGCGTATTACAGAACAGCAGGCCTGTGGGGGTGGCCTGGAAGGAAGTAATTTGCCGCACGGACCCTGGGGTTCATCGGTCCGTACGAAAATTACCGCTCCACCAGACCGGCCCCGCAGGTTTGATCGCTTCTATGTGGTCGCCAGCCTCTCGTCCGTTCCCGCTTTATAAAAATAAAGTCCTGGCCGCACACCACAGGAAAGCCGGCTCGCGCCTCACGTCCTGATATGCAAGGATGTTGCGCCGGACAGCGTTCGTTGAACGTATAACAAGGATTATTCATGACTGCCATCTCCACCCCAGCGCCCGTGGTTCCCGGGCGGCTGGAGCAAATGTCGACCCGCATCGCTTTTTTCATCGCAGGCTTCGGCATCGCCGCCTGGGCCCCGCTGGTCCCCTACGCCAAGGCGCGCGCGCACCTGAATGAGGGCACGCTGGGCTTGCTGCTTTTATGCCTGGGGGTGGGCTCGATCATCGCCATGCCGGTGGCGGGTGCGCTGGCTTCGCGCTTTGGCTGCCGGCGCGTACTCACCGGCGGCACCGTCGTGATCTGCCTGGCCCTGCCGATACTCGCCACCGTCAGTTCGATTCCGTTGCTGATGGTGGGCCTGTTCCTGTTTGGCGCAGGCCTGGGGACCGTCGACTCGACGGTCAATTTGCAAGCCGTAATCGTTGAACGGGCCAGTGGTAAAACCATGATGTCGGGTTTCCATGGGTTGTTCAGCCTGGGTGGCATCGTCGGCGCGGCGGGCGTTGCCGGGTTGTTGGGGCTGGGCCTGTCGCCACTGCAAGCGACACTGGTGGTGATTGTCGTCATGGCCATTGCGCTGCTCAAAGCCGCTCCGCACCTGTTGCCCTATGGCAGTGAAAGCTCGGGCCCGGCGTTTGCCATGCCCCACGGCGTGGTGCTGTTTATTGGCTGCCTGTGTTTCATCGTGTTTCTGGCAGAAGGTGCCGTGCTGGACTGGAGCGCAGTGTTCCTCAGCGCCGAGCGTGGCCTGGGTGAAGCCTACGCCGGCCTGGGCTACGCGGCCTTTGCCTTGACCATGACTGCCGGGCGCCTTACCGGTGATGCCATCGTGCGACGCCTGGGTGCCACACGGGTGATCGTGATGGGCGGCGCGCTGGCCACCGCCGGCATGCTGCTCGCTACGCTGACGCCTGCCTGGCAAACAGCGTTGCTGGGGTATGCGCTGGTGGGTGCCGGCTGTTCGAATATCGTGCCGGTGCTGTACACCGCCGTCGGCAAACAGAAGGTCATGCCGGAGCACATCGCGGTGCCCGCCATCACCACCTTAGGTTACGCCGGCATTCTCGCGGGGCCTGCAGTCATTGGCTTCATCGCTCACGGCAGCAGCCTGAGTACGGCCTTCGTGATGATCGCGGTGTTGCTGGCCGGTGTGGCCATCAGCGGTAAAATCCTCAAGGTGTAAACACGCACCGCGCAAGGCCTTGCCCTACCGGGCCTTGTGCGCCTCGTACTGTTCCAGCCAGCGCTCCAGACTTCGGTTACACAACCACCCCTCGTGCCTGGGGCGTCCAAACAAGCGCGTCTGATTTGCGCGCTCCAGCGACCTTAATAGACCTGGCCGCTCGATGATGTTTTTCGCCATGTACACGCAATGTTCGGTGTACTTCTTTCGGGGTAGCCCAGTCGTGGGTTCCAGAAGGGGCAGGCCCAGGCTATCGGTGTCATCCGGATCATTCATCACGGCTGTGAGCAGTGCTATTTCCAGGTATTCATGGGTTTCAAAAAAGCCCGGCCGGTCTTTGGGCTTGTCCCTCAATTGCTGAAAATAGCCTTGGAGCGCTTGAACGACCTCGGCGTTGCCGTGGCCGTGAAAAGGGTCCTGGCTGAAGGTGCAGGGTGAGCTGTTACGCAGCAGGGTCGCGGCAGCTGCGCTCAGACTGTCGCGGGTGATGTAGCCCTCGCTGTCCATGATCGCGTCGCTCAACATCGGGCGTTTGAGAATCTCCCTGACCACCAGAATCACACGGTCGCGCACGCTACTCTCCCGCCAGCGCTTGAGCTGCAATTTGCCGCAAAGAAGAAGGCGTCAAGCGCCCGTCCCTGAGATACGCGTGCAGTTCCCCAAAGTTCTTTTCCAACTCGCCCGCCAATTGGCTGTCGCTGTAAGTCGGGCCCGGAGGGGTTGTGTCGGCACGCGCCGCCGGCGCGTTCTGCAACGCCTGGTAGCGCAGCGAAGACAAGGTGCCCCACAACCGGGCTGGCCGCGGTGCCGGCGCGCCTTGCAAGGCGTACTGATCCTCATAGGCCGGGCGAACAGTGGGCGGCGGCGTGGTCCATTGGGCCTCTGGCGCACCCATCGCCGTTGGTTGCACGCGCGGTATTGCACCCTCAATTTTCATGCATCATCTCCCACCCTTCCCGGATTGACATTGGCCCAGAGGCCATCACTGAATAACCCTGAATCATCGAATGGATTGCAGGGCAGCCAGCCACCGATGTGTGGCCGGCTGAGCGTGATAGTTCCGGGTGGCGGCGCAATACCAATAACAGCATGTAAAAATCCTGCGACGCCTGTTCAGCCGGGCTTCTGACCACGCCACCAGTTTACGAGGCCTTTGATCAAGGCTGCCCACGTACCTTCGGGCTGCTTTAGAGGCTCGTCGTCTGCGTGCCCAGACTGCCCGGGTGCCAGCATGCCGCGGGCAAAATCATCGGCGACCGGAGCCTGGAACTTGTGTTGGCCCGCGAAGGCGTTCAATCGCTGCGCTTCCTCGCCGTACGCGTGCAAGAGCGCCGCCGAGAACTCATTTTGAGAAACCCCCTGGTCTTTCAAGGAAGCTGGAAGATCAGCATCACGCCCACTGCGAAACGCGTCACGACCGTTGGATTGGCAGGATTGGAACGAAGTTGCTGTCATGTATGGGCCCTGACTCAAAGTCTGAAAAGCGGCCAATACGATCAAAGCCGCCGGGTCTCCCTGAGTGGCCAACCCGCGTAAACAGTTCCTTTACGAGCCGGCAGGTCAGAAGCCGACGCTTGCCTGTACAAAGAACGTCCGTGGCTCGCCCGGGTACAACCCGGCATTGCTGTCGCTGGAGCGGGTGTGGTGTTGTTGATCGAAAACGTTTTTTGACGCCTACGCCCAGTTTCAGTTTCGACAGTTGCGCGCCGAAGTCAGCCCTTCTTAACATTTGAGACCGCAGATGAACTTGTGCGCCGCCCCACCAGTCAGCACAAAGGACTCTCATAAAACGGTGGGTGGGCGATGCAGATCTCGTTGCAGCAACAAGTGGCCTTGGTCACCGGCGCCAGTTCCGGCATTGGTGCGGGTGCGGCACAGGCGTTGGCTGAAGCCGGCGCGGCGGTGGTACTCAACTACAACTCCCAGGCCGCTCCGGCCGAGGCGCTGGCGGCGAAAATCAACGCCAACGGCGGCCGGGCGATTGCCATTGGTGGTGACGTTTCCAAAGAGGCCGACGTTGAACGCCTGTTCGCCCAGACCCTCGACGCCTTCGGCCATCTGGATATCCTCGTCGCCAACTCCGGCCTGCAAAAAGACGCCAACCTGGTCGACATGACCCTCGATGACTGGAACACCGTTATCGGCGTCAACCTCACCGGCCAGTTCCTCTGCGCCCGCGCGGCGGTACGTATTTTCAACCGCCAGGGCGTGCGTGATGGTGTATCGCGCGCCGCCGGCAAGATCATCCACATGAGCTCGGTGCACCAGATCATCCCGTGGGCCGGGCATGTGAATTACGCGGCGTCCAAAGGCGGCGTCGAGATGTTAATGCGCACACTTGCGCAGGAAGTCAGCGAGCAGCGCATTCGTATCAACGGCATTGCACCGGGGGCGATTCGCACGGCGATCAACCGTGCCGCCACTGAAGGCGCGGCGGAAAAAGAGCTGCTCAAGCTGATTCCCTATGGCCGTGTGGGTGATGTGGAAGACGTCGCCAACGCGGTGGTCTGGCTGGCCAGCGACGCCTCCGATTACGTGGTGGGCAGCACCCTGTTTATCGATGGCGGCATGAGCCTTTATCCGGAGTTTCGTGGCAATGGTTGATTTCAAGAACGAACCCCAAAGCGCCATCGATGCCCACGGCATCATCGGTGATATGCGCAGTGCGGCGCTGATCAACGACAAAGGCAGCATCGATTTTTTCTGCTGGCCGGAATTCGACAGCCCGTCAATCTTTTGCTCGCTGCTCGATACGCCTGACGCGGGTGCTTTCCAACTCACACCGGACTTGCCAGACGCTCGCCGCGAGCAGATCTACCTGCCCGACACCAACGTGCTGCAAACCCGCTGGCTCAGCGATGAAGCCGTGGTGGAAATCACCGATTTACTGGTGATCAGCGAAGAAATCGACGACCTGCCGCTGTTGATTCGCCGGGTGCGCGTGGTCAGCGGCAAGGCCACCCTTCACCTGCGCTGCGCCGTGCGCCATGACTACGCACGCACGCCAACCCGCGCCAGCGAAGTCGATGGCATGGTGCATTTCAGCGCCGACGGCAAGCCCGGCCTGCGCTTGGCGAGCAGCCACGCGTTGCAGATCGAAGACGACGCGGCCATCGCCACATTCACCCTGAATCAGGAAGAAGGCGCCGAATTTGTGCTCGGCGGTGAGCAAGACGAACGCGTCGACAGCGGCTGCACCGACCTCGCCCTGGCCCACACGCTTAAATTCTGGCGCGGCTGGATCGCCCAATCCAATTATCGCGGGCGCTGGCGCGAAATGGTCAACCGCTCGGCCCTGGCCTTGAAGCTTTTGACCTCGCGCAAACACGGCGCAATCATCGCCGCAGCCACGTTCGGCCTGCCGGAAAGCCCCGGCGGCGAGCGCAATTGGGACTACCGCTACACCTGGATCCGCGACGCCTCGTTCACCGTCTACGCCTTCATGCGCCTGGGCTTTATCGAGGAAGCCAACGCCTACATGCGTTGGCTCAAAGGCCGGGTCAGCGACTGCTGTGGCCAGCCGACCAAAATTAATATTCTCTACGGCATCGACGGCCGTCAGGAACTGCCCGAAGCCGTGCTGGATAACTTCAGCGGCCACGGCGGCGCCAAGCCCGTGCGCATCGGCAATGAAGCGTTCGATCAGGTGCAGCTGGATATTTATGGCGAGCTGATGGACGCCGTCTACCTCGTCAACAAATACGGCGAAGCCATTTCCCACGAGGGCTGGAAGCACACCGTAGAGGTCGCCGATCAAGTCTGCGAAATCTGGAACACCAAAGACGTCGGCATCTGGGAAATGCGTGGCGAACAACATCACTTCCTGCACTCGCGACTGATGTGCTGGGTGGCGCTGGACCGCGCGATCCGCCTGGCCTACAAGCGCTCGCTGCCCGCGCCATTTGCGCGCTGGGACCAGACGCGTCAGGCGATCTATGCCGACATCTGGAGCAACTTCTGGAACGAGGAGCGCGGGCACTTTGTGCAGCACATCGGCAGCACCGCACTGGATGGCTCGATGTTGCTGATGCCGCTGGTGCGCTTTGTCGCGGCCACCGACCCGCGCTGGTTGTCGACCCTTGAAGCGATCCAGAAAAGCCTGGTGCGCGACGGCATGGTCTACCGCTACCGCAACGACGACAGCCAGATCGACGGCCTGCAAGGCACCGAAGGCGCATTTGCCGCCTGCTCGTTCTGGTACGTCGAATGCCTGGCCCGCGCCGGGCAAGTGGAAAAGGCCCACCTGGAATTCGAGCAACTGCTGCGCTACGCCAACCCGCTGGGCCTGTACGCCGAAGAGTTCGACAGCCAGGCCCGCCACTTGGGCAATACGCCTCAGGCGTTGAGCCACCTGGCACTGATCAGCGCTGCGACGTTTCTGGACCGCAAACTCAGTGGGGAGAAGACTACCTGGCAACCCTGAGGCCGCCTGTGCACAATGGGCCGCGCCTCAAGGTCCTTGGAAATCTGTCTGATAGGCCGGGTTCCAAAGACCTAAAAGGGCTACCCCATAAGAGCCATTCATGACCACAACCGCCCAGCTGCTGTATGCCCGCACGCCCATGCTGAATGTGGCGTATGAAACCCACGGCCCCGATGACGGTGAGCCGGTGATTCTGCTGCATGGTTTCCCCTATGACCCGCGCGGCTACGACGACATCGCCCCGGTGCTGGCCGAGCGTGGTTACCGGGTGCTGGTGCCGTATCTGCGCGGCTATGGCCCGACGCGGTTTATCAATGAGCAGGTGATGCGCTCCGGTCAACAGGCGGCGCTGGCCAAGGATTTGCTGGACTTCATGGATGCCTTGTCCATTCCCCGGGCCACGCTGGCGGGGTTTGACTGGGGCGGTCGGGCCGCGTGTATTGTTGCGGCATTGTGGCCGGAACGGGTACGGGGTTTGGTGACCGGGGATGGCTACAACATCCAGAACATTGCCAGGTCAGTCGAGCCCCAGGCGCCGGAAACGGAGCATCGGCTGTGGTATCAGTTTTACTTTCATTCCCAGCGTGGCGTGGACGGGTTGACCGACAATCGCCGCGCGTTCTGTGAGCTGTTATGGCGGCAATGGTCGCCCACCTGGGCCGAGGGGCCGGGCCTGTACAGCAAGACTGCGCCGTCGTTTGATAACCCGGATTTCGTCGAGGTGGTGATTCACTCGTACCGCCATCGCTTCATGTACGCCCCCGGCGACCCGGCACTTGAATCGATCGAGCAGGCCCTGGCGCTGCAACCGCCGATTTCGGTGCCGAGCATTTCGTTGTGCGGCGCCGATGACGGCGTGGGCCCGGCACCGGTCGAGGATGACGATGTGGATTGCTTCAGCGGCGTGTATCGACGGCAGGTGTTGCCTGGCGTCGGCCACAACGTGTTTCAGGAAGCGCCGCACATAGCCCTCGAAGCGCTATTTGAAGTGCTGGCCTACGACACCGGCGAAAAACGCTCGCGGTAGGCTTGGGGCGTGACCGACAAGGCGCGCAAAAAACTGCGGCGCAGGGTTTCTTCACAGCCAAAACCGCATTGCACCGCAATGCGCTTGATCGACGCCGCGCTGTCCGCCAATTGCCGGCGCGCGGTCTCGACGCGGATTAACTCCACGGCACGCGCAGGCGTCTGGCCGGTTTCGGCGCGGTAATGGCGCACGAAGCTGCGCTCGCTCATGCCGGCCTGGGCGGCGAGGGTTGGGATGTTCAGGTCCAGGGTGAGGTTTTCCGCCATCCAGATGTGCAGGTCGGCAAAGCGGCTGTCGCCTTTTTGCAGGGACAACGCCACGCTGAATTGCGATTGCCCGCCCGGGCGCTTGAGAAACACCACCAGGTGCCGCGCCACTTCCAGGGCAACGGCGCGGCCCAAATCCTCTTCCACCAGCGCCAGACACAGGTCAATGCCCGCCGTGACGCCAGCGGACGTCCACACCTTGCCTTGCTGAATGAAGATCGGGTTGGGTTCCACCGTCAGCGCGGGAAACTTGCGCGCCAGTTCTTCGCAGCGCGTCCAGTGGGTGGCCACGCGGCAACCGTCGAGCAAACCGCTGGCGGCCAGCAGGAAAGCACCGGTGCAAACCGAGGTCATGCGCCGGGTGTGCCTGGCTTTTTCGCGCACCCACTCCACCAGCGCCGGGTCTTCGGCGGCGCCGTACACACCCCAACCGCCGGCGATCACCAGCGTGTCGCAGGCGCTATCGACGGCGGGCAGCGGCTCGGCCACCAGTGCCAGGCCGGCGGAGGTCATCACGGGAGCAGGCTGGGCCGCAATGACCGAGACGGCATAGGGCAGCGGCACACCGCGCTGGCGGTACAGGTCGTTGGTCGACGCGAAGACCTGCAATGGCCCGGTCACGTCGAGCACCTGAGCGTTTTCAAAAGCGAGTACGTGGATGATTCGCGGCATGATTGGCGTGATCTGTGGGCTCAATGGCGTATGCGCCAAAGCCTAGGCCTCTACAGTGAAGGCGTCCACCCCTTTATCGGAGCGCCATTCATGACCTTGCAGATCGGTTTTTTGTTGTTTCCCGGTATCCAGCAACTGGACCTTACCGGCCCTTATGACGTGCTGGGATCGCTACCGGATGTGAAGCTGCACCTGGTATGGAAGGACCTGGCGCCGGTTACATCCAGTACCGGGTTGGTGTTTACACCCACCATGACCTATGCCGACTGCCCGACGCTGGATGTAATCTGCGTACCCGGCGGTTCGGGCGTCGGCGCGCTGATGGAAGACCCGCTTACTCTCGACTTTCTAAAGGCCCAGGCACATACCGCGCGTTACGTGACCTCGGTGTGCACCGGCTCGTTGGTACTCGGCGCGGCGGGTTTGCTGCAGGGGCGCAAAGCCACAACTCACTGGGCCTACCACGACCTGCTCGCCCCACTCGGCGCGACTCCGGTGCAGGCGCGAGTAGTGCGTGACGGCAACCTGTTCACCGGTGGCGGCATCACTGCCGGGATTGATTTTGCCCTGACCCTGGCGGCCGAGTTGTACAGCGAAGCGGCGGCGCAGTTGGTGCAGTTGCAGATTGAGTACGCCCCGGCTCCGCCGTTCGATTCAGGCAGCCCGCAGACCGCGCCGAGCCACGTGCTGGAAGAAGCGCAAAAGTGCACAGCGGACTCACGTCGGGTACGCGGTGAGATCGTGGCACGCGCGGCTGCGCGGTTGGGCTGACTGCCATTTACTGCCCATGATGCGTCGGGGTAGTTGTGGCGAGCACGCTTGTTGTGGTGAGCGAGCTTGTTGTGGTGGCCGAGCTTGCTGTGGCTAGCGAGCTTGTTGTGGCGAGCGAGCTTGCTCGCGCTGGGCTGCGTAGCGGCCCCAAACCCTGACGCCGCGCTGGGCCTGGAGAATCGCGGTGGCTGACTTGGGGCCGCTTCGCGCCCCAGCGCGAGCAAGCTCGCTCGCCACAACAAGCTCGGCCACCACAACAAGCTCGCTCGCCGAAACAGCTCTTTCATCACCTCAACCAGGCCGCGACATCAACGCCAAGCGCCCAGCCAACACCATCAACACGCTCGCCAAGCCCCATTTCTGTAGCCTGGCACTGTGCGAGCGCCCGGCAAAGAACCGGCTGAGTACGCCGCCAAAAATTCCCAGCACCGCGTGAAACACCCCGGCAATCAGGGTAAGCACGCCACCCAACACCAGCAGTTGCAGCGCAATCGATCCCGCTTGAGGCCTCACAAACTGCGGCAAAAACACCATGAAAAACAGCAACGCCTTGGGGTTGAGCAGGCTGTTGAACAGGGCCTGCACAAACACCTCGCTAACGCGCACCCGCTTGAACTGTGGGGGCTCAACGTGCGGGCTTTTCTTTAAGGTTTTGTACACCAGCCACAGCAGGTAAATCACGCCCGCGTAACGAATCACATCAAAGGACGGCGGCCAACTGGCGACCAATGCCGTGACACCAGTGGCCGTCAATACAGTCAGCAAAATGTCCGCCACGCAAATCCCCAGGCTCGACGCGACGCCTCCGCGCCAGCCGTCACTTATGCCGTGGCTGATCACAAAAGCCATGTTCGGTCCGGGCGATAACAGCAACAACAGCACCGCACCACAAAAAACTGCCAGGGTAGAGAAGTCGATCATGCTTAAACATCCGCAAAATGATGCGTTTTACAATAATCGGCGGCCGTAGCACTGACAAAAAATTGTCCTGCATACATTTTTATTCAGAATTTAAAAACAACTTCCATATGACGCAAAGCCCTATATATCGGGCACTTAACTGCGCTGACCACACCCGATTTGTCCCCTATTTCTGCCTCGGTGTGAAAAAGGTTTTCCTGTTGCACAGGAAAATTCTCACATTTGTTTCTACACTCAAAAACAAGCCCGAACGCCCAGTATATGAACAAGGAAAGTCAATAAAATGCCGAAGAAAAGACTGATTAACGTTTCTAGCATGCCACCTCCGCACCACTGTCAATTCGTTGACTAAGCAACTAAAAAGGAACACTCCTTAAGTCACTACCCCGCACATTTCATTCAGTTGGACCGCTGTTATTTGGATGAGTAGTTGCGTTTTACCCAGCGTAGCCGTTGTTCGGCGTGCTTTCTAACAAGCAGCGTATCTGCCGCTTGATTAAACAGCCGAACAGACAGCCTGGAGTGCAATGAGGGATGTTTGTATGCGAGAGAAGTCGTCAGTTGACAGCCTGTTTCTGACCCGCGCCGGTTTTGTTGAGTTCTTTGTTGTTTTCGTCAAGTTAATCCACGGCCTGACTGCCATCTTGCCGCCATTGGTGTTGGTGCTGTTCATCGACCCGATGGACCCTGAGCTGCGCTCGCACTTTCTCGGCCTGCTCCTGTTTTTTGGAGTCTTGACCGTTATTTTGTTCCACGCCATGGGCATCTATTCCGAAGAGCTGTTCAGTAATCGCCTGCGCCTGCGCACTAAAACCGTGGCATGGTCATCGGCGTTCTGCATCTTGCTGTTCATGTACCAGATCCTGCAGTTTTTCCCGCAACTGAACCCGCACAATCTGGTGGTGTGGTACATCGCCAGCCTCGGGCTGTTCTGCCTCGAACGCCTGTTGATGCTGCGCCTGTACCGCAACCTGATGCGCAAGGGCAAATACCTGCAACGCACAGTGATTCTGGGCTTCACCGACACTGCCGTGCACGTCGCCGACCACCTGCAACGCAATGGCGATATCCGCTCCGGCCTGATCGGTTTTATTGATGACCGCACCGAGCGCATTCCCAAGGAACTTAGCCACCTGCCCTTGCTGGGCAATACCCGCGACCTGGAAAAACTGATCCGTGCCGAGCAGGTCAATCAAGTGATGATCTGCCTGCCCTGGGCGGCCGAACAACGCATCCATGGCTTGGTCAATCGCCTGCGCCAGCTGTCGGTAAACGTGATGCTGGTGCCCGACATGGCCGCCCTGCGCTACGGCCACAGCCGCATTACCGACGTGGGCGGCATTCTGATGTTCAACACTTCACAGTTGCCACTGCGCGGCTGGTCGCCGGTGATCAAGCGTTGTGAAGATATGCTGCTCGCAAGCCTTGCGCTGGTGTGCCTGTCCCCGCTGATGCTGGCGACGGCGATTGCGATCAAGCTCGACTCCAAGGGCCCGGTGCTGTTTCGCCAGAACCGCTACGGCTACAACGACAATGAAATTCGCGTGTTCAAGTTTCGTTCGATGTTCACTGACCAGAGTGACTTCACCGCCGAACAACAGACCACCCGCACAGACCCGCGCATCACCCGCGTGGGCCGGATCATTCGCAAGACCAGCATCGACGAGCTGCCGCAGTTGTTCAACGTGCTGCTGGGCAACATGTCGATGGTCGGCCCCCGTCCGCATGCCACGGCCACCAAGGCGGCGGGCATTCCCTTTGAAGTCGCGGTGAGCGAGTACAGCTCGCGCCACCGGGTCAAGCCGGGCATCACCGGTTGGGCGCAAATCAACGGTTACCGGGGTGAAACCGACACCCTGTTCAAAATCCAGAAACGTGTCGAGTACGACCTGGAATACATCTCCAAATGGTCGGTGTGGTTTGACTTGTACATCGTCTTCATGACGGTCCCGGCCGTCCTTTCCACCAAGGAAGTCTATTGATGAATACCCTCAACGGATTAATTCCCTGCATCATTTCCGGTGGCTCGGGCACTCGGCTGTGGCCGGTGTCCCGGCAGAACATGCCCAAGCCCTTCATGCGCATGCGTGACGGCCAGAGCCTGCTGCAGAAAACCTTCCAGCGCGCTGCCAAACTGCCTGGCGTGGAGAGCGTGCTCACGGTGACCAACCGCGACCTGCTGTTTCGCACCCTCGATGACTATCGCGGAGTGAACCAGGCTCGTCTGCCCCTGGACCTGTTGCTCGAGCCTTTCGGCCGCAACACCGCAGCGGCCATCGCCGTGGCAGCGCTGCACGTGCAAGAGCACTTCGGCGACGAGGCGCAGTTGCTGGTGATGCCTGCCGACCATTTGATCCTCAATGAAGTCGCGTTTGCCGAGGCCGTCACCCAGGCCCGCGAACTGGCCGAAGCCGGCTATCTGGTGACTTTCGGCATCCAGCCGGACCACCCGGAAACCGGCTTTGGCTACATCGAACAAGGTGAAAAACTCAGCCACGGCAACCGGGTCAAACGCTTTGTCGAGAAGCCCGACCAGGCCACCGCCCAGGGCTACCTCGACGGCGGCAAACACCTGTGGAACGCCGGCATGTTCTGCTTCAAGGCCAGCACGCTGGTGGACGAACTGGCCACCCACGCGCCCGACGTGTTGACCGCCGCCAAAGCCGCGCTGGAACACAGCCAAAGCCTGCAAAACAAAACATCGCGTCAGCGCGAACTGGACTCGGATGCCTTCGGCAGCGCACCGGATATTTCCATCGACGTGGCCTTGATGGAAAAGTCCACCCAAGTCGCCGTGGTGCCTTGCGACATCGGCTGGAGCGACATCGGTTCCTGGGAAGCCCTGCGTCAACTGACGCCAAGCGACGCCCATGGCAACCAGGTCAACGGCGAAGCGATTTTGCATGACGTGCACAACTGCTACATCGACTCGCCCAAGCGCGTACTCGGCGCCGTCGGCGTGCGTGACCTGATCATCGTCGATACCCCCGACGCCCTGCTGATCGCCGACGCTCACCGCAGCCAGGATGTGCGCTACATCGTCGCCGAACTCAAGCGCCAGAACCATCCGGCGTTCAGCCTGCACCGCACCGTCACCCGGCCGTGGGGCACTTACACCGTGCTTGAGGAAAGCGCCCGGTTCAAGATCAAGCGCATCGTGGTCAAGCCACAAGCCTCGCTGTCATTGCAGATGCACCACCACCGCAGCGAACACTGGGTAGTGGTCAGCGGCGCGGCGCAAATCACCAATGGCGAACGCGAATTCTTGATCAACGCCAACGAGTCCACCTACATCCCGGCCGGGCACAAACACCGGCTGACCAACCCCGGCATCATCGACCTAGTGATGATCGAGGTGCAGAGCGGCGAATACCTGGGCGAAGACGACATCGTGCGCTTCGACGACATCTACGGGCGTGCGCCCGCCGACGTGAAAAAATGATATGCGCACATCGTTGATCATCCCGACCCGCAACGCGTCCAGTCACCTGGCGCGACTGCTGCCTGCGCTGAACATGCAGACTCTGCAACCGGACGAAACCCTGGTGGTTGACAGCGCCTCCAGCGATGACACGGTGGCGCGCTTTCGCGAATTCGGCGCCCGGGTCGAGGTGATCGACGCCCGCGACTTCAACCACGGCGGCACGCGGCGCTGGGCCAGCGAACAGGTGGGCGGTGATGCCCTGATCGTGATGACCCAGGACGCGATTCCAGCAGACCCGGAGACGTTCGCCAACCTGCTCAACGAATTGCAGCAAGACCCGCTGAACGGCGTGGCCTATGGTCGCCAACTCCCGCACCCCGGCGCCGGCGTGCTCGGCGCGCAGTCGCGGCACTTCAACTACCCGGAACAAAGCCGCAGCAAAAGTCTGGCAGATGCACCGGAACTGGGGATCAAGACCTGCTTCAGCTCTGACTCCTTTTCCGTTTACCGACGCAGCGCGCTGCAAGCCGTCGGCGGTTTTCCCGCCGATGTGATCGGCAGCGAAGACGCCTACGTGGCCGCGCGCATGCTGATCGACGGCTACAAGGTGCGCTACGCCGCCTCGGCGCGGGTGTACCACTCCCACGATTACCGACTCATGGATGAATTTCACCGCTACTTCGACATTGGCGTGTTCTACGGTCGCGAGCCGTGGATTCGCCAAGCCTTTGGCGATGCCGGCGGTGAAGGTAAACGCTATGTACTGGCCGAGCTCGCAGCATTGCGCGCAGCCGGTGCATTGCACCGCGTACCCGAAGTACTGGTGCGAAGCGCGTTCAAGTTGCTCGGCTATCGGCTGGGCCACCTGGAACGCCGGCTCCCACTCGCCCTCAAGCGGCGCATCAGCATGTTCCCCGGTTATTGGAGGTGAGAGGCATGACCAAGAGGAAGTCGCCCTATATGAAAAAAACCATGCTCATCTTGGCCATGTTGGCCTTGGCCGCCTGCAATACGCCGGCACGCATCGTCACGCCGGACGACAAGACGGTCGAGGAAGGCAAACGCGCCCTCGACCAGCTTGCGCAGTTGCCGCCAGCGGTGGAGCGTATCCGCGTCGGCGACCAGTTGCGGATCGTGCGCGATGCCGGCGAGATGCCAACGTTGTCGGCGTTCAACGTCAGCACCATCTACGAGCTGACGCTGTACACGGTGCAAACCGACGGCAAGATCAACTACCCGTTCCTGGGGCCGATCCAGGTTGCGGGGCGCCCGCCATCGGAGCTGGCCGCCGAGTTGAGCAACAAGCTCGCGCCGGTTTACCGAGAGCCACGGGTGACGGTCAACATCAACCAGGCACCGGCCAATTCGGTGATCGTCGGCGGAGCCGTGAATAACCCGACGGCGGTGCAGATCGCCACGGCCAATACCCTGGAGCAAGCCATTGTCGGCGCCGGCGGGGTCAACCCTTCGGGTGATGCGAGCATGGTTGCGCTGCTGCGCGAAGATGCCCAGGGCACCTACCGCGCCTATTTCCTGGACTTCAGCCAATACCTCAAAACCGGTCCCAACGGGCGCAAAGCCGTGCGCCTGCAACGCGGCGACGTGGTGTTCGTGCCCAAATCCAATGTCGGCGAGCGCATCCAGGGAGTGGATACCTACTTGAACCAATTGATCCCGTTCACCAAATCCATTGGCGTTGGCTACAACTACACAAGAACCAGCGGCGGCACTAACTAAAGGAGCGACATCCCATGATCGAGATCCGTTCTTTTCGTGATCTTCTGCGCCTGTTCTTCATCTTCCGGCACGAATTCAAGCTGGCGGCCATTGCGGCGCTGGTGATCATTCTGCTGGGGGCTTTTTTATTGCCCGCCAAGTACGAGTCCACCGCGCGCCTGCTGGTAAAACCGGGGCGTGATTCGACGCTGCCGATCGAGATCAGCAACCGCCAGGCGCTGGTCATGCCCAGCACCCAGCGTGATCCGATTGTCGACGAGGAACGCCTGCTGACCGGTCGCCCGATCGTGCGCGCGGTGGCCGAGCATTACCTGGAAGTGATCGACAATGCGCCGCCACCGGAAGGGCTCTTGAAGCGCACCAAGTACTACATCAAGGCAGGCATCGGTGGCGTGTTCGATGGCATTCGCGTGGTGCTCGAAACCGTCGGCATCGTCGAAAAAACCACGCCGGTGGAGCGCCTCGCCGCCAGCCTGGAAAAGAACTTTGAAGTGAGCCACGCCGTGGGTTCGACGGTCATGGACATCAGCTTCAAATGGGGCGACCCGGAAGTTGCCCAGGCGGTGGTCAAGCACTGGGTCGAAACCTACGTCGCCGAGCGCACCCAGGCCCTGGGCCGCAAAAGCCTGTATGCCTTTTATGAAGGCCAGGTGAGCAACAGCGCCACCGAAATCAAAAGCTACAAGGAACAGATCCTCACGCGCCTCAATGAGATCGGCGCGGCGAGCATCACCGACCGCCTGGAAGACTTGTCCGAGCGCATCAACGTGCTGCGCGGCGAGATCTTCAATACCACCCGCTTGATCGCGTCTTCCGACAGCGCCATCGCGAGCACCCGCGTCCAGCTCAAGACGCAGCCCAAGGAAGTGACCACGGTGCGCCAGATCGCCTTGAACCCCCAGCAGCAGGATTTGCGTCGCCTGCTTAACCAGAAGCTGCTGGAAAAGGCCGACATGATGCGCACCTACACCGACAACGCGCCGCCAGTCAAAGCCCTGGATGCGTCGATCCGTGCGATGCAGGCCCATGTCGCCAGTGAAAGCAGTACGGTGCAAAGCTCGGAAAACCGCGCGCCCAACACCCTGGAAATCCACTTGCAGCGCGTGCTGCTGGATGAGTCGAGCAACAACCTGGCCCTGCGCACCCAACTGGTTCAACAGGAAAAGCAACTGGTCAACCTGGAAGCTCAACGCAAGCAAGCCCTGGAAGTAGAACCGGAGCTGGCCCGCCTCTCCCGCGAGCTGGCCACCACCGAGCGCAACTACGCGTTGTATGTGGACAACCTGGAAAAATCGCGCATCGACCGTGAGCTGGACAACAGCCAGATCAGCAACATCGCGGTGATCGAAGAAGCCACCCTGAACCCGGGCCGCATCTTCCCAAAAACCCTGGTGATGCTGGTGTTGGCGATCCCGTTTGCCATCGTCGTCGGCTTGCTGGTGATTTACCTGTGCTACCTGCTGGACCAGCGCATTCACGATGGCGGCCTGGTGGAACGCAAGTTTGGCCTGCCGCTGTGGACCACTCTTCCGGAACTGGACGCCAGCACCGCGCAGGGCACCAACGCGTTCAACGCAAGCATCTACAGGCTCTACAGCCTGCTGCAGCCGGACCGCATTGCCGAGCGGGGCCTGACGCTGGGGCTGACCTCGGCGCGCCACGGCGAAGGGGTGACCTTTGTGGTGGAGCAACTGCGCCTGTTGCTGCAAGAGAACGGCACCAATGTGCGCGTCGGCGGGCTGGCCAGCGCCGAACCGGGCGAAGTGGTGCTGCTGGATGCCTCGGCGCTGCTGGACAACCGTGATGCATTCATTACCCTGCGCCGCGCCGACCTGATCGCGCTGGTGGTGGAAGCGCAGAAAAGCACGGTGCCGGTGGTGGAACACGCGCTGTCGATCCTCAACACGGCGTTTGGCAAAGTGGACGGCATCATCATCAACCGGCGCAAATTCGAAGTGCCGGCCAAGGTGCTTAGAAACATTGCCAAATACCGGGGGGCGTTCTGATGCGCATCGCCCTGCTCGCCCCTTTACCGCCGGAGAAAAACGGGATCGCCGATTACGCGAACCATTTCAAGTCGGCACTGGAGCAAGTGGGCGTGACGGTAACGACACCGTTAACCGGCGTGGAAGGCACCAGCGTCGCGATCAAACAGGCCCTCAGCGGCTTCGACTGGCACAGCGTGGACCTGGTCCACGCCGAGCTGGGCGGCGGGCGCCTGGGGGAATTTTTGGCCCTGCGCGAATTGCGCAAGGCCTACCCCAACCTGCCGTTGACGGCCACCGTGCATGACCCGGAGCGCATCGTGTGGCGGCGCGAACACCTGCCGTTTCCGCTGAACCTGCTGGAGCGTCTGCCCAGCCCATTGCCCCAGGCGGCAGTGGTGCTGGCCGACCCGCTGACCTTGAGCGAAGAACGCCACCTCGCCAACCGCCTGACGCGGCTGATTACCCTCACCCGCCTGGGCGCTGATTGCCTCACCCAGCGGATGGATTTGCCAGCGGGCAAAGTGGCAGTGATCAACCACGCCAACCTGGCGATCGCACCGGCACCATTGCCGCCGCTGGACACCTTGCGCCTGCTGTATTTCGGTTTTATCTACCGTGGCAAAGGCATTGAAGACCTGTTGCAGGCCCTGGCCGCCGTCTTCAAGAATGCACCCGAATTGCGTGACCGTGTGCGCCTGACCCTGGCCGGTGGCACGGCTGCCGAAATGGCGTTTGGCGCAGGCGGTAATTACCTGGAGCAGTTGAAAAGCCAGATCGCCGACCTTGGCCTGGAGGGCGCCATCGACTGGCGGCTGAACCTGCCGGCGGACGAGATCGCACAAACGATCCAGGCGCACCATGTGATGGTGCTGCCCTATCGCGAATCAAAAAAACTCGGCCTGCTGGGGCGCCAGCGTGGCACCAGTGGCGCACTGTCCTGGGCCACCGCCTGTGGCCGTGGCGCGATTACCTCCAATGCCCGAGCGTTTGCCGAAGAAGTCGCCAGCGGTAACGGCGCCATCTTTCCCGAAGGCGACGTAAACGCGCTGAGCGAGCAACTGTTGCGTCTGGCGCGCACGCCGTCACTGGCTCGCGACTGGGCCGAGCGCGCCGGGGAAATCGGCCGCGAACGCCTGTGGCCGCTGACCGCGCAGAAGTTCAAGCAGCTCTTTGAGCAGGCCATTGCAGGAGCCCCTTATGGCGCGTAAACGTACGTACTTCGCCACCCTCGCGGTGATCGCCGCGTTAGGCCTGAGCGCCTTTATGTGGGGCCGCCAGGCCGACGCCGAGAACCATGTGCTCAAGGGCAGCAAGGTGGTGGTGTGGAAAGACTTTCTCGGGGTGAATGCGCAGTTCCTGTGGTTCAGCCCCGAGCGCTATCAACTGCAGATCAACCGCCTCAAGGCGCTGGGCCTGGAGTGGGTGCGCCTGGATTTGCACTGGGACCAACTGGAGCCGGTGGAGAGTCAGTACCACATTGCGACCCTGGACCAGTTGGTCGGCAACCTGCAAACCAATCAACTCAAATCCGTGTTCTATCTGGTCGGCTCGGCGCCCTTCGCCACCACCGCGCCGGTAGGTGCGCCCTATCAGGACCAGTACCCGCCAAAAGACCCCAACGTGTTCGCCAACCGCATGGCGTTGCTGTCCCAACGCTACCCCAGCGTCGATGCGTGGCAAGTGTGGAACGAGCCAAACTTGCTCGGCTTCTGGCGCCCGGTGGCCGACCCCGCAGGTTACGCGGCCCTGTTGACCGCCACCGCCGGCGCCTTGCGCGCGGTGAACCCGAGCAAGCCAGTGGTGGCGGCCGGCATGGCGTTTTTCAGTGAAATGCCCAACGGCCAGTCCATGCTCGATGCGTTGGGCGCCCTCGGCGTGGCCAGCCTCAACACCACCATTTCCTACCACCCCTACACCCAATTGCCCGAAGGCAATGACCCGGCCAACCTCGACTTTATCGCCAAGACCACCGCGCTCAACCAAGCATTGCGCCACGGCGGCGTGCACACCCTGTGGAGCACCGAGTGGGGCTGGTCAACCTACACCGGGCCCAAAGACGCCCAGGACATCATCACCCTGCAAGCCCAGGCCGATTACATCGTGCGTCGCGTAGCACTGATGAGCGCGATGGATTACGACAAGATTTTCCTCTTCACCCTGAGCGATCTCGACCAGCGCGCCAGCGTGCGTGACCAGTCTTACGGTTTGCTCGACATCGACGCCAACCCCAAGCCGGCCTACACCGCCCTGAAGAACTTCCTCGACGTGAGCGGGCCGCAACTCACTCCGGGCGACCCGCCCGTCGCCGACCACTTGCCAGACGGCCTGTTCAGCATCGGCTGGACCCGCGCCGACGGCCACAAACTGTGGTTCTTCTGGTCGGCTCAGGGCGGCAACGCGCATCTGCCAAACCTGGCCAGTGCAACCCTGTACGACCCGCTGCGCGGCACCCAAACCCCGGTGAGCGGCACCGGCGGCCTGACCATACCGGTCAAGTCGAACCTGCAAATTCTGCTATGGGATTAGAGCCTGCCATGCGCATTTTATGGATCCTGCCCTACTCGCCCTGGCCCACCACCAGCGGTGGCAAGACGCGCCAGTTCCACTTGCTGCGCAGCCTGGCGGCGCGCGGGCATCGGATCACCTTGCTGCTGCATGACAAAAACCCGGTGTCGCTGAACGATCGCCAGGTGCTGGAAAGCTTCCTCGAACACCTGATCATCCTGCCGCGCCGCCCGCTGCGCAGCCTGAAAACCCTGGTGGCAGGGCTGTTCGCGCCCTACCCGCTGCTGGCAAGCGTGAACGGCCTGTCGGGTGAGTTGCAGGACACCTTCAATACATTGCTCAACGAGCATTGGGACGTGGTGCAGATTGAGCACACCTACACCTTCCAGCCTTATGAAGATGCCCTGGCGCGCAACGCCCAGCCGTTCGTGCTGACCGAACACAACGTCGAATCGGCACTGGGCGCCGCCACGTACGACCGCCTGCCGGGCTGGGCGCTGCCGTTTATTCGCTACGATCAATGGCGCTACGCACGCTGGGAACGCCGCGTAATGCGCCAGGCCACACAGGTGGTGGCAGTCACCGACAGCGATGCGCAGGTGCTGGAAAATATCGCTGGCAAGCCGGTGCCGGTGGTGGTCAATGGCGTGGACTGCGATCACTTCGCCGCCGCCAGCCCCAATCCATCTGCCCGCCGCGTGTTGTTTCTGGGTAACTATGAATACGCGCCCAACGTGGATGCCATCGAGTGGGCGCTGGATGAAATTCTGCCCATAGTCTGGGAACGCTGCCCGGATGCCCGCATGAGCGTGTGCGGGTTCGGCATGCCCGGCAGTTGGCGTGAGCGCTGGAAAGACCCACGCATAGAATGGCAAGGGTTCGTGCCAAACCTGCTGAATTTGCAATCGAGTTGTTCGGTGTTCCTGGCGCCCCTGCGCCATGGCGGCGGCTCCAAGCTCAAAGTGCTGGAAGCCCTGGCCGCCGGCCTGCCGCTGGCCAGTACCGAGCAAGGTGTGTCGGGGCTGGACCTGGTGGAAGGCCTGGACTATCTCGGAGGTCAAAGCGCCGCAAGCCTGGCGGATGCCGTGGTGCGCCTGCTGCAGTTTCCCGAGGCCGCCGCGCCCATGGGCGAAGCCGGTCGCGCTTATGTGCGCCGGGCCCATGACTGGAGCGTCGCCGCCAGCCAGCTCGAGCAAGTGTATGCCACGCTCGCGCCGCTCAATCAAAAGGAGCCTGCATGCGTATAGGCCTGGATTACCGCACCGTCGGCACTTCGCCGCAATCGGGGATCAGCCGCCAGGTGTACGCGCTGGAACATGCCCTGCGCAGCCTGCCGGGCACCGAAATTGAGCGCTTTACCGTGGCGCCTCTGGGCGACGAAACCCGGTTTCAAGCGCATTGCCCGGCCTGGGGTTGCGCGAAGACGGCGATGCACCAGCCACACAATCGCCTGCGCTTTGAGGCCGGTTTTCTGCCCCGTGCCTTGCGCGAGGCCCACATCGACCTGTACATCAGCACGTTCAATATGGGCTTGCCGTTGCCACCCAAACCGCAAGGCTTGCGCACGGTGGTGCTGCTGCATGACCTGTTCCAGATCACCCTGAATAACTACCACGCCAACCGCCTGAAAGCGCAGATTTACAAGACCAGCGATCGCCTGTCGATTGCCTGGGCGGTGCACAGCGCCGACCGGGTGTGGACGCCTTCGCAGTACAGCGCCGATGAAACCGCGCGGCTGTTTCCCAAGGCGGCGGGCAAAATTCGCGTGCTGCCCAATCAGGTCGACGGCTTTGTCGAGCTGGCGGCTGACCTCACGGCGCGGCAGTTGCCGGAACGTTACTGGCTGCTGGTGGGCACCCGCGAGCTACGCAAAAACGTGCCGTTTCTGGTGGATGCGTGGCAACAGGCGCGCTTGCAATCGCCCGATGTGCCGGCGCTGGTACTGGTCGGCAGCCTTGAGCATTTGCCCGAGGCCCAGCGCAGCCTGCCGGGGATTCGCGCGTTGAGTGGTGTCTCGGACGCAGAACTGCACGCGCTCTACCGTCAGGCCTCGCGCCTGTGGCAGCCGTCGTACGCCGAAGGGTTTGGGTTGCCGGTCATTGAAGCGCTCAGTGTCGGTACGCCGGTCGCTGTGGCCAGCGGCTCCTCGCTGGATGAAATCACGCCGCCGTCGTCACCGCGCTTCTCCCCCACCGACGGCCCGGCGCTGGTGCAGTTGATGCTGAGCCTGGGCGAGCGCTCCGAGTTGGAGTCCGCCGAAGACTGCCGGCAGTGGGCGGAACGTTTTAACCGTCATGCCTATCGCCAACGCCTGGCTGAACTGATCGAGGAATTGACATGAGATTGTCCCTGACCAGCCTCGTCGCGATTCTCTTTGGCCTGCTGTTTGGTGCGCTGGCCTTGCTGCTGTCACCGACCAAGGCGTTCCTTGCCGTGATTGGCCTGGCGGCTGCGGTGACTATTCTGCGCTTCCCGCTGTGGGGCCTGCTGTTGTTCGCGTTGATTGCGACGTTCATGCCGTACTCAACCGTCAACCTGGGCATTCGCAGTACGGTCAGCGAAGCCATCCTGGCGCTGACCTGGGGCGCGGTGTTGTGGCACAACTTCCTGGCACGCCTGCCCGATGCACCGCGCCTGTCGCGCCGCCCCACCGATCAGATGCTGCTGTGGCTGATGATGTTCAGCGTGTTCCCGTTTATCGTCGGCCAGGTCATCATCCATGCCGAGACCAGTGGCGTGGCCAACTGGCTGCGCTGGTTGCTGAGCCTGTCGGCGGTGTTCCTCTGCGCCAAATTGCTGACCGACTACAAGCACCGCGAATCCCTGGTGATTGCCCTGTTGCTCGGCAGCCTGGCGATGCTGGTGCTGTCGATCGCGGTGTTTGTGCGCACGCGCTCGGGGGCGGGCATTGCGCCGATTCTGGCGGTGTTCAATTACGGCAACTTCGACACGTTGAAATTCGGCCTTGAGGCGATGTCTTCGCGCATGGGCTCGCCTTGGATGCACCCGAATGCCATCGGCGGGATCATGGCCCTGCTGCTGCCGTTGGCGTTCTGCTTCGGCATGACCGAACAAGGCTGGAAGCGCGCGCTGGGCCTGGGCGTGGCGTGCCTCGGCGCGGCGGCCTTGCTGCTGGCGAGTAGCCGGGGTGCAATGGTCAGCCTGGCCCTGGTGCTGATGTGGATGGCCACGCGGCGCGTGCCTTACACCGGGCGTTTGTTGATGATCGGCGCGGCGCTGACCGTGGCCCTGGTGATGGCTTATCCACCGTTACAAGACCGGCTGGCGACAATTTTCTCGACCAATAACGCCAGTACCGAAGTGCGCTTTGACGAATACCGGATGTTCCCCCAAGCAATGGCAACCTACCCCTTCGGCATCGGTTTCAAGGTCGACCCGCCGGTACCGGGCACTCAGTTTCTGGGGATTTCCAACCTGTGGCTGAACTTCATCTACAAAACCGGCCTCGTCGGCATGCTGCTGTTTGTGGCCGTGACCGTGCGCTGGTGGCGTGAAGCACGCCCGGAAAAAGGCCCGATCCGCCTGACAAAGGACAACGCCCTGTGGCTGGGCAGCACCGCCGGAATTCTCGCGGCGCTGGTGAGCGGTTTGTTCGACCACTACTTCAGCTTCGCGGTGGTGATGGTCGCGCTGTTCTGGCTGATGGTGGGCCTCAACGTGTTGGAGGCGCGGCGGCTGTTCCCGGCACGCTTGCCGCAGGTCAAGACGGTGGTTTTTAGTAAGCCGGTCCTTGACGGCGCGCGGCCTTAACCATGTTGGGCTCTGCCGTCTGGCTGACCCTGGCGACCCTGCTCGGCTTGTGCCTGGGGTTTGCCCGTGAGTGGTTGCTGGTGGCGGCGTGGGGCGCGGGCGAGCGCAGTGATGCCTTCCTGATTGCGCTGTTTTTGCCCGAAGCGTTGCGCATGTCACTGGCCGGTGGCGTACTGAGTGCCGCCGCGTTGCCGCTGTACCTGCAACGCCAGGGCGGCGAGCGACAGGACTGGCTGGCGGTGCTGTTTCCGGCCTTGATGCTGATCGCTTTGGTGACGGGGCTGCTGCTGACCGTGTTGGCACCGTGGCTGGTGCAGTTGCTCGGTCCGGGCCTGGCAGCAAGCGCCACGGCGCTGGCCGCAAGCAACCTGCAGATTGTGGCCTGGTGCGTACCGGGCTTGATGCTGCACGCGCTGTTCAGCATTCCGTTACAGGCCAGCGAGCGCTTCGTGCTGGCGGGCCTGGGTTCGTTGCTGTTCAACCTGCCGCCGGTGACCTACCTCGCGCTGGCCGGCACCGCGACTCAGCCGCATTCGCTGGCATTGGCCTGCGTCGCGGGCAGCCTGTTGATGCCGTTGGCGCTGCTGCCGTCGATCTGGCGACAGGGCTGGCGGCCGTGGCGCTGGCAACTGAGCGTTGCGCCACTGCGCGAACTCGGCCAGCGCATCGGCCCGCTGTTGCTCAGCAATGGCGCCAGCCAGGGGCTGGCCCTGATTGAGCGGCTGGTGGCCTCGCTGCTGGGTGAAGGCGCGGTAACGTGGGTGAACCTCGCCCGCAAGTTGATGAACCTGCCGCTGATTGCGCTGATGAGCCTGAATCAGGTGCTGCTGGGCATGATGAGCCGACGCCAGGGCGATGAGCGCCTGGCCCTGCTCAAGCGCGGCCTGGAAACCGCCAGCGTGCTGACCCTGCCTGCCGGCGTCGGCCTGGTGGCGGCAGCGCCAAACCTGGTGGCGTTGCTGCTGCCCAAACAATCTGCGGACTCGCCGTTGCCGTTGCTGTTGGCGTGGTTTGCCGTGCCGCTGGTGTTTGGCGCCTGGAACGCGTTGCTCGCACGTTATGCCTACGCCGCCGGCGACACGCGCCAACCATTGCGCTGCGAGCTGCTGGGCAGCGCGGTCAACGTGGTGTTGCTCGGCGCCCTGCCCTTCATGTTCGGCCTGGCTGGCATCCCGCTGGCGGCACTGGCGGGAGTTGTCTGCACCGCACTGCTGTTGATGCAACGCCAGTCGTTGCTCGGCGCGCTGCCCTGGGCGCGGCACTGGCTGCTCAGTGCGGGGGTGATGGGGTTTGCAGCGCTGGTGCTGTTTCACATTGACGGCGTGTGGCTGCAACTGGGGCTGAGCACCCTGGCAGGCGCTGTGGTGTTGCTGGGCATGGGGCTGTGGCTGAAGCCATGGCGCAAGGCATGAATAGGCAAGTGAGGGTGATCAGGTGAAACATCGTTGGATTCAAATGGACATCGCCAAAGGCATCGGCATCCTCGTGATCGTGTATGCGCACAGCTGGTTTGTCGCCTCGTCGCCGGACCTGATGTACCCGATTCTGGCGTCGTTCATCCTGCCGCTGTTCTTCTTTTTGTCCGGCGTGTTTTTCAAGCCCGAGCAGCCGTTTGTGGAGATGGCGATACGCAAGGCCGACGGCCTGCTCAAGCCATTTTTTTTCACCATGCTGCTGTATGTGATCGTGCGCGCCGTGCTGCGTGGGCAACCGCTGCTGCCGGATATCGGCGGCGTGTTGTATGCCTCCGTGGACACCATTCCGTGGCAGGCCATGTGGTTTCTGCCGCACTTCTGGGTGGCGATTCTATTCGGCTGGGTGATGCTGCGGTTGATCCAGCGCTTGAAGCTGGGGCTGTGGGCAAGTGGCGTGCTGATGACGGTGCAACTGTTGATCGGCATTTGGGCATTGCCGCTGTTCTGGCAATTGCCGGTGACGCTCGGCGAGCATACCTGGGTGCTGCCGGGGCTGCCCTTCAGCCTCGATATCACATTGATCAGCAGTATGTATTTCGTGGTCGGCTACCTGCTGCGCGACTGGCTGCGCACGCACGCAGGCTCCTGGCTGACCCTGGTGATCTCGATTCTGTTGTTTGCCGCCGTGTTTATCCCGACTCTGGACACCATGGACTTGGCGCAACGGCGCTACGACCACTGGTTGTGGAGCAGCTTGCTGGCCGTGACGGGTGTGTACGCCTGCTGGGCGCTGGCGAAAGTGCTGATGGTCTCGGCCATCCTGACGCGGGCGATGACGTATATCGGCCAGTCAACCCTGATCCTGTTGATCTTCCATGGCGAAATTCAGCACAAGACCTTCGACCTGATGGCGCGCCTGGGGCTGCACCCGTTTCTCGCGGCGTGTGTGGGCCTGGTAGCGGCAGTGGGTGTGCCGTTGCTGATCGGGGAAGTGATCAAGCGCGTGGCATTCCTGCGGTTTTTCTACTTTCCGTTTCCAGTGCGCAAGGCAACCGAACCGAAGGTCGCAGAGCACCGCTGACGCAAAAGGGGCCGGTTCTGACAAGCGCAACCAGAGCCGGCCCTGCACCTACACACTTCATGAACAACCCCTCCACGCTTTCCCCCTTGCCCCAAACGCTGCGTGATTCCACGATGTAAACAATCATCACAAGGAGTCACTCCATGTTCGCCGGATTCCAAAAAGCCAGCTGCCACGTCAACGGCGTGAACATCAGCTACCGCAAAGGCGGTACAGGTCCCGGTTTGCTCCTGCTGCACGGGCACCCGCAAACCCACGTCATCTGGCACAAGGTTGCCGAACAACTGGCTGAACACTTCACCGTGGTTGCCGCCGACCTGCGCGGTTATGGCGACAGCAGCAAGCCACCTGCGAATGCCGAACACCTTAACTATTCAAAACGCGAGATGGCCCGCGACGGTGTCGAGCTGATGAAAGCCCTGGGTTTGGACAGGTTCTCGGTCCTCGCCCACGACCGTGGCGCCCGCGTCGCCCATCGCCTGGCGCTCGACCACCCCGACGCGGTGAAGCGCATGGTGCTGCTGGACATCGCGCCAACGCTTGCGATGTACGCCCAGACCGACGAAGCCTTTGCCCGCGCCTACTGGCACTGGTTCTTCCTGATTCGCCCGGCGCCGTTGCCGGAAGCCCTGATCGAAAGCAACCCCGAGCTGTACCTGCGCAGCGTCATGGGCAGCCGCAGCGCCGGGCTCAAGCCGTTCACCGATGAAGCCTTCGCCGAATACCTGCGTTGCCTGTCACTGCCGGGCACTGCCACCGGCATCTGCGAGGATTACCGTGCTGCCGCCGGTATCGACCTTGAGCATGACAAAGCCGATATCGACGCGGGCCACCACCTGAGCCTGCCATTGCTGGTGATGTGGGGCGCAGAAGGCACCGTCGGCCGTTGTTTCGAACCCCTCAAGGAGTGGCAGAAAGTCGCAACCGACGTGCGTGGTCACGCCCTGCCAGCGGGCCACTACATTGCCGAAGAAGCCCCCGAGTTGTTGCTGGGCGAAGTCCTGAGCTTTTTGCGCTGAGCCGTATGACCCCGTGACCTGACGGACCCGCCTCGCAGGCTGAAAACGCCTGCGACGGGTTCTCTATGCCTGAAAAAACGCACCGAGATAATAACAATGACAATCAGAAAACTGCTGGGAACCCTGTATGTGCAGGTGCTCATCGCGATCGCGCTGGGTGTGTTGATCGGCCATCAATGGCCGCAAGTCGGCATCGACCTCAAGCCACTCGGCGACGGATTTATCAAGCTGATCAAGATGATCATCGGCCCGATCATCTTCTGCACGGTGGTCTCCGGCATCACCAGCATGCACGATGTAAAGCAGGTCGGCCGGGTGGGCGGCAAGGCGTTGCTGTACTTCGAAATCGTCTCCAGCATTGCGCTGTTGATCGGCATCCTGGCCGCGCACCTGCTGCAGCCGGGCGTGGGCTTCAATATCGACGTGAAGACCCTCGACAGTACGGCCATCGCCGGGTTTATCGGGCAGGCGCAGCACAGTGAAGGCGTGACCGGTTTCCTGCTGAATGTCATCCCGAGCACTTTTTTCGACGCGTTTGCCAAGGGTGAAATCCTGCCGGTGCTGTTTATCTCCGTGCTGTTCGGCCTTGGCCTGGTGATGGTCGGCGAAAAGGCGCGGCCGCTGGTGGGCGTGGTCAACCAGGCCAGCGAGGTGTTCTTCCGTATCGTCGGCATGATCAGCCGCGTGGCGCCGATCGGGGCGTTCGGTGCGATTGCCTTCACCATCGGCAAGTACGGCGTGGGTTCGTTGTTGCCGCTGCTGAAACTGGTGGGGACCTTTTACATCACTGCGCTTTTCTTCGTGGCTGTGGTGCTGGGCAGCATCGCCCGCTATGCAGGCTTCAGCATTTTCAAATTGATGGGCTACATCAAGTCGGAACTGCTGATCGTGCTGGGCACCAGCTCGTCGGAATCGGCGCTGCCGCAGCTGATTCAAAAACTTGAAAGCCTCGGCGCCTCCAAAGGCGTGGTGGGCATCGTGGTGCCGACCGGCTACACCTTCAACCTCGACGGCACCAACATTTATATGACCCTGGCGGTGCTGTTCCTGGCTCAAGCGACCAATACCCATTTGCCGCTGGAACAACAACTGACGCTGCTGGCGGTGGCCATGCTCACCTCCAAAGGCGCGGGTGCGGTGGTGGGCGCAGGGTTTGTGGCACTGGCCGCAAGCCTGGCGGTGGTGCCCACCGTGCCGGTGGCGGCAATGGTGTTGATCCTCGGCGTCGACCGCTTCATGGCGGAATGCCGTTCGCTGACCAATATCATCGGCAACGCGGTGGCGGCGCTGGTGGTGGCGGCGTGGGAAGGTGAACTGGACCGCGAAAAGATGGCGCCGATTGCGCTTAAGCATGGCCGTCATGCACGGGCTGGCGCTGGGGTGTGAGGTGCTTGCGGGATATTGGGGCTGCTGCGCAGCCCAGCGGGAGCAAGCTCCCTCGCCACACGGGTGCTATTGTGGCGGCTCATGCCGCCACGTCTGTGTCTGATGACTAACAAGAAAGATAACGTGCCCCTACCCGAAGACCTGCGGGTGTTCCTCACCGTGATCCGCAAGGCCGGCTTCGCTGCCGCCGCCGATGAGCTGGGGTTGTCGCCGGCGTATGTCAGCAAGCGCATCCAGATCCTTGAAACCACCCTGGCCACCCGCTTGCTGCACCGCACCAGCCGCCGCATCGCCCTGACCGAAGACGGCGAGCGCGTGCAGCGCTGGGCGGTGCGTATTCTGGAAGACTTCCAGCAACTGTGCGACGAACTCTGCGACGCCCGCGACAGCCCGCGCGGCCACCTGCATTTGTGCAGCAGCTTCGGTTTTGGCCGCAACCATGTAGCGCCTGCCCTGTCGCTGCTGGCGGAACACTACCCGGACCTGGAAATCCGCCTGGACCTGTTCGACCGCGTGGTGGACATCGTCAGCGAAGGCTTCGACCTGGAGATTCGCGTGGGCGACGACATCCCCGGCCAGCACATCGGTCGACGGCTGGTGAGCAACCGCCGCGTGCTCTGCGCCGCGCCGGCGTATCTCGCGCGACGGGGCACGCCGCAACATTTGAGTGAGCTGGAACAGCACGACTGTCTGGTGCTCAAGGAGCGCGACAACGCCTTTGGCATCTGGAACCTGGAACGCGACGGCGCCCCTGAAAGCGTGCGCGTACGCGGCCCGTTGTCCTCGAACAATGGCGAAATCGTGTTGCAGTGGGCACTCGATGGGCGCGGTGTGTTGCTGCGCTCGATGTGGGACGTGAAGCCATTGCTGGAGCAAGGCAAGCTGGTACAGGTGCTGCATGACTACACCCAGAGCGCCAATGTGTGGGCGGTGTACCCCACACGGTTGGCGTACTCCGGAAAATTAAGGGCGTGTGTGGAGTTTTTGCAGGAGCACTTCAAGGGGTTGTCGATCTGACTTCCCGGTTGGCGCTGTAACCCATCCATGCCCCCATGATCAGCAACGCCGTCAAGGGCAGCCCATGGAACAACACAATCACCTGGGCCGGCGTCCATGTCAGGTAGAACGGCCCCACCACGAGCATGCCCACGCCGAAGCCGGCCATTTGAATCAGGGTCAATAGGCTGAAAAGCGGCAGGCGCAAACTGTCGGGCTCGCTTTGTGCCCGGGAGACCAGAGCCACCTCGGACACGCCATCGCCCAGCCCCGCCCACACCACCAATAGCAGCGCCAGCCAGAGTTCGGTTTGCTGGAAGGTCAGGATAAAGCCGCTGGACATCAGCGCTACACCCGCCATAAACAGGCGCTCCATCGCGTGGGTGCCGCGGCCTTTCAACAATGCACTGGCCAGGCGCGCACCGACGAACTTGCCGCACGCCCACACCGCGAGCAGGTAACCCATGACGGTCTTGGCGGTGTCCGGCGAGATGTACTGCGACAGTACCGGCCAACCGACGTTATGCGCGGCGCTGCCGAGGGTGTCGAGCATGCTGATCAGCAACATGGCCGCCAGTATCGGCGCGCCTTTCAAGCCTTTTGTCAGTTCCCGCCACTCCGCCGCCAACCCGCGATGCACTGCAACGCTGGCTGCATACAGCGCACGCAACGGCAGGATCAGGCACGCAGCCACCACGTAGGTGCCGATATTGACGGCGAACACCGCCTCGAATCCGCCGGTGGCAATCAATAACCCGGAGAGCAAACTGCCAAAGACTGCACCGGTGGCGGCTGCGGACGTGATCCACGCATTGGTGCTCACCCGCTGCTCCAGCGCCACCCAGGTGGGTAACTGGCTGTTCAGGCCAATCGCAAACAACGAATTGCACAGGCCAATACCAAACGCGATAAAGGGCAGGACGCTCAACTGATGCGCCGGTATCAGCACCAGCAACGGCGTCAACAACAGCGCCCGCGCCAGGTCCAGCCCGGCCAGGGTACTGCGGCCTGCAAAACGCCGAAAAAACGGGATACCGAACAGGCTGGCAGCAATGCCGCCGGTGACGCGGCACGCCAGGAAAATACTGACAAACACCACGCTTTGGCTGAGCCAATAAACATAAGTGGACAGCGCCACCATGTTGAGAAAGGCGCCGAAGTCCGACACCCCCCGGGCGAATATGATCAGGCGCGCGTTGCGGGTCGACAGGGTCAATGACTGAGCGAGACTCATGCCGGCTGCACCTGCGACTCGGCAGGCACGCTGCGCAGGCTCACCAGCAGCACGTCGCGCCACGCGGGGGCCGAATCGACCTGAGGCCGCACATCGCCGGCGCGGTGGTAGAGCCTGCGGTCGTTGATCACGATCGTTTCAAGAAACTGCTCCATTGGCAGCTTGAATACACGGCTGTCTTCGGCTTCATCGGTAAATACTTCCGATACCACCGGCACCGTATTGCTCTGCCCGATAAAATGCATGAACACCCAGTCCAGGCCATCCTGGTGAATACCCGACGTCGTCGGGCTACTGGATTGCGCATCCGCCCTGACGCGAAACTGGTGGATATCAATGGTGTACGTCTGCTCGGTCAGGTGCGGGCCGATCACGCCAAGGTCCGTGGCCAGCAGTTTCTGCATGAGCGGATGCTCGACAAAGCCATCCTCGCAATAGCTCAAGTGATTCACTCCCTGTCGATACTCGACGGCATAGGTGACCGGCGACTTGAACGCGGCATTGCGGTCGATCTGCAACTGCCGCGAAGGCAATAAACGATAGCGCAGGATCCGGCGTTCGCGGTGGGTGTACGTCTGGAAGGCCTCATCGCGCACCAGGTTTGCCCAATACGCTCGAAAGCTTTGCTCTTCACCCGGCCCGACTGTGACCAACTGGCGAAAATCCCGCTGGTGACAATAGTGATGTTCGCGCAAGTGCGACGACACTTGAGAGATGTCCATAGGGTTACCCTGCTTCCCGGTGATCGATGATGACCCGCAGGTGTTGCCTGATCGCATCATGCACTGCGTGAGCGTGGTCGGCACCGTCAACCCTGGCCCAGCATTTGAGCAAGTAATGCTCCTCGATATCGGCATCGATGAAATGCCCGCCATCCTGTTGCGCATATTCCAGCACTGACGGGCTGTCATCCAGAAATGCCAGGCCTTCAATACCTTTGAAGTACCCGCTGTGCTCCGGATAAATCGCCAACATCGCATAGTGTTGCCCGGCGGCTTCAACCCGGCGCGCGCCGGCCTCCAAATGTGCATTGAGCCCCGGCTCGCCCAGCAACAACGCGAGGTACACCTGATAAGGGTCAATGGCGGCCAGATCGCGAAACGCTGCATTGACATACAGCCCTCCCACGCGCGGGTTGATTTCGATCACCACCGGGCCTTCATCCGTCATGCGAAACTCGAAATGCACCACGGCATTGGTCAGGCCGACCGCGCGCAGGCAATCTGCGGCATAGCGGCGAATCTGCTCGCACTGGGCCGGGGTAAAGGAGGTCGGCGGCGAAATCAGCAGGTTCTCGAGGACCGTGCCACTGCGCTCGGTCAGCAGCAGTTTTTCGTTGATCAGCAACGCATGAATGCGCTCGCCGGCAACCACACACTCCACACTGCCCTCAACTCCCGGGATATACCCTTCCAGCAGCAGGCTGCGCCCCGGAATGTAATCGCGGCAGTGCCCGTCCTCTTCCGGCAGGGTATGCGCGCAGCCGTAAAAATCCGCATAGGCGGCAGCGCCGTGGTCACTCAGAAAATGCGCATAGTGGCTGCGCAGCTGCGCCCAGTTGGAGCACTTTTTGATAAAGGCCGACGCCCCGCCAAACGGTGGTTTGGCGATGAGCGGATAACCCACTCGCTCGGCGCCCGCTTGAAGTTCCTGCTCGTTATTGCACAACGCGAAGGGCACAGAACGCAGGCCATGCTGTTTGAGCGCCTTGCGCATCAAAAACTTGTTATTGCACGCGGCAATGGCATCGGGGCTGCTGTACACCAAACCCAGCCGCTGACAGGCCAGCGCAACGATACAACCCACCTCCCCCAGCGCGGACGGATGCCCGGCCTGGCAGAAAATCCCGCGAATGTGATAGCGCCCATCCAGTTCGCCCACCAGGTCCACAATGGACTGCTCGCTTAGTGCATCGAGCAGGAACAGTTCATCACTGCTGTCCTGCAGCCGCTGCAGGTGCTTGCGCCCCCGAATGCCCGCCGTCAAACAGGCCAAGCCTTGCGCGCGAGCTACCGCAAAGTGCGGCTCGCGGTAGAGATAACGCACCGAACGGCTGTCATCTACATCAATAAAAAGAATCGCATCGTGTGTCATACGCCGTACCGCCTCATTCCGTGAGTTGATTCAGGCATCCTGCCAACTGCACCATTGACCTTCCCAGTTGCGGAAACGGTAATGGCGTTGCCCCTCGCGAACTTCAAAATGCGGTAAGTTTTCAGGCTGTTCGAAGTCCAGCAATGGCACCGTAAACTTACCCTGTGCGTGGGGTAATACATATTCGGGCATGGCAATATTGGAAACACGCCGTTTGAGGCGATCCATAATGGCAATAGCGTGACTGATCGATGCCTTGTATTCCGCTGCGCCTGGTGAAAATGGCATGAAGTGATACAAGTAATACGGCTTTACACCGAGGCGATAAAGATCAATAAACAACTTATGCAGGGTGGCTTCATCATCATTCACACCACGCAACAGGGGCATATTTGAAAATACAATCGGCACCACACGTTGAATGCGTTTAACTGCCGCTGCAAAATCCGCAGTGAGTTCAAGTGGGTGGCATACATGCACACCAAATGCATTGACCTTGTACTTTTCCAGCATCGCCAGTAATTCGTCGGTGACGCGAAACGGGTTGAAACTTAACGCCCTTGAATGAATACGAATCAGCAGGTCGTCGCTGATTGAACGCAACGCCGCCAGGTTTTCTTCCAACTTGCGATCCGCCAGCATAAGAGGGTCGCCACCGCTGAGGATCACTTCCTCAATGGCAGGGTTGTTGCGAATGTAATCCACCGAGTCCTTGAAGGAATCCGTGCTGGCGTTGGCTTTCTCGGTACCAACTTGCAACGTGCGCAGCGCCTCGAAGCAAAACTGGCAATACGCGTTGCAGGTGTTGGTCATGCGCAGGATTACGCGATTGTCGTACTTGTGCTGGCAGATCGGCGTCTTCATCTCGTGGCTGAGCTCCCAGTTTTCGGACGCTCCGTCATAGTCACCGGATACCTGCTCGCTCCAGTACGGCACCACCTGGCGCCACAGCGGATGGTCCTCTATGGAGCCGGAGGTGAGTGAGCGCTTGATCAGATCAATGTAATAAGGCGTGATCTGCATCTTGCGGTCTTTCAGGTTGTACTCGATGTGCGCCGTTGTTTCCTCGCTCCAGCCACCGCAGGCAGCGCGCAATGCGGGCTCATCACGAATGGCATTCTTCTGCTGCCAGCGCCAGTCTTGCCACTGTACCGAACGGTGTGTGGCTTGATCAAAAATAGACATGAGTATGCACTCTCTGTTTTATCAATCTGTGTTCAGGCCTATACATACGTGCCTTGCTACGACCGGGCAGGCACGGGTATGGGCAATGATGAAAACACTGACGGGCGCTGAGCCTTGATTAAGTGACCCACTTAATCACTGGCGCGAGAGAGGAATAACACGTTACTGATTGATCGACAGACACGGTCATTTTATTAACATCCCTTTATATAATCGGCTGACTTTCCAAGTCAGCCTCACTTAAGCCGATGCTTCACAGTGTGTCAACACGTTGCCCCTGCATTCTTTGCGGGTTTGCCCCACTATTCTGTCAATGCCCCCGTGTTCACTGCCGGCCCGCCCCGTAAATTCAATTATTTGAAAAGTAAATAACACAAACAACAGCGCCCTCGGGTTAATCGAGGGCGCTGTTTATCTACTTATATAACAGTGTCGTTTATTGGGCTCAGTTGAGCCAGGGGTTGGCGGCCAAGTGGCGCTGCTCGAAGGCCTTGATTTCCAGACTGCGCTGCAAGGTACTGCCGATTGCATCAAGCCCCAGCAATAATGCGGTCTTGCGCAACGTGTCGATCTGGAACGGGATCACCTGCCCATCCGCCAAACGGATCTCTTGCGCCTGCAGGTCTACCGTTATTTGCGCCTGCGCAGGCCTGCTGACGGTCTGCCCCAGTGCCTGCAGCACCTCCTCGTCCAAGGTGATCAGCAATACCCCATTGCGCTGGCAGTTGTCATAGAAAATCCCGGCAAAGCTGCTGCCGATCAGTGCGCGAATGCCGGTCTGTTTCAACCCCCACACGGCGTGTTCACGGCTGGAGCCACAGCCGAAGTTCGGGCCTACCACCATGAAACTCGCGCCCTGCCAGGCGGGTTGGTTCAGTACAAATTCAGGGTTGGGCGCGCCGGACGCCAAAAAGCGCAGGTCGAAGAACAACCCTCGGTCCAAGCCGCTGCGGTCGATGCCCTTGAGGAATTGCTTGGGCATGATCACGTCGGTATCGATATTCGCCGCCAACATCGGCGCGGCCTTGCCGGTGACGCAGGTGAAAGGTTGCAGGCTCATGCGCGGTCTCCAAAGTGGCGGACATCGGTAAGTCGGCCGGTAATGGCGGCGGCGGCGACCATCGCCGGGCTCATCAGGTGAGTGCGTGCGCCGGCGCCCTGGCGCCCTTCGAAGTTGCGGTTGGTGCTGGAGGCGCAGCGGTCACCGGGGGCCAGCACGTCGTCGTTCATCGCCAGGCACATCGAGCAGCCCGACTGACGCCATTCAAAACCGGCGTCGATAAAGATCGCCGCCAACCCCTCGGCTTCGGCCCTGTCGCGCACTTCGGTAGACCCCGGCACGATCATCGCCCGTACATGCTTGGCCACGCGTTTGCCGCGTACCACGCTGGCGGCGTCGCGCAAGTCTTCGATGCGCGCATTGGTGCAGGAACCGATAAACGCGTGGCTGATGACGATGTCGCTCAGCGGCATGCCGGCCTCCAGCCCCATGTACTTGAGGGCGCGGTGCATGTCCTGGCGCAGAATCAGGTCGCTGACGGATTGCGGGTCAGGCACGCAGGCGCCGATGGGCGCGGCCTGGTCCGGGCTGGTGCCCCAGGTCACCATGGGTTCCAGGCCGTTGGCATCCAGGTGCACTTCCTGGTCGAACACGGCGTCGACATCGGAATGCAGTTGGCGCCAGCCCACCAGCGCCTGTTCCCACAGCTCGCCACTGGGCGCGCGCGGCTTGCCTTTGAGGTAGGTGAAGACTTTCTCGTCCGGCGCCATGAACGCGCCGCGTGCGCCGGCTTCCACCGCCATGTTGCAGATGGTCATGCGCGCTTCGACACTCAGCGCATCAATGGTCGAACCACGGAATTCGATGGCGTAACCGGTGGCACCGGATGCGCCGATCTTGCCGATCAACGCCATGATCACGTCCTTGGACGTGAGGCCCGGAGCCAACGCGCCCTCGACGCTCACGCGCATGCTTTTAAGGCGTTTGTAGACCAGCGTCTGCGAGGCCAGCAAATGCTCGATTTCCGACGTGCCAATGCCGAACCCGAATGCACCGAGGGCACCATAGGTGGTGGTGTGGCTGTCGCCGGCCGCGATCACCATGCCCGGCAGAATAAAGCCCTGCTCGGGGGCGATCACGTGTTCGATGCCTTGGCGCTTGTCGAGGATATCCAGCAACTCGATGCCGAAGTCCTGGCAGTTTTCCGCCAGGTACGACACCTGCCGCGCGCCGCCTGCATCCGGCATGGTCGCGGTGCGCTTTGGTGTGGTCGGGTTAACGTGGTCGACCACCGCCAGCGCCGTGCCGGGGCGCCATACCGCGCGCCCGGCCTCACGCAGGCCACTGAACGCCTGAGGGCTGGTGTATTCATTGATCACTTGACGGTCGATATACAGCAGCACATGCCCCTGATCATCGAGGGCGCACACGGTGTGGGAATCGATGTGTTTGTCGTAGAGGGTTCTGGCAGTCATTTTTTCGGGCTCACTTTTATTGGCGCTCACTCAACGGCATAAGCCCATCCTACGCAGCCGCCTGGCCCCATCAATGGCGACTGGGTGATGGCTTGGAACATGGTTCGTGTTCGATACGGGGCTTGAAGCCGCCCAAATGTGAGGCTGAAACATTTTCTTTCATATCCGGCTTAGGGATCCGTCGATCTCATCCGTCTTAACTTAGATACAGCCCGTCGCGTCAGCAAAAGCTACGACTGGCCTTTTCGGGCCTCCATCGCCCTCCTCCGATCAAGACCTGCATTCACATGTCGAAGAAGTCGCGCTCCAAACTCTGGTTTCTCGTCCACAGCTGGCTGGCATTGCCCATCTGGTTTTTTGTACTGATCGTCTGCGTCACCGGCACCCTGGCAGTGGTCAGCCAGGAGATCGTCTGGCTGGCGAACCCGGATATCCGCGCAAGCAAGCCCTCGGATGACGCCGAACCCCTGAGCTATGACCAGGTCATCAGCGCCATCAAGCGCGCCGAACCCCAGGTGATCGTGCAATCCTTCAGCCGGCCGGACGAATCGCACTTTGCCTTGAGTGTCGACCTCAGCTACCCCGACGGCCGTTCGGTGGAGGTCTACGTCAACCCTTACACCGGCGCGATTCAGGGCATCAGCCCGGCGTTCGACTTCCGCCAGTTCACCCGCGCGCTGCACGGGTGGTGGCTGGTGCCGTTCACCAACGGTTTCAGCTGGGGCTGGTACCTGGTGTCGCTGCTTGGCTTGCCGCTGCTGGCCTCCCTGGTCACGGGGCTGGTGGTGTACAAGCGTTTCTGGAAAGGCTTTTTCAAGCCAACCCTGCGCATACGCCACGGCGCGCGGATCTTCTGGGGAGACTTCCACCGGTTGAGCGGTATCTGGTCGATCTGGTTTATCGCGGTAATTTCCATCACCGGCACCTGGTTCCTGATCCAGGCAATCCTGAGCGACAACCAGATTTCCATATCCAGCGCGCCTGTGGTCCCGGTGATTGCGCGGGAGAAAGTCCCCACGTCGGCGCCCGGCGTGCCGGCGCCGATGATTCCCGTGGACGAAGCCATCGCGATCGCCACCCAGCGTATACCGGGCCTGGAAGCGAGTTTTGTGAGCCTGCCGCTCAATGCCTACAGCCACCTGCAAGTGGGCGGCCGGGGCTGGTACCCGCTGATGTTCCAGACCGCACAAATCAACCCGTACAACGGTGAAATCGCCTCCTCGCACCTGCTCTCCGACCGTTCCAGCCTGGAGTTCGTCACCGAATCCATGCGCCCCCTGCACACCGGCGATTTCGGCGGGATCTGGATCAAGCTGATCTGGGCCTTCTTCGGCCTGGTGCTGAGCATGATGGTGCTGAGCGGCCTGCTGATCTGGACCAAACGCACGGCACTGGCCACCCTCAATGCGCTCAAGCGCGAAGCCAAGGCACAGCGCCAACCGGTTTCAATCCAGGCGTTGCAGGCTGAAACCTCGGAGGGCAGCCGATGAGCAAGGTCGCCGCTGTACCGCCTTCACCGCTGCGCGCCTTTTGGCTGAAATGGCGCTTCCATATCAATGTGCTGCTGTTGTTGATACCGCTGGGGTTCATGCCCAAATACTTTGCCGACGCCGCATTGTTTCGCGGCGACACCGGCCTCGGTGAGCGAATAGTCGGCGACGTGCAGGTCGGGCCCTGGAGCCTGACACTCGCCGAGTTCCGCAACGAAGGGCCGCTTCCGGACCCGGCCGGCCCGATGAAGTTTTTCAACGCAGCCCTGTGCGATACCTGCGCCAAGCAGGTCAAGGCGACCTACCTGCGCATCGGCAAGCCGCGCAGCCTGCGGGCTGCCGGGGTGATCTTCTTTGGTACGCCGTACCGCATGGGCGCTGCGCTACCCGTCCCGGAACGCACGCCTGCCGACGCCGAACTGTGGGTCACCATGGAAGGCTGGGACGGCAGCATGCATCAGGGTTCCATTGCGCTGAGCAAGGCCTCACCCGCCACCCTTGCCTGGCTGAAAGAGAGAGGTGTTAAACCATGACGTTGACCCAACTGACCCGCGCAGGTGTTGCGCTGTTGCTGGGTGCCGGTTTCAGTACCGTTGCCCTGGCCCATAACCCGATGTGCGAATGCAAGGAAATCCCCGGTGAGCAAATCCAGTGCACCGGCGGTTTCTCCGACGGCAGCGGCGCGCCGGGCGTAACCCTGGACGTGATCGGCTACGACGAAAGCATCCTCCTGCCCGGCAAGCTCGGCGCGGATTCGACCCTGACCTTCAAGAAGCCGTCGGCTGAGTTCTACGTGCTGTTTGACGCAGGCCCGGGCCACGTGGTGGAAATCGACCAAGCGGATATCCAGCCTCAATGAGCACGACACAGGTTGTACGCCCCGCCGGTGCCGGGCATGAAACGCTCTACGTCCTGCTGCTGTGCCTGATCATTCTCGCGGTCGCCGGCACGGTGGTGGCCTTGCACGGTGAAACCCAGGAAGTGGTCGCCGTGCCCAGCCATCAACTGGATGCGCGCCGCGACTTGAGCGCCGCCGAGCAAGGCATCTATGCCGACCTGCGGGTGACTCTGGACGAAATACACCTGTTGCAGCAGGAGCAGAACGCCCTGCCGACGCCTGAACAACTGGCCGAAGAAGGCTTCGCACCGTTTGCCCAGGACGCCAGTTCGGTCAGCCGTGGTGACCATCGCTGGCAATTGCTTGAGCCTTCGGCCTACCTGGGCGTGAGCCAGACGCCCGCCACAAGCGGCTCGCTGCTGATGCGCGTGCACGGCGCCGAGCCGGACATCTGGCTCAACCGTCAGGCCAACCTAGCCCCTCCTTCCGACCTGACTGACCCGGCGCTGATTGCCGCCGGTTGGCAGCAGGTGGTCACGCAATTCGATGCCGGCGTGACCCGCCAGCACCGTCACTGAACGAGAAGACCGATTGCCCATGTTTACTTCATCTCCCCTGTTGCGCCTGTTGCTGGTCAGCCTGCTCAGCGTGATGCTGGCTCCGTTGGCGAACGCCGAGGCGGCTAAACGCCTGAAGATCGGTATCACCCTGCATCCTTATTACAGCTACGTCGCCAATATCGTCGGTGACAAGGCCGAAGTGGTGCCGCTGATACCCGCAGGCTTCAACCCGCACGCCTATGAGCCGCGCGCCGAAGACATCAAGCGCATCGGCACCCTGGATGTGATCGTGCTCAACGGCGTTGGCCATGACGACTTTGCCGACCGCATGATCGCCACCAGCGAGCGCCCGGACATTCCGGTGATCGAGGCCAACGCCAACGTGCCGCTGCTGGCAGCCACCGGTAATGCCGCGCGCGGTGCGGGCAAGGTGGTCAACCCGCACACGTTCCTGTCGATCAGTGCGTCGATTGCCCAGGTCAACAACATCGCCCGCGAGCTGGGCAAACTCGACCCCGACAACGCCAAGACCTACACCCAAAACGCCCGCGCCTACGGCAAACGCCTGCGTCAGATGCGCGCCGACGCCCTGGCCAAGCTGACAAGCGCGCCCAACCCGGACCTGCGCGTGGCCACAGTGCACGCCGCCTACGACTACCTGCTGCGCGAATTCGGCCTGGAAGTGACGGCCGTGGTCGAGCCCGCGCACGGCATCGAGCCCAGCCCGAGCCAGCTGAAAAAAACCATCGACGAACTGCGCGCCCTGGACGTGAAGGTGATCTTCTCGGAGATGGACTTCCCGTCCACTTACGTCGACACCATTCAGCGTGAGTCCGGGGTCAAGTTGTACCCGCTGTCGCATATTTCCTACGGCGAATATTCCGCTGAAAAATACGAAGTGGAAATGACCGGCAACCTCAACACTGTGGTGCGGGCGATTCAGGAGTCTGGGGCATGACGGCGGCGGAACACTTGAAAGTGGCCAGCGTTGGCCCGACGCTCGATTTCGACAGGGTATCGCTGACCCTCGGCCGCACGCTGATCCTGGATAACGTGAGCTTCAACGTGCAACCGGGCAGCATCCATGCGCTGGTCGGCCCTAACGGCGGCGGCAAAAGCTCGTTGATCAAAACCCTGCTGGGTCAAACACCGCATCAAGGGCAATTGCGTTTGCACTGGCCGGCCGCCGTGGGCACTGTTGGTTATGTGCCCCAGGCTCTGGAGTTCGACCGGGGTTTGCCGATGACGGTCGACGATTTCATGGCCGCCATGTGTCAGCGGCGTCCGGCGTTTCTTGGCGTGTCCAGACATTACGCTGCCGCGATTGGCGAAGCCCTTGAGCGGGTCGGCATGCAGGACAAACGCAAACGCCGCATGGGCGCGCTGTCTGGCGGCGAACGTCAGCGCGTGCTGCTCGCCCAAGGCCTGATCCCAACACCGCAATTGCTGGTGCTGGACGAACCAATGTCGGCCCTCGATGAAGCCGGTATCCAGGTCTTCGAGCGCTTGTTGAATGACTGGCGCCTGGCCGGGATCACCGTGCTGTGGATCGAGCACGACCTGGAAGCCGTCCGGCGTCTGGCGGATCGCGTCACCGGCCTGAATCGCCGCGTGTTATTCGACGCCACGCCTGAAGCGGCGCTGACGCCGGACCGCCTGCTCACCCTGTTCTCCACTCACCCACGGAGCCCGGCGCAATGAGTTATGAAGCGTTTCGCTTGATGGTCCAGGGCTGGGCCTCTTCAGGGTACCTGCCGGAAGCACTGGCCTATGGCTTTGTGGTCAACGCGCTGCTCGCCGGGCTGCTGATCGGCCCGGTACTGGGCGGCCTGGGCACGCTGGTGGTGGTCAAACGCTTCGCGTTTTTCTCCGAAGCCGTTGGCCATGCTGCGCTGACCGGCGTGGCCGTGGGCATTTTGCTCGGTGAACCCTACACCGGGCCTTACGGCGCACTGTTTGGTTACTGCCTGCTGTTCGGCATCCTGCTCAATTACCTGCGCAACCGCACCGGGTTGGCGCCGGATACCTTGATCGGCGTGTTCCTCTCGGTGTCGCTGGCATTGGGCGCGAGTTTGCTGCTGATTCTGGCGGGCAAGATCAACGTGCACATTCTGGAAAACGTGCTGTTCGGCTCGGTGCTGACGGTGAACGGCAATGACCTGCTGGTGCTGGCGATTGTCGGCTCGCTGGTGATGGCCCTGGCGCTGCCGCTGTACAACCGCATCATCCTCGCCAGCTTCAACCCGCAACTGGCGGCGGTGCGCGGGGTGGCGGTGAAGACTCTGGACTACCTGTTTGTGATCCTGGTGACGCTGATCACCGTGGCGGCGGTCAAGGTGATCGGCGCGATTCTGGTGGGTGCGTTGCTGGTAATTCCAGCCGCGGCGGCACGCCTGCTGAGCCAGTCGCTCAAAGGCTTCTTCTGGGTCTCGGTGGTGATCGCCACGGTCAGCACCCTGTGCGGCATTCTGCTGCCGATCATCTTCGACCTGCCCATCCCGTCCGGCGCCGCGATCATTCTGGTGGCCGGTATCGCCTTCGCCTTCGCCGCCATCGCGCGCGGCACTGTGCCCAGCCTCAAAGGGAATCTTGGATAATGCGCCCTGCCTTTCACCCACTGGCCATCATCATTGCGTGTTTGATCAGCACTTCGGCGCTGGCCACCGATGGTTTTGACCCAAAGGAATTCAAAGTCAATCAAGGCCTCGGCCATGCGGCCCTGACCAAGGCCAAAAAACCGGTCACGGTCCTGGCCTCGCTGCCCATTACTTACGGGCTCGCCGACGTGCTGCTGAAAAACACCGATGTGCACCTTGAGCGCGCCGCGCCGGCCAACCTGCCCGGCTCGCGTCAGGTGGCCTACTTCACCGGCCGCGGTGCTCCGGCGTTGAATGCACTTGCCTGGGAAGCCGACGCGGCCATCGGCTTGCGCTCGTTGTGGGCGGACGACCCGCTTTACCCGGTGGCGCGCCGCGCGAATATCCGCATTGTCGAGGTGGACGCCGCACGCCCGGTGGACGGCGGCTTGCCGGGTATCGCGGTGCAACCCGGCACTGTCGATGGCTTGAACAGCCAGCCTTGGCAGTCGAGCAACAATATGGGGCGCATGGCCGATGTGATGGCCGCAGACCTGAGCCGTTTGGCGCCCGCCGCCAAGCCGAAGATAGACGCCAACCTCGCCGCCCTCAAACAGCGCCTGCTCAAGCTCAATGCCGACAGCGAAGCGCGGCTGGCCAAGGCGGACAACCTGAGTGTGGTCAGCTTGAGCGATCACTTCGCCTACCTGGTGAGCAGCTTGAACCTGGAAGTGGTCAGCACCGACGCGCGGCCAGATACCGACTGGACGCCCGAGGCCTTGCAGACGCTGAGTAGCACGTTGAAAGACAGCGACGTGGCGTTGGTGCTGCATCATCGCCAGCCCAGTGAGGCCGTGAAAGCCGCAGTGGCGGCAGGCGGCGCACAGCTGGTGGTGCTCAATGTCGACAGCGCCGACCCGGTAACAGAGCTGGAAACCAATGTGGGTCAGGTGATCAAAACGCTTGCCCCTTGATGTCTGGCTAAACCCTACCCTGTGGTGATCCGGCTGGTTGTGGTGAGCGGGCTTGCCCCGCGTTGGGCTGCGAAGCGGCCCTGACAGGACAGCCACGTTCCTCCAGGTAAAATTTCGGTGACATGTTTGGGGCTGCTTCGCAGCCCAACGCGGGGCAAGCCCGCTCGCCACAGCAAACTGGCCAACCACGACAATCCCTGCTCAATACAGATCAACATAGAGCCCTTTAAATCACATCCACGCCCACATGAATCGCATCATGGCGCCAGAACTCCAGGTCGCAGTCGATCAGCCGTTGGTTCTGGTCATAGTTGACCCGAGCGATGCGCAGGCCCGGGCTGCCCACCGAAACGCGCAACGCGGCGGCGGCTTCCACCGGCAATGACGTGGGCACAATTTCAAAGCGCACTCGCCCGTAATGCAGGTTGTACTTGCGGGCATACAGTTCGGTCATCGACTGGTTCAAATCACACTCCAGAATCCCCGGAAAGTACTGCGGGTTCAGGTAGTGCTCCACATACAGCACCAGTCGCCCATCGATGCGCCGGCCCCGGCAGATCTGGATCACGCTCGACAATGCCGGCAACTGCAACCACGCACACACCGCTGCCGACGCCGGTTGCAGCCGCGCCGAAATCACCTCGGTCACGGCCACCCGCCCCTGCTCGCTGACCATCGCGTGAAAGTGGCTGCGTTGCATCAGGTTGTAGGCCAGCCGTGGCGGCGAGACAAACCAGCCACGACGCTCCTCGCGGTAAATTTGCCCTTGGGCCTCCAGTTGTAACAAGGCTTCCCGCACCGTAATGCGCGTGGTACCAAACAACTCGCTGAGCTTGCGCTCGGCGGGCAATTTACTTCCAGGCGGCAACAGGCCGTGGTCGATCTGCTCCTGCAGCGCCAGACCGATAGAGGTCACCGCCTTGATTGCCTCATCACGCATCAACATTACCTATCTGGACTAGACCAGCACCGCTCAGGTGCACACACCGCGCGCTATTTGGGCGTCTGCTGCTGCATGCCAGCCTAGGCATTACAGATGACCGACAGATGACAGTCCGTGTCCACCTCCCGCAGCACACCCTGCAATACATCGGCCAAGTCCAGGGCCTGCGGGCACTTGGGCATGGTCTACGCTGAGTCTGAACTGAGCGACAAAAGCGCTTTAAAAACGACATCGACATGAAACTGTCATCCATCGAGCCTAAATTGGCTCAGGTATTGCTGACCTAGACCAACACCACCGCAATCGTTCATAAAAGCGCAGCGTTGAAAACGCCCAAAGGAGCTTCGGATGAAACAGCTTTTCCTGGCATCACTGTTAGGCTCGACCATTGCCATGTGCACCGCCGCCATGGCCGCTGATACCGATTTGAAAACCCTGGAAGCCGCCGCAAAAGCGGAAGGCGTCGTGAACAGCGTCGGCATGCCCGATGACTGGGCCAACTGGAAAGGCACCTGGGATGACCTGGCCAAAATCTACGGCCTCAAGCACATCGACACCGACATGAGCTCGGCCCAGGAAATCGCCAAGTTTGCCGCCGAGAAAGACAACGCCAGCGCCGACATCGGTGACGTCGGCGCCGCCTTCGGCCCGATTGCGGTGAAACAAGGTGTTGCCCAACCGTACAAACCGACCACTTGGGCACAAGTGCCGGATTGGGCGAAAGACAAGGACGGCAACTGGGCATTGGCCTACACCGGCACCATCGCCTTTATCGTCAACAAAAAGCTGCTGCACGGCTCCGAAGCGCCAAAAAGCTGGGCTGACCTGAAAACCGGTAAATACAAAGTCTCGATTGGTGACGTCAGCACCGCCGCCCAAGCCGCCAACGGCGTGCTGGCTGCTGCGCTGGCCAATGGTGGCGACGAGAAAAACATCCAGCCTGCGCTGCTGATGTTTGCCGAGATCGCCAAGCAAGGTCGCCTGTCGCTGGCCAACCCGACCATCGCCACCATGGAAAAAGGCGAAGTCGAAGTGGGCGTGGTCTGGGACTTCAACGGCCTGAGCTACAAGGCAAAGATGGCCAACCCGGATGACTACGTGGTGCTGATCCCATCGGACGGTTCGGTGATTTCCGGCTACACCACCATCATCAACAAATACGCCAAGCACCCGAACGCCGCCAAGCTGACCCGTGAATACATCTTCAGCGACGCCGGCCAGATCAACCTGGCCAAGGGTAATGCACGTCCGATTCGTGCCGAGCACCTGACCCTGCCGGCGGATGTACAGGCCAAGCTGTTGCCGAACGAGCAGTACAAAAAAGTAACGCCGATCAAAGATGCCGACGCATGGGAGAAAACTTCCAAGGCCCTGCCGCAGAAGTGGCAGGAAGAAGTCATCATCAATATGCAGTAAGGCCTTCAACCCACATTGGATGTCCACTGGAGATCCAATGTGGGTGGGGTTTGTGTGGGAGCGGGCTTGCTCGCGAAAGCGGTGGTTCAGTGAAATGAATGTTGCCTGGAATACCGCTTTCGCGAGCAAGCCCGCTCCCACATTTTCTCCCCCGTTCCTCCAGAGAAACCGAGTCAAGCCTACTGCTGCGGAGCCCGCCCCCTATGAAGCACAACGTCATCCTTGTGGTGCTCGACGGCCTGAACTACGAGGTTGCCCGACATGCCATGGGGCATCTGCAGGCCTACATCGGCGCAGGACGCGCAGCGCTTTACAAACTGGACTGTGAACTGCCGTCTCTGTCGCGGCCGTTGTATGAATGCATCCTCACCGGCGTGCCACCGATCGACAGCGGCATCGTCCACAACAATGTCTCGCGCCTGTCCAATCAGCGCAGCATTTTCCATTACGCCACCGACGCCGGTCTCACCACAGCGGCGGCGGCTTATCACTGGGTCAGCGAGTTATACAACCGCACGCCCTTTATGGCCGCGCGGGATCGTCATACCGACGACAAGGCGCTGCCGATCCAGCACGGGCATTTCTACTGGAATGACCACTACCCCGATTCCCACCTGTTCGCCGACGCCGAAAGCCTGCGCCGCAAACACGCGCCGAATTTTCTGGTGGTGCACCCGATGAACATTGATGACGCCGGCCACAAACATGGCCTCGATACGCCGCAATACCGCAACAGCGCGCGCTCGGCCGACATCATCCTCGCCGACTACCTGCAAGGCTGGCTCGACGCCGGCTACCAGGTGCTGGTGACCGCCGACCACGGCATGAACAACGACCGCTCGCACAACGGCGTACTGCCGGAAGAACGCGAAGTGCCACTGTTCGTGCTGGGCTCGGCCTTCAGCTTCGACCCTTCTGCCAGACCTGAGCAAACCGAGCTGTGCGGCACTGTGTGCGAACTGCTCGGCGTGCCCCACGACAAACCTGTATGCCGGGAGCTGTTGAAGTGAATTCCCTAACCCGTGGCAAATGGCTGGCGATCCTGTGCCTGGTGCCGTTTGCGCTGTTCTTTATCGTGTTCGAAATCGCCCCGCTGGTGTGGGTGTTGATCAACAGCCTGCAATCGGAAGAATTCGGCTGGGGCCTGGCCAACTTCACCAAAATCTTCAGCTCGAAGTTCTACTTGCAGGCCATCCAGTACAGCCTGGAGATCAGCTTCTACTCCAGCGTGTTCGGCATCATCATCTCGGTGCTCGGCAGCTATTCGTTACGCCGCGTCGATGGGCGACTGCGCAACTTCGTGACCGCGTTTGCCAACATGACCAGCAACTTTGCCGGCGTGCCATTGGCCTTCGCCTTCATCATTTTGCTCGGCTTCAACGGCAGCATCACGATCATGCTCAAGCAGGCCGGGATCATTCAGGACTTCAACCTGTATTCCAAGACCGGCCTGATCATCCTCTACACCTACTTCCAGATTCCGTTGGGCGTGTTGTTGCTCTACCCAGCCTTTGACGCACTGCGTGAAGACTGGCGCGAATCGGCGTCGTTGCTCGGCGCCAACGGCTGGCAGTTCTGGCGTCACATTGGCCTGCCGGTACTGACCCCTGCCCTGCTCGGCACCTTTGTGATTCTGCTGGCCAACGCCCTCGGCGCCTATGCCACGGTGTACGCGCTGACCACCGGCAACTTTAACGTGCTGCCCATTCGTATCGCGGCGATGGTCTCCGGCGACATTTCACTGGACCCGAACATGGCCAGCGCCCTGGCCGTGGTGCTGGTGGCACTGATGACCGTGGTCACCGTGGTCCATCAACTGCTGCTCAAGAGGAGCTACCATGTCTCGCGCTGAAGCCGGCCCGGCCTCCCTCTACCATCGGGTAGTGGTGTATGTGTTGTTTGCGATTTTGGTATTGCCGCTGGCGGGCACCTTTGTCTACTCCATTGCCAGCAGTTGGTCGGCCACCGTGCTGCCGGCCGGCTTTACCGTGAAGTGGTATGTGCAGTTGTGGAGCGACCCGCGCTTTCTCGCGGCTTTCGGCCAATCGCTGCTGGTGTGCGTGGGTGCGCTGATCCTGTCGGTGGTGCTGATTTTGCCGCTGCTGTTCGTGGTGCATTACCACTTTCCACGGCTCGACGCGCTGATGAACATCCTGATTCTGCTGCCCTTTGCGGTGCCGCCCGTGGTGTCGTCGGTAGGTTTGCTGCAACTCTACGGCTCCGGGCCACTGGCGATGGTGGGCACGCCGTGGATTCTGATCGGCTGCTATTTCACCGTGGCGCTGCCGTTCATGTACCGCGCGATCACCAATAACCTGCAAGCCATCAACCTGCGTGACCTGATGGACGCCTCGCAACTGCTCGGCGCCAGCACTTGGCAGGCGGCAATCTTCGTGGTGCTGCCCAACCTGCGCAAAGGCCTGATGGTCGCATTGCTGCTGTCGTTCTCGTTCCTGTTCGGGGAGTTTGTGTTCGCCAACATCCTGGTGGGCACCCGCTACGAAACCCTGCAGGTGTACTTGAACAATATGCGCAACACGAGTGGCCACTTCACCAGTGCCATCGTGATTTCCTACTTCTTCTTCGTGCTGGTGCTGACCTGGGCCGCCAATATCTTGAACAAGGACAAAAGCCAATGAGCTTCGTCAGCGTCCAACACCTGCAAAAAGGCTACGCCGGCACCCCGGTGTTCAGTGACATCAACTGCGAGATCGCCAAGGGCGAATTCGTCACCCTGCTCGGCCCGTCCGGTTGCGGCAAGTCCACGCTGCTGCGCTGCATCGCCGGCCTGACGCCGGTAGACAGTGGCCAAATTCTGCTGGATGGGCAGGACATCGTTCCGCTGAGCCCGCAGAAACGCCACATCGGCATGGTGTTCCAGAGCTACGCGCTGTTCCCCAACATGACCGTTGAACAGAACGTCGCCTTCGGCCTGCGCATGCAAAAGGTCAACGCCGACGACAGCCACAAGCGCGTTCAGGAAGTGCTGCAACTGGTTGAACTCAAGGACCTCGCCGGGCGCTACCCGCACCAGATGTCCGGTGGCCAGTGCCAACGCGTGGCCCTCGCCCGCTCGCTGGTGACCCGCCCGCGCCTGTTGCTGCTGGATGAGCCGCTGTCGGCGCTGGATGCACGGATTCGCAAGCACCTGCGCGAACAGATCCGCCAGATCCAGCGAGAGCTGGGCCTGACCACGATTTTTGTGACCCATGATCAGGAAGAAGCCCTGACCATGTCAGACCGCATCTTCCTGATGAACCAGGGCAAGATCGTGCAGAGCGGCGATGCCGAAACCCTCTACACCGCGCCGGTGGACGTGTTCGCCGCAGGCTTCATCGGCAACTACAACCTGCTCGATGCCGACAAGGCCAGCCAACTGCTGCAACGCCCGATCAGCGGGCGCATCGCGATTCGCCCGGAAGCCATCGAGCTGAGCCGCAGCGGCCAACTCGACGCGCTGGTGCGCAGCCACAGCCTGCTGGGCAACGTGATTCGTTACCGCATCGAAGCGCGCGGCGTGGAATTGGTGGTCGATGTGCTCAACCGCTCTGCCGACGATTTGCACCCCGACGGTCAGCGCCTGGCACTTTCCATCGATCCAAGCGCCTTGTGTGAGGTAGCCTGAGGCCGCTGTGTATATAGAGGACATATGACTGATGGCACTGGTAATTTTTGATCTGGACGAAACGCTCATTCATGGCGACTGCGCCACCCTGTGGAGCGAGCAGATGGGCCGCTTGGGCTGGGTCGACGCTGAGTCGTTCATGCGCAAGAACGACGAACTGATGGCCGCCTACAGCCAGGGCAAGCTGGCCATGGAGGACTTCATGGACTTCAGCCTGGAGCCGATGATCGGCCGCACACCGGAAGAAATCGAGCATTTGGTAGAACCTTGGGTCGAGGACGTGATTGAGCCGCTGATCTACAGCGACGCCACCAAGACCATCTCCCGCCACCGTGCGAATGGCGACCGGATTCTGGTGATTTCTGCGTCGGGCACGCACCTGGTCGAACCGATTGCGGCGCGCATCGGTATCGATGAGGTGCTGGGGATTGATCTGGAGGTCAGCCATGGCGTGTACAGCGGCCATACCGTGGGCGTACTGACGTATCGCGAAGGCAAGATCACCCGCTTGCTGGCGTGGCTGGAGCAGGAAGGTGAGACGCTGGAAGGGGCGTATTTCTATTCGGATTCGCGCAATGACTTGCCGCTGCTGTTGAAGGTGGATCACCCGCAGGTGGTGAACCCGGATCCGGTGTTGCGTGAGCATGCGGAACAAGCTGGCTGGCCAGTCCACCACTGGACCTGACACTGACCGCTCAAAATTGAAATGAGGTCAAAATGTGGGAGCGGGCTTGCTCGCGAATGCGGTATGCCAGATGAAATATTCTTCACTGAGACACCGCATTCGCGAGCAAGCCCGCTCCCACAGTGACTGCATTTCAAGCTGAAATCAGCTCACGCTCTCGTCAATCACCAAAACAAGCTTCCCGGAAATCTGATTGGTCGCCAGCTCGGCAAACGCCGCTTCGGCATCCTTGATCGGGAACGTCTTGGCCAGTTGCGGGCTCAGTCGGCCCTCGGCAAACAGCGGCCACACATGCTGGCTCAAGTCACTGAACAGGTCTGCCTTGAACTGATCGCTGCGGCTACGCAAGGTCGAGCCGAGCAACTGGATGCGCTTGCCCAGCACCTGCGCCAGGTCCAGTTGCGCATCGCGCCCGCCCATCAAACCGATCAACACCCATCGACCATCCAGCGCCAACAGCTTGAGGTCCAGTGCCGCGTAGCTGCCACCCACCGGGTCGAGGATCACGTCGAACGGCCCAAAGTCGCGCAGCCCCTCAATGCCGTCAGTACGCACCACGCCGCCCTGTGCGCCGAGCGCCTCGCAGTACGCCAGACGTTGCGCCGAGCCGACGCTGACCCAGCACGGGCTGCCAAACGCCTTGCACAACTGGATCGCCGCTGAACCCACGCCGCTGGCGCCGGCATGCAGCAACACTTTTTCGCCGGGTTTGAGGCCCGCCAGTTGGAACAGGTTGAGCCATGCGGTGCTGTACACCTCAGGCAATGCTGCGGCTTCGATCAGCGACAAACCTTCCGGCACTGGCAGCACGTGGCGCGCGTCCACCACCACTTCTTCGGCCATGCCGCCACCGGCCAGCAGCGCGCAAACGCGATCGCCGACCTGCCAGGACGACCCCGCGCCGACCTCGCTGATCACTCCGGAGCACTCAAGCCCCAGCACATGGCTGGCGCCCGGCGGGGGCGGATAGAGCCCCGAACGTTGCAATAAATCGGCGCGATTGAGGCCCGCTGCCGCCACTCGAATGCGAACTTGGCCTACATCACAGGTAGGACGGGCTTCATCCAACCACTCCACGTGACCGTCAACGCCTTGCAATGCTTTCACAGTGCCTCCATAGTGACTCTGGACTGAGCCCGTAGCTGTAGCACCGGGCTTTTTGCATTATGCGACCGGACCATATGGAACCGGCTCCCTCAAAGACGGCCTAATATGCGTTATCAATTGCCCCCGCGTCGAATCAGCATGAAGCATTTGTTCCCAAGCACCGCCCTCGCTCTTTTCATTGGTCTCGGCTTCGCGTCGACCTCGACCAATACGTTCGCAGCCAACAGCTGGGACAACCTTCAGCCTGATCGCGATGAGGTGATTGCCAGCCTTAACGTTGTCGAGTTGCTCAAGCGCCATCACTACAGCAAGCCGCCGCTGGACGACGCTCGCTCGGTGATCATCTATGACAGCTACCTCAAGCTGCTGGATCCATCGCGCAGCTACTTTCTGGCCAGCGATATCGCTGAGTTCGACAAGTGGAAGACCCAGTTCGACGACTTCCTCAAAAGCGGCGACCTGCAGCCCGGCTTCACCATCTACAAGCGTTACCTGGACCGCGTGAAAGCGCGACTGGACTTCGCCTTGGCAGAGCTGGACAAGGGCGTCGACAAGCTCGACTTCACCCAGAAGGAAACCCTTCTGGTGGATCGCAAGGACGCGCCCTGGCTGACCAGCACCGCCGCGCTCGACGACCTGTGGCGCAAACGCGTCAAGGACGAAGTGCTGCGCTTGAAGATCGCTGGCAAAGAGCCGAAGGCCATTCAAGAGCTGTTGACCAAGCGCTACAAGAATCAGCTGGCACGTCTGGATCAGACCCGTGCCGAAGATATCTTCCAGGCTTACATCAACACCTTCGCGATGTCCTACGACCCGCACACCAATTATCTGTCGCCGGATAACGCGGAAAACTTCGATATCAACATGAGTCTGTCGCTGGAAGGCATCGGTGCCGTCCTGCAAAGCGACAACGACCAGGTGAAAATCGTGCGTCTGGTGCCGGCAGGTCCTGCAGACAAGACCAAGCAGGTTGCCCCGGCTGACAAGATCATCGGCGTTGCCCAGGGCGACAAAGAGATGGTCGATGTGGTCGGCTGGCGCCTGGACGAAGTGGTCAAGCTGATCCGCGGGCCGAAAGGCAGCGTGGTGCGCCTGGAAGTGATTCCGCACACCAACGCGCCGAACGATCAGACCAGCAAAATCGTTTCGATTACTCGCGAAGCGGTGAAGCTCGAAGACCAGGCCGTGCAAAAGCAGATCCTCAACCTCAAGCAGGATGGCAAGGACTACAAGCTGGGCGTTGTTGTGATTCCAGCGTTCTACCTGGACTTCAAGGCGTTCCGTGCCGGTGACCCGGACTACAAGTCCACCACCCGCGACGTCAAGAAAATCCTGACAGAGCTGCAGAAAGACAAAGTTGACGGCGTGGTCATTGACCTGCGCAATAACGGCGGCGGTTCCCTGCAGGAAGCCACCGAGCTGACCAGCCTGTTTATCGACAAGGGCCCGACCGTGTTGGTACGCAACGCTGACGGCCGTGTTGACGTGCTGGAAGACGAGAACCCGGGCGCTTTCTACAAAGGGCCAATGGCATTGCTGGTCAACCGCCTTTCGGCTTCGGCTTCGGAGATTTTCGCCGGCGCCATGCAGGACTACCACCGCGCGTTGATCATCGGTGGCCAGACCTTCGGTAAAGGCACTGTGCAGACCATTCAGCCGCTGAACCATGGCGAACTGAAACTGACCATCGCCAAGTTCTACCGGGTTTCCGGGCAGAGCACCCAGCACCAGGGCGTGCTGCCGGATGTCGACTTCCCGTCGGTCATCGACACCAAGGAAATCGGCGAGAGCGCCCTGCCGGAAGCCATGCCGTGGGACACTATCCGTCCTGCGATCAAGCCTGCATCGGACCCGTTCAAGCCGTACCTGGCCGAGTTGAAAGCGGACCATGATGCTCGCTCCGCCAAGGATGCCGAGTTCGTGTTTATCCGCGACAAGCTGGCCTTGGCCAAGAAGCTGATGGAAGAGAAAACCGTCAGCCTCAATGAAGCGGACCGCCGTAAGCAGCACGCCGACATCGAGAATCAGCAACTGGTGTTGGAGAATATTCGCCGCAAAGCCAAGGGCGAGGATCCACTCAAGGAACTGAAGAAAGAAGACGACGATGCACTGGCGGCCGAACCGGAAAAAGTTAAACCGGAAGACGACGCTTACCTGTCCGAAGCGGGCCGGACACTGCTGGACTACTTGAAGATCAGCAAGCAGGTGGCCAAGCAGTAAACGATGGCAAATTAATGTGAGCGCTCCTCGGAGTGTCATCATATAGACATCATTCTGTCGTGAAATGAAGGACCGCAGGCTCATCGCCTGCGGTCCTTTTTTTTCGATCGAGATCACCATGACCATGAACGAACAGCTGAATGCATTGGGCTCAATCCTGGCTCAAGGCAGTTTGCACAGCCTGTTCCAACCGATCATCTGTTTATCCGAACGACGCATTCTCGGCTATGAAGCCCTCAGCCGTGGCCCTTCCAACAGCCCCCTGCACTCCCCCGTCGCCCTGTTTTCGGTGGCGAGCCACGCCGGGCGCCTCAGCGAACTGGAAATGGCCTGCCGCGAAAGCGCGTGCCGGCGGTTCAGCGAACAGAAGTTGCCAGGCAAGCTATTCCTGAATATCTCGCCGGAATCCCTGATGGAAACCGCGCACCAGCCAGGGCGCACGCTGCAACTGCTGCGCGACTTCGGCATTCCACCGAGCCAGGTGGTGATCGAACTTACCGAACAAACCCCCACCGATGATTTCGACCTGCTGCAAACCGCCCTGCACCATTACCGCGACATGGGTTTTGCCATCGCACTCGATGATTTGGGCGCCGGTTACTCCAGCCTGCGTTTGTGGTCGGAGCTGCGGCCGGATTACGTGAAGATCGATCGGCATTTCATCGACGGCATCCACCAGGACGCGCTCAAGCGCGAATTTGTCGGTTCGATACTGCAAATTGCCAAGGCATCTCGGGCGCAGGTGATTGCCGAAGGCATCGAGTTACCAGAGGAATTGGCAGTGCTGACGGAAATGGGCGTCGATCTGGTTCAGGGTTACCTGCTGTGCCGTCCGCAGGAACAGCCGCCACAAGAAGCGCGCCTGATGCTGCCCAAACCGGACACCGCCAACATCGCCCTCAGTGAAGAAGCCAGCGACCTCAGCGCCCTGCTCATCGAACAGCCTGCGGTGGACCAGGACACCGCCACCGCCCAGGTGCTGGAATCGTTTCGCCGCCAGGCCAACCTCAATTCCCTGGCGGTGCTGGACGGGCGTGGTCACCCAGTGGGCATCGTGCATCGGCATTCGTTGTCTGATGCACTGCTCAAGCCCTTCGCTACCGATTTGTTCGCACGCAAACCGATCAGCCGCCTGATGAGCGATGACTTCCTGGCGGTGGAGTTGAGCCAGTCCTTGCAACAGGTCAGCCGCCTGCTCACCAGCCGCGCGCGTCAACGCATTGAAGAAGACTTCATCATCACGCTCAACGGCGATTATTTGGGATTGGGTCGGGTGATCGATGTGCTCAAGCTGATCACCGAGCTGAAAATCCAACAGGCGCGGTACGCCAACCCGCTGACGTTGCTACCCGGCAACGTGCCGATCCAGCAGTGCCTGACGCGTCTGTTACAGCAGCAACGCGAGTCGGTGATCTGTTACGTGGACATCGACAGCTTCAAGCCGTTTAACGATATCTACGGCTACGGGCGTGGGGATGAAGTGTTGCTGTGCCTGGCGCAGTGCCTCAACGACCGGGTCGATCCCAGCCGCGACTTTGTCGGGCATATCGGCGGCGATGACTTTTTGCTGGTGCTGGGCCCGCAGGATTGGCGCAAACGGCTCAACCAGTTGCTGGACGACTTCCACACCCAATGTCGGCGCTTCTACCGCGCTGAACACCTCGACGCCGGATGCTTCGTGGCGCTGAACCGCCAGGGTGTGCGTCAGGAGTTTGCGTTGTTGTCACTGTCGATTGGTGTGGTGCATCTCTATCCACAGGCGTGTGGGCAACTTGATGCCAGCCAACTGGCAGAGCTGGCGTCGCAGGCCAAGCACCATGCCAAGAACATCGCCGGCTATAGCATCCATGTGATCGACAGCCTGGAGATGCTGCCCCAGACGCTTTAGGCCTCGGCCGATTCGGGATACTCATACTCGAACACGCGCACCACTTCCGAAGCATGCCAGGACGCGGCGGCCACGCCATCGGATGGCCCGCTGAAACGCCCCAGGCGCTCCACGCACTCAAAGAAACCGGTACGCGGCAGGCGACTGGCGCCCTGGCTGATCACCAGTGAACTGCGCAACGGCTGCTCAGCCTTGGCGTCCAGCGCGGCCAGGTGTTCAAGGGCGGAGGCCAGGGTTTGCATCGCCGGTGTGGGGAATTGCAGGCGCTCCAGCAACGCGCGGTAGGTCAGCAGATGCCGCTGACGGCGCGCCTGATCCAGTTCGTTGATTAACCCGTCCCAGTGTTGACGACTGATACGTAGGCTCAAGATTCATCCCTCCAACCTGCCACGCCCAATTCCCAGGCCAGGCTGCGGCGTATCGCGGCATCCGGCTGGCGTTCACCACTTTCGATCAATCCGAGATACGAGGGGCTGATGCCCACAGTGCGGGCCAGGGTTTCGACGGCCAGGCCTTTGGCTTCGCGCAGGCCGCGCAGGTCTGCGAGCGGTCGCAGTTCCTGTGCGGGGGCGGCGGTGACAGAGGGAGATGGAGCAAGCGTGGGTTGCTGCTGACCGGCTGCTTTTAGTAGCGCCTGGTACGTGTCCCATGGCAACACCGCGTACTCGGGTTCGCCTTCGCGTGAAATGATCTGAATATCCATGTCTGCCCCGTAGGATAACAACACTTACTAAGTAAGTTCTTTCCTTAGAAGTGTAATCCTAACAGCCACAAAGGTCGCAGGGGGATATACGTGTCATCGGTTTTTTTGCGGGTTTTCCTCAGCCAGTAGTGCAGGCGTCGCTGGGAGGCGCTCAACCACCGCAAGCTTTTCCGGGCGCTGGGCGTCACGCCAGGCGCGAAAGGCGCTCAGTTCGCCGTCCAGTGTCTTCATGACCCAGGCCAGCACGGCGATGTCGTCGAGCATACCGAACATGGGGATGAAGTCCGGGATCGCATCAATCGGACTGAGAAAGTACATCAGCCCCGCCACCACCGAAATCAGCGCCTTGGGGCTGATCGCCCGGTACTCGCCGCGCCAGTAAGCAAGGCACAGGGCCTGGAGCAATTTGAGATCATCCTTGAGCTTGCCCAGGCGATTGCCCTGGCTTGAGCCTTTGGCAGCCACGGCAAACAGCAGCGTTGGCAAACGGCCACGACCGAGCAAGCGCGCGGCCATGGGCAGGAAACGGGTGAAATTGAAGGGTGGTTTCATTCGTCACTCCAGTTCCAGGCGACATAAAAGGTTATCCACACAAATTGTGGATAACCTTGTGAACAGAGCCTGTTTTTTTGGCTGAAAGCCACGGACTACAAGGCGTACAGTCAGATCGGGCGTTTTTTGCGCACATAAGAAAAACCCAAGATTTCATTGACTTGGCGGTTATGTGCGGCTACCCGTGCTCAGGTCTTACATCAGACTGTGGCAGGTTGAGGATGTTCGATTGGATTTGGGGGGGGGCATATCCGTTGCTGCGGTGATGGCTGATAGGGGTTCCGCTCTTACAGCGGGTCACTTTTGGCAAACGCCGGGAATGCCGGCCCAGCCAAAAGTAACCAAAAGGTCTTCGCCCCACCACTCGGTGCCTCGGATCAAGATCAAAATCTAAAGCACGGTGGCCTAGCAGCCGACCTGAGTGGTTGAATCAAAGGCGCTGTTTTTGCGAGGGCGGATCGCGTTCTTCCTGATGTATTAAGATCAACTGTGGGAGCGGGCTTGCTCGCGAAGGCGGTGTGTCAGTTGATGGATTTGGTGGCTGACCCACCGCATTCGCGAGCAAGCCCGCTCCCACAGTTTTGACCGAGTAAGACTTCAATACCTCCACACACTGAATCCCGCTTTTGATCCAACCACTCAGGTCGGCTCTCAGGCCGCCGTGCTCTTGCTTTTGATCTTGCTTTTGATCTTGATCTCAGACGCCCCGTAAACCACGATGGCCGAACGCAGGCTTGAAACCGTGGGTAACCCGGCAGGACGCCGGGTTAGCCGCGCTGGGCCAAGGATGGCCCATCGCGGCGGCCCACGGTTTCAAGCCGGAGTGAGGGCACACCGAGCCATAGCGAGGTGCCAAGTGGTGGGGCGGAGCGTTTTTGGTTACTTTTTGCGCTCTTCAAAAAGTGACCCGCTGTAAGAGCGGAACCCATATCAGCCATCACCGCAGCAACGGATATACACTTAAAAAGCAAACCCCCAACCAAGCACAAACAACAACGCCCCGTCGAAACGGGGCGTTGTATGTGTCCAGCCGCTAGTTACTTCTTGGCGGCAGGTGCAGCAGGTGCAGCCGGAGCGTCAGGAGCCTCAGCCTTGGCCGGGTCCTTGATCCCCAACAGTTCCAGATCAAACACCAACACCGAGTTGGCTGGAATCGCCGGGCTCGGGCTCTGTGCGCCGTAGGCCAGATCAGACGGAATGTACAACTCAACCTTCTCGCCAACGTGCATCAGTTGCAGGCCTTCGACCCAACCTGGAATCACGCCGCTGACCGGCAGGTCAATCGGGCTGCCGCGATCCACGGAGCTGTCAAAGGTAGTGCCGTTGGTGAGCTTGCCGGTGTAGTGAACAGTCACTACGTCGGTAGGCTTAGGCTGAGGGCCGTCGGCCTTCTTCACGATCTTGTACTGCAGACCGGAAGCAGTGGTGACTACGCCGTCTTTCTTGGCGTTCTCTTCGAGGAATTTCTTGCCGGCGGTTGCCGACTCTTCGCTCATTTTGGTCATGCGTTCTTCTGCACGCTTCTGCAGTGCGGCAAACGCTTCAACCAGCTCGTCGTCTTTCAGCTTCTGCTCTTTCTTGCCAACGGCATCTTCGATGCCTTGGGCTACCGCTTTGGAGTCCAGGTCATCCATGCCTTCTTGGGCAAGGCTTTTGCCCATGTTCAGGCCGATGCCGTAGGAAGCTTTCTGCGCCGGGGTTTTCAGCTCTACGCTGGTCTGCGAATCACAACCCGCAAGTACCAGGCTAACCAGGGCCACCGCCGCCGCCAACCGATGCTGTTTCATGCTATTTCCTTGTTCGTGCGCCAAAAGGGCATTCGAGTAAAGTCGCGAGCTTATCAGGCGGCCACGACCAATGGCTACCGGCATCTGAGGGGGAAACTGCTGATAAGTTCACGTGTTTAAAAGCAATTTCATTCATGATGGTGGCCCGCGATGGATCGCGGCACACCTCAAGACCAACTTACTGGCCACTTGCCGCACTCGTGGTGCAATGGCATAAGAACGCAACAACTCGACAAGGACCGTTATCTTGCGCATTTTTTTTCGTGTATTACTTCTGATACTCATAGCCTCCGGCCTGCTACTGGCGGTGCTGCTCTATTACACCCTCAACCCCAAGCTGCCGGATTACACCCCGGTGGAGCAGGTGCACTACCAGGATCAATGGAGCGCCGCCGACCGCCAGACCTACTACTTCACGCCCCAGGGCACCCAGGTAAAGGGCCTGCATTACGACTGGTTCACCGCCCTCGAACTGCCGTTCTCGGACAAGCGTTTTGCCACGCCGCAGTACCTGGCGCGCTTTGGCTTTCTGGTCGACCCCAGGCAAGTCCCGACAGCGCAAAACCCCGGCAACCTGCCCGTGGGTTTTGCACGGCACCAGAACGCCGGCAGCACCGTTGAATACCTGGACATCACCTGCGCCGCCTGCCACACCGGCGAGTTGCATTTCAAAGGCCAGGCTCTGCGCATCGATGGCGGCTCAGCCCAACATGTGCTGCCGTCCAGCGTGCCGACCTTGCGCGGTGGCAGTTTTGGCCAGGCGCTGGTCGCCAGCCTTGCTGCCACCTATTACAACCCGTGGAAATTCGAGCGCTTCGCCCGCCAGGTACTCGGCGATCGCTACGATGCCGAACACAGCCAACTGCGCCAGGACTTCAAGCAGTCGCTGAACCAGTTCCTCAAAGTCGCCTGGAACGATACCCACCGCGGCCTCTACCCCACCGAAGAGGGCCCTGGCCGCACGGACGCATTCGGCCGCATCGCCAACGCCAGTTTCGGCGACGCCATCTCCCCGCAGAATTACCGCGTCGCCAACGCGCCGGTGGATTACCCGCAACTGTGGGATATCTGGACCTTCGACTGGGTGCAATGGAACGGCTCGGCCCAGCAACCGATGGCGCGCAATATCGGCGAAGCCCTCGGCGTTGGCGCCACCCTGACCTTTTTCGACAGCGCCGGCCAACCCCTGCAAGGCGATGCGCGCTACCAGTCCAGCGTGCGCGTGCGCGACCTGAACCTGATCGAAGAAACCCTGCAACGCCTCAAACCGCCGACCTGGCCCGAAGACCTGTTCGGGGCCGTCGACAAACCCCTCGCTGCCAGCGGCCGCACATTGTTCGCCGAGAACTGCGCCGGTTGCCATGTCCCCACCATCACCCAGGAAAATGGCCGCCCGGTGCAGCAGTTGAAAATGCTCCCGGTGGACTACATCGGCACAGACCCCAATGCCGCCAGCAATATCGCCGACCAACGCTATGACCTCAGCGCCTTGCACTGGGACCCGGCGGAATTGGCAAGGCTCAACGTCGAATTGCACCCCACGCCGACCGAACCACTGGACCTGAAAAAAATGTCCGTGGCCAAGGGCCTGGCGTACGTCACCGCCTTCGTCGAGGACCGCGCCTACCGCGCCGCCGGGGTGACTCCCGCCGAGCGCCCGCGCCTGGACGGCTACGGCCTGCCCATCGGCGTGCGCGAATTGCGCGCCTACAAGGCGCGGCCACTGACCGGTGTGTGGGCCACCCCGCCGTTTCTGCACAACGGCTCGGTACCGACGATCTACCAACTGCTCTCGCCTCAGGACGAGCGCAGCACCACTTTCTATAAAGGCACTTTCGACTACGACCCGCGCCACCTGGGCTTCCAGACCGCCGCGTTCAAGAACGCCTTTATGTTCGACACACACCTCACCGGCAACCACAACAGCGGCCACGAATTCCGTGCCGGCAAACGTGGCAACGGCGTGATCGGCCGCAGCTTGCTGCCGCAGGAACGCCTGGCGCTGCTGGAATACCTCAAAGTGCTGGGCGGCCCGCTGGAGCAACAGTTGCCATGATTATTCGATCGCAATACACCGAACGTTCCCCTCTCGCACGCCTCTGGCTGGCCTTGGGCAGGTTTCTCGGCAAAACCCTGCTGTGGCTGGTGGGCCTGGGTTTACTCGGTTGGCTGGCGGCGACCGCCTGGTTCGCCTGGCAACACAGCGGCCCGGTGTCGCCGAATGAACAGGTGCCACCCGGTGAAGCGGCGATGACCCAAGGCATCATCCAGACCGCCGTGCGCATCGTCGATCAGCACCGCGAAGGCACGCGCTACTTGCGCGACGCTCACGCCAAGGCCCACGGCTGCGTAAAAGCCCAAGTCAGTGTGCTGGCAGACCTCGACCCGGCCCTTCGCCAAGGCGTGTTCGCCGAGCCTGGAAAAACCTGGCAAGCGATGATGCGGCTGTCCAACGGCAATGCCTACCCGCAGTTCGACAGCATCCGCGACGCACGCGGCATGGCGCTCAAGCTGCTGGATGTACCGGGCAAACAGCTGATGGCCGACCAACAAACGCGCACCGAACAAGACTTCGTGATGTTCAGCCACCCGAACTTTTTTGTCAGCGATGTGGCCGAGTACGCGCAAAACGTTGCCGCCCAAGCGGATGGCAAAAAAGTCCTGGCATTCTTCCCCAAGGCTGACCCACGCAGCTGGCAGGTACGCCACCTGTTTATCGCCCTGGCGACCCTGGCACCGGCACCCGCCAGCCCGACCCAGACCACCTACTTTTCAGTTTCGCCCTACAAGTTTGGCGCAGCCAACGCCAAGTTTCGTGTTGCCCCCGACCCGCAAAATTGCCCGCAATACACGCTGCCAAAACAGAACGAGGACCTGCCGAATTTCCTGCGCAGCGCCCTGAACCAGCAACTGTCCACCGACCGTGTACCGGCGTGTTTCGTGTTGCAGGTTCAGCGCCAGAACCCGCAGAAATTCATGCCGATCGAAGACACCAGCATTGAATGGAAGGAAAGTGATGCGCCTTATGAAACCGTGGCCACCGTGAAAATCCCGGCCCAGGATTTCGACACCCCGGCCCTGAACCTGGCGTGCGATAACCAGTCATTCAACCCTTGGTTCGGGCTGGAAGAACACCGCCCCATCGGCGGCATCAATCGGTTGCGCAAGGCGGTATATGAAGCCGTCAGCGATTACCGTCACAGCCGCAACACGCCATAAAGAGTCCGTAAAAACAGGCTCGCCGCCGTAAGGATCGCGTCGGGTCTATTGAGCGGCATGCACCTCGCCTCTAACGTGACTGCCTACCCCATCATCGCGCAGGAAGTCACCGTGGAGAGTTCAACGCTCGGCATGCTCGTACTGACCATCATTGCCGTGTTCGGCACCGCCTCGTTCTGCTTTGAGCACTTGGCGGCGCGCCAGCCGCGCAAGAAAAAGATAAACCGACAAATCGCAGACGAAAAAAAACCCGCTCAATGAGCGGGTTTTCTGTGGTGACCTGGCGTTCAGTGTTCCAGGTTACCGAATATGGCGCAGCGGACGGGACTCGAACCCGCGACCCCCGGCGTGACAGGCCGGTATTCTAAC